>NZ_JBSFYQ010000004.1:0-233020 GCF_053599855.1 Micromonospora sp. NPDC005161
CCGCGCTACTCGGCCCAACGCCTAGTGGATGGAGCTGAGATGCGTCGCGGATCCCAGGCTCCGCAGAGCGTCACGCAGGTCCCGAGACCGATCTGTCACGCAGGTCCCGAGACAGGACAGCCGGCTGCCGGCGAAGTGGTTCAAAGTTTCTGTGCGTCTTCAAGGCGGCCCTGAACGGGCCGCACGCGCCGTCGCCAGGGCGCGCGGCCTGCACTCCGCTGCCGCTCCGCTCCGGCCACGCAACACGCCCAGCGGCTGGCGCGGAAGCGGGAAAGCCCGGAGGGCCGCCGCAGAACGACAGGGCGTTGGGGGCGAGAGTTGGTGGGCCGGCAGCCGGCCGGGGCGCGGCGGCCGTCGTGCCGGCGCGCCGTTGGACGGGTCACCGCCGGCCGTGGTGGGGATGCGGCGCGGAGGATGCGGGGCCGCCCCTCCGGCCTCAAGGGCGCTTCGCATCGCTGCGCGACGGCCCTGCGGGCCGCCCTTGACCCCGCAGCCTCTGCGACCCCTCGGGCCGGCGTTGCCAAGGTGGGGCCTGCCCGTGATGCTCGCGCCGCATCCCCACCACGGCCTCGTCGCGCGTCGACCCATCGCGGCGTTCCAACGAGCCGTCAAGGTGACCTTCACGCAGGTCCAGAGGCAATCAGCAAGCGCCGTTGCCCAACGACGGCGCACGTGATTTGTGCCTGATGATCGATCGCGCTCACGATGACAGGCATGCGCAAGCTTGTACTCGCGATCCTTCTGCTCGCGATGCTCACCGGCTGCTTCGGGGAGTCATGCCGCACCTACGCGCCCGCGGCGTCGATGACGCCGGCCGACGTCGTTGGATCTTGGCAGCATGAAGCGAGTGGTGCACTCCTGCACTTCGCGGCCGACGGCAGTTTCGAGGCGTCAGACATCGCTGAGAGGCTCTATTCGGGTGACCTGGAGAAGTATCGACCGTCACCCTTCGACCAGTCGCGAGACCGCCTGGATGGCTCCGGTACCTGGCAGCTTGAGCGCGACAAGAGCGGGGCGATGTCCGTCATCAATCTACGGATCACCGCACTCTCCGTCGGTCCTCGGACTGTCCCGGAGAGCCGCATTACATCCCTCTATGCCCAACTGAGCGAGTCCACCGTTGTCCTGGGAGGCATTGGCCGGACACACGCGAAGTGCTCGAATGACTGCAAGCCAGCACCCGAGTCGACCGCTCCCGGCGAAGGCCGTCGTAGCCCCACCCGGTAGGGGACAGTGACACCGGTTGGGTGACCAAGTGGGTGACGACGGGTACGACCGAGGCCGGACGCCCATGGACGTTGACGGACCGTTGGGGCAGCTCAGCCTTGCGGCTTGCGCAGCTCCTCGCCGCCCGGTCGTTCTTTCGCACCGAAGAGGTCGTGGTCAGGGACAATGCCTCGGTGCGCCACCGTGGCAGCAGCCTTGCCTTCTGGTCTCTGGTGCTAGCGGAGACCTTCGGTGAGGATGCCACCGAGGACCGCCTTGTCAGCGATACCGACCACAAGCGGGCCATCTCGAACCTCTGCCGGCTCCTCCGCGAGTTTCTCGGGCAGCAAGCGTCGACCGTCGACCAGCGCTAAGCGGCGGTGGCCCTGATGCTGTCGACAGCAACGATGACAGCAACAGGGCCAGACGGGTGGGGGCGAGGCCGGAAAGCTGCGGACCAACGCCCGACGTCAAAGACGTGCACGGATCGCGCCGGACGAAGCGCAGAGTTCTTGTAAGCGAGATGTCGCCGGTTCGATCCCGGCCGGGGGCTCCAATATTCCATCGGCTTCTCACGGCGAGCGTCGCCGTGAGCCGGCCGCGACCTTTACGTCGCCTGGTCGAAGTGAGCCCGACACCCAGTGAAGGTCGGGATGGACGTCAGCTGTCGGCCGGGGGCTTGCTAGTAGGGGTCAGAGGGATCGGCGCAGCCGCGCCGGCCGTGGGGTGGAGTGCGCGCAACTCGCCGAGATGTCGGGCAAGCGGGCAGGTTGAACCGCCATCACGCGAACAAAGCTATCGAGCAACCGATGGCGACGAGGGCTCCGTAAAATGGAGCAACTGACCATGAGAGCCACACAGTGGCGTTGGGAAACCAGCGTCTGAGGCGCAATCGGATTCGTTGTCCGCGGGTAGCCGCGGCAGGAACCGGATCGTCGGCGTCAGAAGGGTCGAGTGAGAATAGGGGGACGTTTCGCGTCCCACGCGCTACCGCGTCATAGAGTCGCCGGTATGCCTTCTCCTGCCGCAGGTAATTCGCGTCGAGGAAACCGAACAGGAGTGCGGCTGCGATTCCTAGCGCGGCAACGAGGTCTGCGTTCCGGGTCAATGCGTACCCGTACGTTGCGGTCACCACCGGGAGCAGCCAACCCTTGGCCGTCGAAGATGCTGAGGACATACGCGTCACGACCGCCTGGATGTAGTCCAGGTGCTTCCGCCGATCGTCGGGATCGACGGCTATCACGTCAACCGGTTGCATCACTCCCCACCAACCTTCCGGCACTCGTCTCGGAGTCGCTCCCAGACGTCATCCTTCTGCGTCTCCGAGTAACTGGTTTCTGAGGGCCAAATGCGTCCCATTTGGTCGCCGGACCAGCGGGGGACCACATGGATGTGCAAGTGGGGCACGGTCTGGGTGGCAACCGCGCCGTTCGACTGGATTATGTTCAATCCTTCCGGCTCGGTCGCGCACTTCACCGCATGCGAGAGCTTCAACGTGATGCGCGCCAGGTGGGCGGCGGCTTCTTCGTCCAGTGACCAGATGTCGGGGATGTGATCACGCGGCACCACGAGGGTGTGGCCCAAAGTCGCCGGCTCCAGTGGAAAGAAGGCAACCACGCGCTCGTCGCGATAGACCTCTCGGGTGTCCGGGGTCTCGCGCAGAACGATTTCGCAGAATGGACAGTCGGCCTTGACGTTCATCGTGAACGGATCCCGCCTTGCCCTGACCGCCACTCAAAGTGGGCTGACCTGGCCAAACTACTCCCTCTCCGGATGGGCGTGACTCGCTCGCGTCCCTGGGTGTCGCCCCCTCATGCCCTGCTTTCTTGAGAGTTCGCAAATGCTCGTCCCCGCATCAGGGTAGGGCAGCCGGCGGCTGATACGTATCGCCCAGAACCGACACTCTGCAAGTGCGGCCGAGGAGTGCGGCGTAAAGCATGTCAAAGTATCGCATTATGTCGCTTTGCCCGACCGCGCGCGAGCGGTAACCGTCGGCACCCGCCGTATGCTGGGCGGCAGCACGAGCGTGGGCGGCCGACCCGCGACGATGTCGTCCAGCCAAGGGGTGCACGCGAGCCGATGAGTCGCGCGGTGGAGGAGTCGAACCGGGCGATGCTGCGTGCCCGGGACGCGATGGACCGGGCGTACGCCCAGCCGCTGGACATCCCCGCGCTGGCCCGGATCGCGCACGTCTCCGAGGCGCACTTCATCCGGACCTTCCGGGCCACCTTCGGTGAGACCCCGCACCGCTACCTGCAACGTCGGCGGGTCGAGCGGGCGATGGCGCTGCTGGTGGAGACCGATCGCGACGTGACCGACATCTGTTACGCCGTCGGCTTCGGCAGCCTGGGCACGTTCAGCCGGACGTTCCGGCAGATCGTCGGGGCGTCGCCCTCGGAGTTCCGCCGCCGCTCGGCGCCGGTGAACGTGCCGTCCTGCTTCGCCAAGGCTTGGACCCGACCCAGCAGTTTTGGATAAGCACCAGGTCAGGCACTGCGTCTAGCGTGGTTCCCATGACGATGAACGCGATCAGCCGCTCCCAGATCTACGTCCTCGACCAGGACGAGGCGCTCGACTTCTACGTGAACAAGCTTGGCATGGAGCTCAACACCGACCAGGACCTCGGCTTCATGCGCTGGCTGACGGTCAACCTGCCCGGCGACCCGGAGCGCGAGGTTCTGCTGGAGAAGCCGGGCCCGCCGGCGATGGACCCGGCCACCGCCGCGCAGGTCCGGGAGCTGCTCACCAAGGGTGCGCTGGGTGGCTCGCTCTTCATGACCACGGACGACGCCCACAAGACGTACGAGGAACTGGTGGCCAAGGGGGTCGAGATCACCGACGAGCCGACCGAGCGCCCGTACGGGATCGACTTCGGCGTCCGGGATCCGTTCGGCAACCGGATCCGCATCGGCCAGATGTTCCCCCGGGCCTGAGGGGCAGACCGATGAGCCAGGCGGTTCCGCTCTCCGGGGTCCGACCGGCCACCGCCGGCCGGGACCGTGCGTTGCTGGTCGGTGGTGTCGTCGCCGGCCCGATCTTCGCCGGCTCGGCGCTGCTCCAGGCGCTCGCCCGGGACGGCTTCGATTTCCGGCGGCACCCGGTCAGCGTATTGAGCACCGGTGAGCTGGGCTGGGTCCAGATCGCCACGTTCCTGGCCACCGGGGTGCTGTGCGTGGCGGCCGCCGGGGCGCTCCGGCGCTCCACCGGCGCCGGTTCGGTGTGGCCGTCCCGGCTGCTCGCCCTGTACGGGCTGGGTCTGGTGGGCGCGGGGATCTTCAGTGCCGACCCGGCCGACGGGTTTCCCGCCGGCACGCCCCGGGGCGCCGGCCAGATCAGCTGGCACGGCGGCCTGCACTTCCTGGTGGCGGCGGTCTCCTTCGTGTCGCTGATCGCGGCGACGGTGGTGGTCGGCCGGCGGGCGGCGCGGCACGGGGCGCGGGGCAGGGCGGGTTACAGCCTGGCGACCGGCGCGTTCTTCGCGGTGTCCTGGGTGACGCTGATCGTCCGGCCGGCTCCGGCCGTGATGGTGGCCTTCGGCCTGGCGGTGACGGCCGGCTGGCTCTGGGTGTCGGTCACGTTCGCGCGGGCGGCCTCCGGCCGGGTGGACTGAAACGTTTGGCGGCATACCGGGAGGCGCGGGGTAGATCCCGCGCCTCCCGGTGTGCTGAGGTGTGGGACATGATCACCCGGCTGCTGTACATCGCCCGGCACGCGGAGCAGGAGGACGCGGCGACCGAGTCGCCGGAGGCCGGCCTGTCGGAGCGCGGCCGGCGGCAGGCCAGGCTGCTCGGCGAGCGGCTGCGGGGCCGGTCGTTCGCTGCCGTGCACCACGGGCCGCTGCGTCGGGCCGCGGAGACCGCCGAGCTGGTCGCCGCGTCGCTGCCCGGGGTTCCGGTGTACGCGAGCGAGCTGGCCGGCGACCACCTCCCGCACGACACGGACGCCGCCGACCTGCCGCCCGCGTACGACAGGTTCCTGGGCCAGTTCTCGGCGGCCGAGCGGGTCGACGGGCCGCGGGTGACGGCGGCGGCGGTACGGCGGTGGACCGGCCCGGTCGCCGGTGACGCCGAGGGCGCGGGCGGCGCCGAGCCGGTCCGTGAGCTGGTCGTGACGCACAGCTTTCTGATCGCCTGGCTGGTCCGGCACGCCCTGGACGCACCGGGGCGGCGGTGGGTGGGCTTGAACCACCACAACGCGGGGCTGACCGTCATCCGGTACGGGACGGCCGCACCGCCGAACCTGGTCGCCTTCAACGATGTGGCGCACCTGCCGGCGGAGCTGCGCGGCACGGGTCTGCCGCCGGACTACCTGGTCTGAGTCGCCGGAGCCCGGTCGGGCGATCAGCTGGTGGCCCGCAGGAGCAGCTCGACCAGCGCCCGGGTGGCCGGGGGCGGGGTGGGATCGGCGGGGCAGTCGACGTAGCCGGTCTCGACGGCGCCGACGGTCAGCCGGTAGGTGAACGCGTCCGCACAGCCGGTGGGTGTGGTCGGGCGGCGGGCCTCGGCGGCCAGCCGGGGGTCGGCGGCGAGCCCGCGCAGCCGGCCGAGGTCGGCGGGGTCGAGCCGGCCGGTACGCCGTCCGCCGGCCCGGTCCACCAGTGTCCATCTGCCGTCGGATTCCACTGTCACGGCGTCGCCGCGCCCGGCGAAGCCGCCGGAGCGGAACAGCATCACGCGGGTGGCCGCGCTGCCGGTGGCCTCGGGGCCGGTCGGTACGGGGACGCCCGGAGTGGTGGGGACGGCGGTCGGCGGCGGGGTGCCGGTGGCCGGGCCGGTCGGTCCCGGGCCGACGGTGGCGGTGGCCTGGTCCGGTGCGGTGCCGGCTCGGTCAGCGCTGGTGCATCCGGCCAGGAGGGCGACCAGTAGCGCGGCGGTGACGCCGGTCGTCGAGGCGGGTCTCATGCCGCTCGGACGTACGGCTGCGGCCGACGGTTCCCTCGTCGCCACCCTCATCCGAACGGTCACTGTCGATGTCTGGGAGCGGTCCAGGCCTTCTCTTTTCCTCAACACATCGTTATATCTACATGTGTGACTACCCCCGTCACAATCTTTCTCCTTTCAGGAGGGCACGTGAAACGACCCCTCGCCGCCGTCGGCGCAGCGCTGCTCACCAGCGGCCTGCTGACCTGCGTCGCCACCGCGGCGCATGCGGCTCCGCCCACCGCCCCCGCTCCGGACGCCTCCACCCCGGCCCCGGCAGCGACCGTCCTTCGGACGAACCCCGGTGCAGTCCAGGGTTCGAGCGCCGAGTCCTACCAGGTGCACAGCACCAAGGTCGACGCCACCGGTGCCACGCACACCCGCTACACCCGGAGCTATCAGGGGCTGCGCGTCTACGGTGGTGACTTCGTCATCCACGCCGCGCCGAACGGCAGCTACGCCGGCAGCTCGGTCGGCCTGGCCGCGCCGCTGACCATCGGCACCACGGCCAAGGTCACCGCTGCGGCGGCGAAGAAGGCGGCCCGTGCCGGGTTCACCGGCAAGGCCGAAGCCGTCGGCATTCCGGAGCTGTTCGTCGACGCCAGCTCCGGTCGGGGCAGGCTGGCCTGGGAGACGGTGGTGAGCGGCTGGCAGCCCGACGGGCAGACCCCGTCGCGGCTGCACGTGATCACCGACGCCACCACCGGCGGGGCCATCGGGTCGTACGACGAGATCGAGGCGGTGGCCGGCACCGGCAACAGCCTCTACTCGGGCACGGTCACCATCGACACGACGCTCTCCGGCAGCACGTACCAGATGATCGACCCGTCGCACGGCAACGGCTCGACCTGCGACATGAACAACGGCACGTCGAGCTGCACCACCTTCACCGACGCGGACAACACCTGGGGCACCGGGGCCAACTCCAACCGGCAGTCCGCCGGTGTGGACGCCCACTTCGGCGCCGCCAAGACGTTCGACTACTACAAGAACGTGCACGCCCGTAACGGCATCTTCGGCAACGGCACCGGCGTGCCGAGCCGGGTGCACTACGGCAACAACTACGTCAACGCCTTCTGGGACGGCTCCCGGATGACCTACGGCGACGGCTCGGGCAACTCCCGCCCGCTGGTCTCGCTCGACGTGGCCGCCCACGAGATGAGCCACGGCGTGACCGAGAACGTGGTCCCCGGCGACCTGACCTACTCCGGTGAGTCCGGAGGCCTCAACGAGGCCACCAGCGACATCTTCGGCAACATGGTCGAGTTCTACGCCAACACGTCCGCCGACCCCGGCGACTACCAGGTCGGCGAAAAGATCAACATCAACGGCAACGGCACGCCGCTGCGCTACATGTACAACCCGTCGCTGGACGGCTCGTCCGACAGCTGCTGGTCCACCAGCACCAAGAACAAGGACGTGCACTACTCCTCCGGGGTCGCCAACCACTTCTACTTCAACCTCGCCGAGGGCACCGGCGCCACCGCGTACGGCACCTCGCCGGTGTGCGGCTCCGCCCCCGCGATGACCGGCATCGGCCGGGCCAAGGCGGAGAAGATCTGGTTCCGGGCGTTGGACGTCTACTTCACCTCCAACACGGCGTACGTCAGCACCAGCAACCCGGCGAACACCGCCCGGGCATACAGCCTGCGGGCGGCCACCGACCTGTACGGCAGCTGCTCCGCCGAGTACAAGGCCGTGCAGGCCGCCTGGACCGCGGTGAACGTGGCCGGCAACGACGCGCCCTGCTCGACCGGCAACGACTTCTCCGTGTCGCTCTCGCCGACCGCCGGCTCGGTGAACCCGGGCGGCTCGGCCTCCACCACGGTCGCCACCGCGACCACCAGCGGCTCGGCGCAGACCGTGACGTTCTCCGCGTCCGGCCTGCCGAGCGGGGCGAGCGCCGCGTTCAGCCCCTCCTCGGTGACCTCGGGCGGCTCGTCCACCCTCACCATCAGCACCTCGGCGGGCGCCCCGCCCGGCACCTACTCGGTCACCGTGAACGGCGCGGGCTCGGTCACCCGGAGCGCGACGTACACGCTGACCGTGAACGGCACCGGCGGCGGCTGCACCGCGCCGGGCCAGAAGCTGGCCAACCCCGGCTTCGAGTCCGGCGGGACCGGCTGGACGGCCACCTCCGGCGTGATCACCACCTCCAGCGGCCAGCCCGCCCGCACCGGCTCGTACAAGGCGTGGCTGGACGGGTACGGCAGCAGCCACACCGACACGCTCGCCCAGTCGGTGAGCCTGCCGTCCGGCTGCTCGTCTTACACGCTCAGCTTCTGGCTGCACATCGACTCGGCCGAGACCACCAGCAGCGTCGCGTACGACACGCTGCGCGTGCAGGTGCTGAACTCCGGTGGAACCGTGCTGGCCACGCTGGCGACCTACTCCAACCTGAACAAGGCCGCCGGCTACACCCAGCGCTCCTTCTCGCTGGCCTCGTACGCCGGTCAGACCGTCAGCCTGAAGTTCACCGGCACCGAGGACTCCTCGCTGCAGACGTCCTTCGTGGTCGACGACACCGCGGTCACCGTCTCCTGACCTGACCGACGCGAGGGCCCGGCGGCCACCCCTCAACGGTGGTCGCCGGGTCCGCGCCGTTATGGTCGCCGCACGGCGCACGTCGCCGGAGCGCTGTATCGGCGGCGTCGGACGGTGGCGCGGGAAGGGGTGGACGTGTCGGACGCGGAGTTGACCGTCGAGGTGACCGGACCGGTCGCGACCGTGGTGATCCACAACCCGGCCCGCCGCAACGCGATGACCGCGGCCATGTGGCGACAGCTCCCCGAACTGCTGGACCGGCTGGAACCGGACCCCGGCGTACGGGCGCTGGTGCTCACCGGCGCGGGCGACGCCTTCTGCGCCGGCGCCGACCTCGGTGACCTCGCCGAGCTGCTGGACGCCGGTGACGCCAGCATCGCGGTAGCCGCCGAGGAGCGGCTGGCCCGCTTCGCGAAGCCCACCGTGGCGGCGATCCGGGGCGCCTGCGTCGGAGGTGGCTGCCAACTCGCGGTCGCCTGCGACCTGCGGATCGCCGCCGACGACGCCCGGTTCGGCGTACCGCCGGCCCGGCTGGGACTGGTCTACCCGGCGCCGACCACCCGCCGGCTGACCCGGCTGGTCGGCCCGTCCGCCGCGAAGCACCTGCTGTTCACCGCCGAGCTGATCGACGCCGAGCGCGCTCTGCGGGTCGGCCTGGCCGACGAGGTGCTGCCGGCTGACCGGCTCGCCGCGCGGGTGGACGACCTCACCGCGGCGATCGCCCAGCGGTCGGCGTTGAGCGTCGCCGCCGCGAAGGAGATCGTGGACGACCGGGCCGGGCCGGCGCGGATCGCCTGGTGGCACCGGAAGGTGGCGACCAGCGGTGAGGCCCGGGAGGGGGTGGCAGCGGTAGCCGAGCGCCGGACGCCCCGCTTCGCCTGGCGTCCGCCGGACGGGGACTGACCCGTCGCAGCCGTGCCGGTCGCCGTAAGGTCCGGCTCCGCCACGAAGCGGTGCAGGCTGGCCGGCTCCCGCCATTCGACGATCTCGATCCCGGCTGGCGCCCCGCCGGGGCGGTACGGCAGGCTGTCCGTCGTGCAGCGTGATCAGTTGCTTGCGGGCCGCTACCGGCTCCTGGAGCGCCTCGGCAGTGGCGGCATGTCCGCGGTGCACCGGGCGTACGACGAGGTGCTCGAACGGGACGTGGCGGTGAAGGTGCTCGTCGCCTCGGACGCCAACGCCCGGCAGCGGATCCGGGCCGAGGCCAAGGCGGCCGCCAGGCTGTCGCACCCGCACGTCACCAGCGTCTACGACTACGGCGAGTCGAGGCTCGACGGCGCCCACGTCCCGTTCGTGGTGATGGAGCTGCTCGGCGGCCACACCCTCGAACAGCGGTTGGACGCCGGGCCGCTGCCACCCCGCGCCGGCCTGCGGGTCTGCGCGGAGGTGGCGACCGCGCTCGCTGCCGCGCACGCCCAGGAACTGGTGCACCGCGACATCAAGCCGGGCAACGTGATGCTCACCCCCACCGGCGCGAAGGTGCTCGACTTCGGTATCGCGGCGGCCGTCGGCGATCCGGAATTCGACTTCGAGGGGCGGCTGCTGGGCACGCCGGCCTACCTCGCCCCGGAACGGTTGGAGGGCGGCGAGGTTCTGCCGGCCTGCGACGTGTACGCCCTCGGCCTGCTCGTGCACCGCGTGCTGACCGGCCGGCCGCCCGGTACGTGGGCCGGGACGCTCCGCGTGCCGGCGCATGTCGAGCCCGACCCGCTGCCCGAGATCGTCGGAGTGCCGGCCGAGATCCGCCGGCTGTACCGCTGGTGTCTGGCCCGTGATCCCGCCGACCGGCCGCCGGCCACCGAGGCGGCCCGCATCCTGCTCGCCGCCGGCGAGCGGACCGCCGTCCGGCGCGGACCGGCCGCCGCCCCGGAGGCGAGCGGCGAACCGACCGCCATCGGGGGGACGGCCGTTGCCGTCGCGGGCCGGCCGAAATCGGACGCGCGACCTCCCGAGGTGGCGGACACCTCGTTCAGCAGGCCGGCCGAGCCGGCTGGCAGTGCGGCAGCCGGGACGACCGGTGCCGCGCGGCACCGGTCCTGGCGGTGGGGGCGGGCAGTGCTGGCGGTCGGCGTTGCGGTGGTCGCCGCGGTGGCGATGGGCGGGTCACTCGGCGACCCTGGCACGCGGCGACAGGGGGCGGACGCGCCGCGGACCGGCATCGGGCCGGGCGGCGCCACCACCGTGGCGATGCCGAGGACCGCCGAGTCATCCGACCCGGCCGATCCCCGCCCACCCGCAGCCCCACCCGCCGCCCCGCCGGCCAGCGCCGCCGCGCCCAGCGCCCGGACCAGCCCTCCGACCGATCCGGGCGGCACGCGTATCCCGAGCCCAACCGCCCCGCCCGCCGGCCCGACTCCGACCACCGCCGCACCCACGCCCGCTCCCCGACCTGGGGTGCCGGTGGACTCCCGGGGCGGGACGGTCACCGTCCGCTGCCTCGGGGCGTCGGCCGAGGTGCTCGCGGTGGCGCCCGCGCCCGGCTACCGGGCGGAGGCGTACGACCCGGGTCCGGCGAAGCGGGTCGAGGTCGAGCTGACCTCCGACGAGCACCGCAGTGAGGTCCGTGTGCACTGCGCCAACGGCCGCCCGAAGCCGAAGGTCAAGGAGCGTGCGGCTGACCGGGGGCGTGCGGGTGCCACGTCAAAGGCGTACCCCCGACGCGGCCCCCCGGCCCCGACGGCCGCTGATCACCGCCCGGCCAACAGGCCCCGGGGTCGTACCGACCACACCGGCTCGGTCGCGCCGCCCTCCGCCCGCAGGATGTGGTTCGCGGCGATGATCCCGGTCGCCGCGGAGCGTTCCATCAGCGCGCTCGGGAAGTCCGTGGCGATCCCGTCTCCGGCCAGGTAGAGGCCGGTCGCGTCGGTGCGTACCCCCGGTCGCCAGGCGTGGCTGCCGGGGGTGAACGCCGGTGCCTGCGCCTCCACCCGGGCGCGCAGCTCGCGGACCCGCAGGCCGGCGGCCTCCGGCCAGAGCGCCACCAGCTCACGGCGCATCCGCTCGGCCAGCTCCTCGGCCGGCACGTCCGGCTCGCAGGCGTACGCGTGCAGCTCGATGACCGAACCGCCGGTCCGCCGCGCCCAGCGCCGCGACTCGTTCTCCAACCGGTGGTAGAGCGTCACCGAGTCCAACGTGGGCTGCCGGGACACCCCGCTGAACACCGCCCGACCGGCGGCCACGTCCCCGTCGCACCAGTACCGGGCCACCGCGTACGGCGGGCCGGGCGTGCCGAACGCGGGCATCCGCGCCACCAGCTCCGGTGCCTGCCCGGCCAGGTCGGGGGAGGCCGTGACCAGCGTGGCCAGCGCCGGCGGGTCGAGGGCGAGCACGACGTGGCGCGCCCGGTGGCTGCCGCCGTCGGCGGTCGTCACCCGCCAACCGTCGGCGTCGCGGTGCACCCCGGTCGCCGCGGACCGGGTGAGCACCCGGCCGCCGTGCTTCTCCACGTGCCGGGTCAGCGGCTGCCAGATCGCGGTGGCGTAGTCCTCGTCCGGGCAGTCGAAGGCCAGCCCCTCCGGGTTGCCGAGCAGGTAGAAGTGGAACTGGGCGACCATCTCGGCGGCGGACATCTCCGCCTCGTGGTTGAAGAACGAGTGTGAGAAGACCTCGAACAGCATCGCCCGGGCGCGGTCCGGCAGCCGCAGCGAGGCCAGCAGTTGATCGGCGGTGGTGGCGTCCAGCTCGGCGTAGGTGCGTACCGGGTCGTAGCTGAGCAGCGGCAGCGCGGCGCCCCGGTCCATCAGCCGCAGGTCGGCCAGGCGCAGGCTGGGGCTGCGCAGCAGCAGCGCGAGCAGGTTCGCCGGCGGTGCGGGCGGCAGCTTGCCGAACTCCTCGGTCGGCCACCGGGCACTCAGGATCGGATAGCCCGGGATCGGCTTCAGAAAGCCCAGGTCGGGGTCGACCCGGCGAAGGATGGACCGCCAGTTGTAGTACTGCCGAAAGAACGCGTGGAAGCCGTGCTCGTTCTGCTGGCTGCCGTCGGCGAGCGCCTCCGGCCAGGCGCCCAGCCGTCCGCCGAGGGTGGGCGCCGCCTCCAGCACCGTCACCTCCACACCGCGCTCGGCCAGCACCGCGGCCGCCGACATGCCGGCGATGCCGCCACCGACCACCACCGCCGCGACCGGTCCCGGCACGCGGTCGGCGCCACCGCCTCCGGGGTCGACCTGATGCTGGCGTACGCCGATGAGCCGACCCACCACTTGCGACAGCGCCATGACCGCCTCCCCGTCCCAGTCTGCCCTTTTCTACGGCAGGCAGCGACGGGTGCGGTCGGAGGCGGGCCAGACGTACTCCAGGTCCTCCGGGACGTCGTCGCCGAAGATCGGGCGATAGTGCGTGGGGTCCTTGCGCAGCAGCGACGAACGGTGGCTCAGGTGCAGGTCGTCGCGACCCAGCCAGGGTGGCAGCTCACCGGCCCGGGCCAGTTCGTCCTGGGTACGCACGACGCCGGCGCCGCAGGCGGCGGTGAGGTCGACGGTCAGCGTGGTGGCGCAGGTGTCGGCCCTGCCCGGCTCGGACCAGACCGCGCACATGTCCAGCCCGTAGCGGGTGAGCGCCTCCTCGTACCCGGCCCACATCTTCACCGCCGGGTGGTTCCGCCAGCCGTACCCGGGTCGGGTCAGCCCGCGCAGCACCTGGATGGCCTCCACCCGCTGCTTGCCCAGCCGCTTCTGGTCCAGCGTGCGGGCGCTGGCCAGGAAGTCCGGGTACGGGAGGAAGGTCTGCATGCCGCTGCTCTACCCGCCGCCTGGGCCGGCATGCCTGGTCGGGATGATCCGGACGGGGTCCCCCACCGTGGCCGTGCTGGCTACGATCCGGGCATGGCGGAGCCGTGGCGGGACCGGGCGCGACGGGCGGTCGAGTGGAACTGGCGGCTGCGAGCCGCCGGCGACCCGCGACCGCACTACGTGATCTGTGGGCGCGACGCGCTGGCCTACTACGTGGCCCGGGCGATGCTCGAATCCGAGTTGCCGGCCGGCGGGGCCCGGGTGACCGTGGTGGTGCCGGAGCGCTACCGCAGCAACGGGCCGGACGTGGCCGGGCTGCGCGGCGTGCGGGTGGTCCGGTCGGAGCGGTTGGACGTGGCCACCTTCGAGGCCGCCGGTCTGGCCGGGGCGACCGGTCTGGCCCTGCTGCACCAGGACGACGTGGGCAACCTGCACGCCGCGCTCTGCGCACAGGCCGTCGACCAGCGGGTCCGTCAGGTGCTGCGGATGTTCAACGGCACCCTCGCTGACGGCGTGCGCAAGCTGCTCAAGGCGCCGGTCGAGGTGCTCTCCGACGCCGAGATGGCCGCGCCGGCGTTCGTGGCCGCCGCGCTGGGCGAGGTCGACCCGAACTCCTTCCAGCACCGGGACAAGACGCTGCGGGTGGCGCGGCGGGCCGACGTCCGACCGCAGGACGTGGTCTGCGCGTTGGCGGACTTCAGCGAGGCGCAGGGGGTGGAGCTGCTGCCGGCCGAGCAGGCCGGCGCCGACCTGGTGCTCGCCGAGGCGACCGGCCAGCCACCGGCCACCGAGGTGGCCGCGCGCCGGCTGGTCCGGGCCCGCCGTCGACGACGGCCGATGGCGGTGCTGCTGCGGGCCGTACGGGGCTTCGCCACCCGCAAGATCGGCATCGCGGTGATGCTGGTGCTCGCGGTGATCGCGGTGCTCGGCGCGTTGATCTCCCGGGCGGAGGACGTCTCCCCGGTGGAGGCGCTGTACCTGACGCTGGTCACCACGCTCAGCGGTGCGGATCCGGACACCGACAAGGCGGCCGACGCGCAGATCATGCAGGTGGTGCTCAACCTCGCGGGGTTGGCGCTGATCCCGTTGATCACCGCGGTGGTGGTGGACGGCATCGTCAACGCGCGGCTGGCCCTGCACACCGGCAAGCTGCAACCGGCCCGGGCCGGGCACGTGGTGGTGATCGGCCTCGGCAACGTCGGCACCCGGGTGATGGCGCAGCTCCGCGAGTACGACGTCGAGGTCGTGGCGATCGACAAGGACCCCGAGCCGCGCGGGGGCACCCTGGCGCGGCAGTTGGAGGTGCCGTTGATCGTGGGGGACGCCGCGCTGCCGGAGACCCTTGCCGCCGCGTCGGTCGCCGACTGCCAGGCGCTGGTGGTGGCGTCCACCGACGACGTGGCCAACCTGGAGGCGGCGTTGGCCGCCCGGGACCTCCGCACCGATCTGCGGGTGGTGCTGCGGCTCTTCGACGGTGACTTCGCCGAGCGGGTGGAGGAGACGTTCGCCCTGGGGGTGTCCCGTTCGGTCTCGTACCTGGCGGCCCCGGCCTTCATCGGGGCTCTCACCGAACGGGCGGTCATCACCACCATCCCGGTCGACCGGCACGCGCTGCCGGTCGCCGAGGTGCCGGTCGCGCCCGGCTCCGAGCTGGACGGTCGGCCGCTCGACGTGGTCAACCGCGACGGGCAGGTCCGACTGATCGCACGGACGCCGGCCGGCGGGGCGAAGACGATCTGGTGGAAGGACCTCGATCCCCGCCAGGTGATCTTCGCGGGTGATCGGCTCACCGTGGTCGCCCGCCGACGTGGGTTGGACTGGCTGACCAGGCAGTGTGCCCCGCCCGCCCGCACCGGTGCGGTTCCCCGGCCGGCCGGGCCGGTTCTCGGCGGAGAGTCGACCCCGCCGGCGGCATCCCGCTCGACGCCCGGGCCGGCGGACTGGGAGGTCGCCGCCGCGGCCCCCGGCGCGGCCCATCCGGTGCCTGACCGGTCAGCGACTCCGCTGCCGCACGAGGTGCCACGCGGCGCCGACGGCGAGCACGCCGAAGCCGGCCAGCACGCTGCCCAGCGGCAGGTTGACCGCGAGCAGCAGGCAGCCGACCAGCCCTAGGCCGGCGAGCACCTGAACCGGTATCCGCCGGCCCGGGTCCCGGCCCAGGGTCAGCGCGGCGGCGTTGGTGATCGCGTAGTAGACCAGCACGGTGCAGCTGGAGAAACCGATCGCGTCCCGCACGTCGCCGAGCAGTACGACCACGATCACCACGGCGGCCACCGCCAGCTCGGCGCGGTGCGGCACCTGGCGCACGGGGTGCACGGCGGCCAGCGCGCCGGGCAGGTCGCGGCGGCGGGCCATCGCCAGCGTGGTCCGGCCGACCCCGGCGACCAGCGACAGCAGCACTCCGGTGACCGCGATCGTGGCCCCGGCGCGGACCACCCAGGTCAGCCCGGGCAGTCCGGCGGCGGTCACCACGTCGACCAGGGGCGCGGCGGAACCGGCCAGCCGGTCGGCGCCGAGTACGCCGAGCGTGACGACGGCCAGCACCAGGTAGATCGCGAGCACCGCGCCGAGCGCCAGCGGCACCGCGCGGGGGATGGTCCGTCGCGGGTCGCGTACCTCCTCGCCGAGGGTGGCGATCCGGGCGTACCCGGCGAAGGCGAAGAACAGCAGCCCGGCGGCGGTGAGCACGCCCCGGCCGGAGCCGCCGGGGTCGCCGAGCCGGCCCAGGGCGACATCACCGCCGGCGACGCCGACGACCGCGACCAGGGTCAGCACCGCGAGCACCACCGCGACCAGCAGCTTCGTGACGGTGGCCGTCTTACCGATGCCGCGCAGGTTCACCGCGGTCACCGCGAGCACCGCGGCGGCCGCGACCAGCCGGGCCTGAGCGGGCCACAGGTACGCGCCGATGGTCAGCGCCATCGCCGCGCAGCTCGCCGTCTTGCCGACCACGAAACCCCAGCCGGCCAGGAACCCGGCGAACGGCCCGAGGCGTTCCCGGCCGTAGACGTAGGTGCCGCCGGACTCCGGGTAGCGGGCCGCCAACCGCGCCGAGCTGGTCGCGTTGCAAAAGGCGATGAAACCGGCGAGCGCCAGCGCGGGCAGCAGCCCGGCGCCGCCGGCCGCCGCCGTGGCCGGGGCGAACACCACGAAGACGCCGGCGCCGAGCATCGACCCGAGCCCGATGACCACCGCATCGGGTACGCCCAGCCTGCGCGCCAGTTGATCCACCGCCGAACCCTAGGGGTACGAGGTGAACGGCCGGTCCCATTCGCGTAGCCGGCCGGGTAGCGGCACGTCGTCCCAGGGCACCCGGTGCAGCAGCCGGTCCAGGAACAGCCCCAGCAGCAGCGCCGCCACTCCGTCGGTGAGCCAGTGGAAGTTCAGGTAGGTGGTGGTGACCAGCAGGATCGCCGGCGGGGCGAATCGGACCAGCCGGTGCACGGTCGGGTGCAGTCGCCCGGCCGTCAGCGCGGTCAGCAGTACGGCGATCACCCCGTACCAGACGATCGCGTTGGCGACGTGCCCAGACGGGTAGGAGAGGCCGTACTCGGTGGGCGGCAGGTCGTTGAAGATCCGGACGGACTGGGCCGGCGGCAGATCCGAGCTGGGCGCGGCCCGGTCGGTCAGGACCTTGAGCGGTCCGACCGTCAGGTACAGGAGCACGAACGCCCCCGCCACCAGCAGCAGCGGCCGGACTGTGCGGGCCCGCCACGCCACTGCCAGGGCGAGCGCCCCGGAGAGCGGCATCAGCAACCAGCCACCCTGCCCGAGGAAGTTGAACACCCGAGCCGTCCAGTAGATCGGCGCGGGGTGGTGGGCGTAGGCCCATTCGCGGACCGCGAGGTCCCACCCGAGCAACGCCCCTGCGGCGAGGGCCAGGGTCAACGCGCCGAACCCGACCAGCAGCAGCGCGTCGAACCACCAGCCGGCCGGGCGAACCGGCCGCAGCCGCAGGTCACGTCGTACCGCCATGGGTTTGAGCACGGGACCACGCTACCGGCCTCGGGCGAGGCCGGGGTGTGCGGCGCTGTGGGCCCAGCCACGATGGGAGGCGGATGCGGGGGGCGAGGCGGCATGCTTGTGCCCGTGCGGATCACCTCTGCCCTCGTGGACCCGGCGCTGCTCGACCTTCCGTGGTCGACACCGCTGGAGGAGTGGCCTGCCCAGCACCTGGTCGCCCTGCCGAAGGGCATTTCCCGGCACATCGTCCGGTTCGTCCGTCTCGGTGACTACGTGTACGCGTTCAAGGAGACTCGCGAGCGGATCGCCGAGCGGGAGTACGACCTGCTCCGGGCGCTGGAGCGGATCGACTTCCCATCGGTCGAGGCGGTGGCGGTCGTCGCCGATCGGCAGACCGAGGACGGGGAGCCCCTCGAATCGGTGCTGATCACCCGGCACCTGCAGTTCTCCCTGCCCTACCGGGCGCTCTTCTCGCACACGCTGCGACCGGAGACGATGAGCCGTCTGCTCGACGCGCTCGCCGCCTTGATCGTGCGGATGCACCTCACCGGCTTCTTCTGGGGCGACTGCTCGCTGTCCAACACGCTGTTCCGGCGGGACGCGGGCGCGTTCGCCGCGTACCTGGTGGACGCGGAGACGGGTGCGCTGCACACCTCGCTCTCCAACGGCCAGCGCGGTGAGGACCTGGAAATCGCCCGGGTGAACATCTTCGGCGAGGCGCTCGACCTCCAGGCTGCTGGCCTGCTGCACGAGTCCATCGACCCGGAGGTGGTCTGCGAGGAGGTCGTGCAGCGGTACGAGCGGCTCTGGCACGAGATCACCTACGAGCAGGCGGTCGAGCGGGAGGCCCGACACGACATCGAGGGTCGGATCCGCCGCCTCAACGAGCTGGGCTTCGACGTGGCCGAGGTGGCCATGTCGACCATCGACGACGGACGCTACCTGGTCCGGCCGAAGGTGGTCGACGCCGGCTACCACACCCGGCGGCTGCTGCGGCTGACCGGCCTGGACGCCGAGGAGAACCAGGCCCGCAAGCTGCTCAACGACCTGGACGCCTACCGGGCGGAGAGCGACCTCGCCGACGAGCAGCAGGCGGCGCACCGGTGGGTGACCGAGGTCTTCGAGCCGGTGGTCCGGGCCGTGCCCGCGCACCTGCGTCGCAAGCTGGAGCCGCAGGAGTTGTTCGCGCAGATCATCGAGCACAAGTGGCTGCTCTCCGAGCGGGCCGGCCGGGACGTCGGGATGCGCCACGCCGTCCAGTCGTACCTTGTCGACGTGCTGGTGCACCGCCCCGACGAGCAGGCCGTGCTCGGCGTCGAGGTCCCCACCATCGTCTGACCGCGGTGATCGTCGCACCGGCGACGACGCCGCGATGGCCGCCCTTAAGTGGCGGTCGCTGACGACCTCGCCCCGGATCGCCCCCGACCGGCCGCACCTACGCCCGCGGAGCAGCGGGCGTCACTCCACCCAGGAGCCGCCGCGCAGCACCCGGACCACGTTCAGGTCCTCGTCCAGCACCACCAGGTCGGCGCGGAGGCCGACCTGAAGGGCGCCGACCCGGTCACCCAGGCCGATGGCGCGGGCCGGGGTGGTGGCCACCATCCGGGCCGCGTCCGCGATCGGGATGCCGGCGTCCACGGCGTGCCGCAGTGCGGCGTCCATGGTCAGGGTGCTGCCGGCGATCGTGCCGTCGCGGGCCAGCCGGGCCACCCCGTCGGCCACCGTGACGGCCTGGCCGCCCAGCTCGTACTCACCGTCGGCCATCCCGGCGGCGGCCATCGCGTCGGTGATCAGGGCAGCCCGGTCCGGGCCCGCGGTCGAGGTGGCGAAGGTCAGCGTGCCGTCGTGCAGGTGCACCCCGTCGGCGACCAGCTCACAGACCACGGTGGGCGCGTCGAGCAGGGCCACCACCGGACCCGGCTCGCGGTGGTGCACCGGCCGCATGCCGTTGAACAGGTGGGTGCCGACGCTCGCTCCCGCGGCGACCGCGGCGCGGGTCTGGTCGTACGTGGCGTCGGTGTGGCCGACCGCGGCCACCACCCGCTGGGCGGTGAGCAGCTTGATCGCCTCCAGCGCGCCGTCGCGCTCCGGGGCGAGGGTGACCATCCGGATCGCGCCCGCACCCAGCTCGATCAGCTCGGCCAGCTCGTCGGTGGACGGGTCGCGCAGGTACTCCGGGTTCTGCGCACCGCAGCGGGCGGCGGAGAGGTAGGGCCCCTCGAAGTGGATGCCCGCCAGCACGCCCTCGTCGACCAGCGGGGCGAACGCCTCGGTGGCGGCACGCATCAGCGGGAAGGGAGCGCTGACCAGGCTGGCCAGCAGGGTGGTGGTGCCGTGCGCCAGGTGGAAGCCGGCAGCAGCCCGGGCCTGGTCGGCGTCCCCGGTGGTGAAGGTGTGCCCACCACCGCCGTGCGTGTGCATGTCGACGAAGCCGGGCAGGATCCAGTGCCCGTCGCGGACCGACGGATACTCCGCCACCGCGGTGATCCGGTCACCGGCCCACTCGACGCAGCCCTGCCGGATGACACCGTTCGGGGTCACCACTCGGCCGTTCACCCGTACGGTCATCGCTTCTCCTGATGGTCACGGACGCGCGCGGCGTCCAGGGCGAGCAGGGCGGCGCCGAGGCAGCCGGCCTCGTCGCCGAGGGCCGCCGCGACCAGCCGCGGCTCCCGGTGGAAGGTCATCCGCTCGTGCAGCGCCGCCCGCAGGGGGACGAGCAGCCGGTCCCCGGCCTGGGCCAGGCCGCCGCCGAGCACGATGGTCGCCACGTCGAACAGCGCCTGTCCGGAGGCCAGGCCGTCGGCGAGCGCCTCGACCGCCTCCTGCCAGACCCGGCCGGCCAGTGGCTCGCCGGCCGCGGCCCTCTCGGCCACCTCGGCCGCCGTCACCGGCCCGTCGGGCGACTCGCCGGCCAGCTCGGCATAGCGGCGGCCGATCGCGGCGGCCGAGGCGACCGCCTCCAGGCAGCCGGGCCGGCCGCAGCCGCAGCGCGGCCCGTCGGGACGGACCAGGATGTGGCCGATCTCCCCGGCGGCGCCGTGTGCGCCGACGGCGGCCGTGCCGTCGACCACGTGCGCGGCGGCGATGCCGGTGCCGATCGCCACGAAGAGAACGTGCCCGGTGCCGCGCCCGGCACCGAGTCGGGCCTCGGCGAGACCGCCGACCCGCACGTCGTGGCCGAGCGCCGTGGGCAGGCCGAGCCGCGCCACCGCCAGGTCCCGCAGCGGTACGTCCCGGAAGCCCACGTTCGCCGACCAGACCGCGACACCGCGCGCCTCGTCCACCACTCCGGGCACGGCGATGCCGAGCGCGACCGGGGTGAGCCCGTCGGCGCGGGCCTTGTCGGCCAGCCCTTCGGCGACGTCCAGGATGGTGCCGACCACGGCGGCCGGGCCGCGTGCGGCGTTGGTGGGGTGCCGTTCGGTGCGTACCGCGACGCCGTCCGGCCGGACCAGGGCGCACTTCATGCCGGTGCCGCCGACGTCCAGCGCGACGACCACCGGGTCGGCGGGCACGGCGTCGCTCACGGCGCCATCTCGGTTCGCGACTGCGGGGCTCGCAACCCCGGCTCACTCCTCGCGCTCACGCCAGCACCACCGACCGGGTCAGGTGTCGGGGTGCGTCCGGGTCGAGGCCCCGGCTGGTGGCGAGCGCGACCGCGAAGCGCTGGGCCAGGATCAGGTCGGCCATCGGATCGACCGGGGTACGACCGGCGGCCCAACTGCCCAGCACCGTGCGGCAGCCGTGGGTACGGCTGTGCACGAAGGCCGCGCCGGTGGCGGCGACATCCTCGGGCAGCCCGTCGGGCAGCTCGCCGAACGCCCAGACCAGCCGGCCGGGCGCGGCGATCGAGATGGGCCCGTGCCGGTAGTCCATCGCCGGGTACGCCTCGGCCCAGAAGGTGGCCGCCTCGCGGCACTTCAGCGCGGCTTCCTTGGCCAGCCCGACCGTCCACCCCCGACCGAGGAAGGTGACCTGCCCGATGGTTGTCGGGTCGATCGGCAGCGGGGCGCGCACCGCCACCTCGGCGTCGGCGGCGAGCGCGGTCACCGGGTCGCCGAGGTGGGCCCGGAGCAGGGCGAGCGCGGTGGTCGCGAAGCGGGTCTGCACCACCGACCGCTCGTCGGCGAAGGGCATGGTCACCGCGGCGGTGGCCAGGTCGACCGCCGGGGACGCCGGATCGCCGACGATGACGGTGCTGGGCACCCGCCCGCGTAGTGCGATGAGCAGGTCCAGCACCTCGGTGGTGGTGCCGGAGCGGGTGATGGCGATCAGCCGGTCGTAGTGGCGGCCGGTGGGGAACTCGGACGCCTGGAACGCGTCGGTCTCGCCCTGGCCGGCCTGCTCGCGGCGGGCCGCGTACGCCATCGCCATGAACCACGACGTTCCGCAACCGACGACGGCGACCCGCTCACCGGGGCGCGGCAGGTCACCGCGTACGACGCCGGCCAGATCGGCCGCCTCCCGCCAGCAGTCGGGTTGACTCGCGATCTCCGCGTCCACGTAAGCCATGGGAACTCCTCGCAGGGCCGGCCGATGCGCAATACGGCTCGTTACACCCGTATTTCGCGCGTCATTCTGCGCGAACCCGGGTGGTCGTGGCAACCGACCGGCCGATCGCGCAGGCCGGTCTTTTGCGCCACCTAGTTTCGCGCACTAGTGTGCACGCAATCAATCACCGTTCGTGCAGTCACTGGGAGGGCCCCCGCGGTGGACCGGTACGCCAGATGGAACGCCCTGCTCGAGATGCTGACCGACAACGGCCGGGTCAGCGTCGAGGCGGCCGCCGAGCGGCTGGACGTCTCCCAGGCCACCATTCGGCGCGACTTCGACCAGCTCGCCCAGCAGCAGATGATCACCAGGACCCGGGGTGGCGCCGTCGCCAACGGGGTCTCCTACGACCTGCCGCTGCGCTACAAGACGGCCAAGCACTCGGCGGAGAAGCAGCGGATCGGCGCCGCCGCCGCGGCGCTCGTCACGCCCGGCACGGTGGTCGGCCTGAACGGCGGCACCACCAGCACCGAGGTGGCCCGGGCGCTGGCCGTCCGGCCAGACCTGAACACCAGCGCCGAGGGTGCCCAGCTCACCGTGGTCACCAACGCGCTGAACATCGCCAACGAGCTGCTGGTCCGATCCCGGATGAAGGTCGTGGTGGCCGGCGGGGTGGTGCGCCCGAAGTCGTTCGAGCTGGTCGGCCCGCTGGGCGGGGCGCTGCTGCGTGAGGTCACCCTGGATGTCGCGCTGCTCGGCGTGGACGCGATCGACCCGCAGCTCGGCGCCGCCGCCCACCACGAGGGGGAGGCGGCGATGAACAACCTCATGGTGGCCCGCGCCAAGCGAGTGGTGATCATCGCGGACTCGTCCAAGTTGGGGGGTCACGCCTTCGCCCGGATCTGCCCGGTCGACCGGGTGGAGACGCTGGTGACCGACGCGGGCGCCGCCCCGGAGGTCGTGGAGGCCTTCCGTGCTGCCGGCGTGCAGGTCGTCTGCGCCTGACCTGTCACTTTCCGTCGATGAAACGCGTCTACCGGCGCGTCGATGCATACCGCGTATTGCGCGCGTCTGCATACCGCGTATGGTGTCGGCTGTCACGCCCACCATCGGGGGAGGTGCAGCTTGCCAGCTGTCCTGGAGATCGAAGGTCTACGTAAGACGTACAAGAGTCGTCGACGCGGCACCCGCAACGCGCTCGACGGCTTCGACATGCGGGTCGACGCCGGGCAGGTGCACGGCTTCCTGGGCCCCAACGGCTCCGGGAAGACCACCACACTGCGTACGCTGCTCGGCCTGATCCGGCCCGATGGCGGCCGGATGGCACTGCTCGGGCACGAGGTGCCCGGTGCGCTGGCCAGCGTCGCCGGCCAGGTCGGCGCGATCGTGGAGAGCCCGCAGTTCTTCCCGCACTTCTCGGCCCGGGACACGCTGTCCCTGCTGGCCGGGGCGGGTGAGGTGCCGGCCACCCGGGTCGACGAGGTGCTGGAGCTCGTCGGGCTGCGCGACCGGGCCGGCGAGCGGGTCAAGACGTACTCGCTGGGCATGAAGCAGCGGCTGGCCGTCGCCTCCGCGCTGCTGAAGAACCCGAAGCTGCTCATCCTCGACGAGCCGGCCAACGGCCTTGACCCGGGCGGCATCCGAGAGATGCGCACGCTGATGCGGACGCTCGCCGAATCCGGGATGACCGTGGTGCTGTCCAGCCACATCCTCGGCGAGATCCAGCTGATCTGTGACTCGGTCACCATCATCTCGCTGGGCCGGCGGGTCGCCTTCGGCCCGGTCGACGAGGTGCTGGCCCAGCACTCGTCCGGCGCGGTCCGGGTCCGGCTGGAGGCGGTCAGCGACCTGCCCGCGGCCACCGACGCGCTCACCCGGGCCGGGATGCGGGTCACCGGCCACCCGGACCACCTGATGCTGGCTGGCGTCGACAAGCCGGCCACGGTGACCCGGCTGCTCGCCGAGCACGACCTCTACGTCAGCGAGCTGGCCCCGGTCGCCGTCGACCTGGAGAGCGTCTTCCTCGAACTGACCGCCACCGCACCGGTACCCGGCCAGCACCGGCAGGTCGACGAGTCCATGAAGGTCGGTGGGACGGGGCAGCCCGACGCCACCGGAGGAGGGTGGGGCGCGTGAGCCTCTATCGTACGGAGCTGCGCCGGCTGGCCAAGCGGCGCTTCACCCGCTACATGTCGCTGCTCGGCCTGCTCGTGCTAGCCGCGGTGGTGGTCGGGGTCTTCCTCACCAACCAGAAGATCGACGCCGGCCAGCTGGCCCGGGCCGAGCGCCAGGCCGACCAGCAGTACCAGGAGCAGCTGCGCTGGAGCGAGCAGGAGCGCGTCAGCTGCGAGCAGGCCAAGGCGGCGAACAAGCCGAATGACGGCCGCTACCCCGACGACTGCTCCGTGATCACGGCTCCGTCGCGGGACCAGATCCAGGCGGAGTGGTTCCTGCCCTCGACGTTCAACTTCCGGCAGACGTTCGACGAGACGCTGATCCCGTTCGCGGCGATCCTCGCCCTGGTCGGGTTCGTGGTTGGCGCGTCCTTCATCGGCGCCGAGTGGAACACCGGCGGGATGATGAACCTGCTGCTCTGGCGGCCGAAGCGGCTCACCGTCCTGCTCACCAAGCTGGCCGCGCTGCTCACCGGCATTCTGGCGGTGACGCTGCCCGCGGCGGTGCTCTGGTTCGCCGGGTTCTGGGCGGTCGCCACCTTCCGGGGCAACACCGAGAAGATGACGTCCGGGGCCTGGCAGTCGTTCGCCCTCACCGGTTTGCGCGGCGTGGTGCTGGTGCTGGTGGTCACCACCATCGGCTTCGCGCTGGCCTCGCTGGGTCGGCACACCGCGATGGCCCTCGGCGGTGTGGTGGCGGTGATGGTGGTCGGCCAGTTCGGTCTCGGCATCCTGCTGTCGATGGCGAGCGTGCGGTTCGCCGAGGCATGGCTGCTGCCCACGTACGCGCTGGCGTGGATGACCAAGAAGGTCACCCTCCAGAACTGGAACTCCTGCAACGCCACCTACTACGGTGAGTGCAAACCGGACACGCTGGACATCACCTGGCAGCAGTCCTCCGTGCTGCTCTCCGTCGGGCTGGTGGTGATCCTCGGCGCGGCGCTCTGGGCGATGCGCCGGCGGGACATCTCCTGACCAACGCGGCGCGGCGCGGCCGGCCCGGCCGTCGGGTTTCCCGGCGTGCGGGGCCGGCCGCGCCGGCTGCTGCGACCCGGGCCGACCCTGGCTAGGCTGAACGCCATGCCCGCCGACGCCACCCCGGTCTCCCCCGAGCCGTCCACCGACGCTCGCCCGGGTGAGGCACCGGTCGGTGGTGGGCCGACCGTTCCGACACCCCGACCGGCGCCGCCCGTCGAGAGCACCGCCGACCCCGCGCAGGCCGCCGGGGACGATGCCGAACCGACCGGGCCGGTGGCGGGGCTGACCCAGCGGGAACAGGCCATCCTCGCCTTCGAGCAGCAGTGGTGGCGGCACGCCGGTGCCAAGGAGCAGGCCGTCCGGGACACCTTCGGGGTCTCCTCGACCCGGTACTACCAACTGCTCAACGGGCTGCTCGACAACCCGGCGGCGCTGGCCGCCGACCCCGTGCTGATCGGCCGGCTCCGCCGGCTCCGCTCATCGCGCGCCCGCGATCGCCGCCGCTGACGCCACCGCCCGCACACCGGCCTCAACTCCTGATTGTCCGGGTCCCGGCCGTCTGCTGACCGGGCACCGGGAACGGCGTCCCCGGTGCCCGGTCCGTCCAGACCGGTGGAAGCATGGCACCAGATTCGGCGGGTAGGCGGGGAGCGTCCCGGGCGCTGCCATGCGGCTCCGGGCCGATGGAGGGAGCGGGCTATGACGGGTACCAACCCGAGCCGGCCACCACAGGGTGCGACCGGCACCGCGCAGCAGGCTCGGCAGGAGGCGTCCCGGGTCGGACAGCAGGCCGCGCAGGCCGGTGGACAGGTGGCCCATACCGCCGCCGAGCAGGGCGGGCAGGTGGCCGCGGAAGCGCGCCAGCAGGCCCGGAACCTGACCGGAGAGGCCACCAGCGAGCTGCGTGAGCAGGCCAGATCGCAACAGCAGCGGGCCGTCGACGGTCTGCGCGACCTGGGCCAGGGGCTCAACTCGATGGCCGAGCAGGACGGTGACTCCCGGCTGGCCGGCCAGGCGGTTCGCCGGGCGGGGGACGCCGCGCAACGGGCGGCCGGCTGGCTCGACGGACGGGAGCCGGGGGACGTACTGGACGAGGTCCGCACGTACGCCCGACGCAACCCGGGGATGTTCCTGGCCGGCGCGGCGGTGGCCGGACTGCTGGTCGGGCGACTCGCCCGTGGCCTGACCAGCGCTGGCGGCGCAGGGATGTCAGGCGGCCCGGCAGCAGGGTACGGGCACCCGGACGGGGGTGGCCCGGAGCCCTACGATCGCGGGTTCAACGCGCCCTACCAGCCCGAACAGCCGTACACCGGTACGGCTCGGGCCCAGAACGTGTCGCCGGCCGGTCGGCCGGAGCGGGACCTGCCGGGCGGGGTGGCACCGTGAGCGCCCCGGAGAAGGAACGGACCCAGGCCTCCGTCGGCGACCTGCTGGGTGACGTCACCCGGGACCTCTCCACGCTGATGCGCAAGGAGGTCGAGCTGGCCAAGGCCGAGCTCCGCGAGGAGGCGAGCCAGGCCGGCAAGGCCGGCGGCATGTTCGGCGGGGCGGGGCTGGCCGGGTTCCTGGCCGTCCTGTTCGTGTCGTACGCGGTGTGGTGGGGGCTGTCCAACACGATGGACCAGGGCTGGGCGGCACTGATCGTCGCGGTGATCTGGGCGGTCGTGGCCGGTGGCCTTTTCATCAACGCCCGGAGCCAGCTGCAGCGGGCTCGTGCGGTGCTGCCGCGAACGAAGCAGACCGCCCGGGAGATGCCGGACGCACTGCGCGGTCGGTGAACGAGTCGGGAGGGGACAGATCATGTCCAGTGATCCGGATCGGATCCGGCGGGAGATCGAGACCACCCGCAACGAGTTGAGCAGTGACGTCGACGCGTTGGCCGACAGGGTCAACCCGCGTCGGATCGCCGGTGACCGCGTCGGGCAGGCCCGCGGCGCGTTCGCCCGAGCGAAGGAGAGGGTGATGGGCAGCTCGAGCCACATGGGGCAGGAGGCCAGCCAGCGGATGTCACACGTCGCCGGCTCGGTACGCGACGAGACCCGGTCGCTCGGACAGCAGTCCCGGGAGCAGACGCAGGGCAACCCGCTGGCCGCCGGCGTGGTCGCCTTCGGCGTCGGGTTGCTGGCCGCCTCGCTGCTCCCGTCGAGTGGGCGGGAAAGGCAACTGGCCGGTCGCGCCCGGGGCATGGTGAGCGAGCACTCCGACCAGTTGCGCGGGCAGGCGAGCCAGATCGGCCACCATATGCAGGACAACCTGCGGGAGCCCGCGCAGCAGGCGGCGCAGTCGGTGCGGTCCACCGCCGAGCAGGGGGTGTCCGCGGTACGCGACCAGGGCCGTTCAGCCGCCGGGCAAATGCAGGGGCAGGCGTATGCGGCCGCCGATGATCTCCGGCACCGCTGACCCGGCCGGGCGTCGGGGCTGGCACCGATGATGCGGGTACGCTCCGCATCCGTGCCAGCCCCGGGCCGGCCGGTCAACGAGGACCTGGTCTTCCGGTTCGGCCCGCTGGTCGGCGTGCTGGACGGCGCCACCGTGCCGGAGGGCTTCGACACCGGCTGTGTGCACGGGCCGGAGTGGTACGTCCGGCACCTGGCCGCCCGGATCGGCATGGCCGAGGCGGCGCGCCCGTCGGCGAGGCTGACCAGCAACCTGGCGGCGGCCATTCTCGCCGTTCGCGCCGACCACGGCGGGCAGTGCGACCTTGATCATCCCGGTACCCCGTCCAGCACGGTCTGCCTACTGCGGGACTGCGGTGACAAGGTGGACCATCTGGTGCTCTGCGACAGCCCGCTGGTGCTGGACACCGGCCAGGTCAGCGTGGTGACCGACGACCGGCTGGAGGCGGCGGTGGCCGAGCTGCGCCGGACGGTCGCCACCGTGCCGGCCGACGCGGACCCGGTGACCCGCTTCCGGCACGCCGTGGGCGTCCAGCGGGAACGGATGAACCGCACACACGGCTACTGGGTGGCGGCGGCCGACCCGGACGCGGCCTTCCACGCGGTGACCGGGACGGTGCCCCAGCGGGGGCCGTCGGCGGTGCGTCGGGCGGCGCTGCTCAGTGACGGCGCGTCCAGCGCTGTCGACCAGTTCGGGCTGACCGACTGGGCGGGGCTGCTGGACATGCTGAGCGCCGACGGCCCGGGCGCGTTGCTCGACCGGGTCCGGGAGGCCGAGCGCGACCACCCCGACCGGCTGCGCCGGCACAAGCCCACCGACGATGCCTCGGTGGTGTTCTGCGAGTTCGGGGCGGCGACCTGAGGGCCCCGCGACTCGACTGGTTGGCAACAGAGCGTGAGGTGGACACTCGGGCGGTCCGACCGGTCGGTACCGGTAGCCGGACCGCCAGTGGATGCCCAATGGGGTGGACTTCGGCCGATCAGGGCGGCAGACTGCGGCACGTGGCGGGTGCGGTCCGGTTGGAGCCGGTGGATGAGCAGAACCTGGAGCCATTGCTCTCCGTAGCGGCTGCCGAGGCCGAGCCAGGTGATGTGATGCCTCCGGTCGACGCTCCCGCCGGCTGGTCGCTCGCCCGCCGCGAGGCTTTCCGGGACTTTCACCGCGCGAGCTTCGGCGGCCTGGACGGCCCGACACGCTCCCAGATGTACGCGATCCTCGTCGGCGGTGAGGTGGCGGGCATGGTTCGGATGACGCGTTGTGACGAGCCCGGCACGGTCGAGACCGGGATGTGGCTCGGTCGTTCGGCTCGCGGGCAGGGGATCGGCGCGACCGCCCTGCGCGAGTTGCTGAACGCCGCCGCCCGGGCGGGCATGCGGGCCGTGGTGGCGGAGACGACCGCGGACAACATCGGCGCGGTCGGCGTACTGAAAAAGTGCGGCGCCACATTGCGCGAGGATGGTGGCAAGGTGCGCGCCGAAATCTGCCTGGATTCGACGCCGCCAGCACTCTGAAGCGATTCTTAAGGTTCGTCTTCTCTGTCGTTTTCCCTGGTGGTTACCACCTGGACGTCCGTTCTGGGGCGTCCAATCCCGCGTTTCCGGATGGTGTTCGTCGACGCGGATGGAAATCGCCAGAACGGTTTCGGTGGAATGCCGTCGGGTACTGCCCGCCGGGTCCGCAGATACGGACGCCTGATTGAAGGCATGGTTCGCGCTATTCCCCGGTAGCCCTTCTCCGGCCCCCACCGGGCAGGCGTCCGCACCCTCCGGGGAGCGAAGGAGAACTGATGAAGACCGGAACACGAATCGGGCTGGCGGTGGGCTTCGGCTACCTGCTGGGCCGTCGCCGCAAGCTGCGTACCGCACTCACCCTGGCCGCCGCGGTCGCCGCCGGCCGAGCCAGCCGGGACCCCGCCGGGCTGCTGAAGCGGGGCACCAACGTGCTGCACTCGTCCCCCCAACTGAGCAACCTGAGCCGACTCGGCGGGCCACTGGTCAACGCGGGCCGGGCCGCCGCCACCGCGGCGGCCGGCAGCGGCGTCGACGCGCTCACCGGTCGGCTGCGCGACTCGGCCGACGCGCTGCGCCGCCGCTCCGGAGACCAGAGCGGCGCCGGCGACAACGACACGGGCCGCGACACCGACCGCGACACGGCGAACCAGACCGACCGGGACGACGCGGCGGCCGGGCAGCGGCGGGGGCGGTGACCATGGCGGGGAACACCTACCCGGGTGGGATCGGTGAGAAGCTCCGCGGCCAGTTGGCCGACGAGGTGCGGAACCTGGCCGAGGCGATCGGCGAGCGGGCGATGACGGTGGTGACCGAGCGGATCACCGGCGCGACCGGCCGGCTCAGCGAGTACGCGCGCCAGGGCGGCGGACCGGGCCTGATCGCCGCCGCCACCGGTGCACAGAAGCTCGCCGAGGGCGGCTCACCAATGAAGGCGATGGTGCACGCCGGGATGGCCGGCGGTAAGGAGAAGGTGATGTCGGCTCTCGGCCGCGCGGGCGGAAAGGGCGGCGGCAAGGGCGGCAAGAAGAAGGTCACCAACATCGTCGAGACGATCGAGGTGGGCGTGCCGGTGCGGGCCGCGTACAACCAGTGGACGCAGTTCGGCGACTTCCCGAGCTTCATGAAGAAGGTCGAGAGCGTCGACACGGACTCGGACGAGAAGCTGACCTGGAAGGCGCAGGTCTTCTGGTCGCACCGGACCTGGGAGTCGACCATCGTCCGGCAGGTGCCGGACAAGCTCATCCACTGGCGGTCCAAGGGTGAGAAGGGCTCGGTCGACGGCACCGTCAGCTTCCACGAGATCACCCCGGACCTGACCCGAATCCTGGTGGTGCTGGAGTACCACCCGCAGGGCCTCTTCGAGCACACCGGCAACCTGTGGCGCGCCCAGGGCCGGCGGGTGCGGCTGGAGCTGAAGCACTTCGTCCGGCACGTGATGACCGAGGTGGCGCTCGACCCGGACCAGGTCGAGGGGTGGCGGGGCGAGATTCGCGACTCCCAGGTGGTCAAGGACAACGAGACGGCCCTTCGCGAGGAGCGCGAACGGGACCAGCGCGGCCCGGGCGGGGGCGGTGGGGCGCCGACCGGTCCCGAGGCCGACGAGTTCGCCGAGGAGGAGCCGAGCGCGGAGGAGGAGCGGCCGCGCCGACGGCCCGCCGGGCGGCTGCGCCAGCGGCCACCCCGCCGGCCCGCCGAGCCGGAGTACGACGAGGAGTACGAGGCGTACGAGGACGGCTACGACGAGGGGTACGCGGACGAACCCGACGAGGAACCGCCGCCGGCGCCCCGTCGTCGCGCTCCCGAGCGGGCCCGCCGCGCTCAGCCGCGCGAGGAGCCGCAGCGGCCCCGGCCGCCGGTCCGACGCGGACCGGAACCGCCGCGCCGACCCGTGGTGCGCCGCCGCCGGGAGGAGGACGAGTGACGCTCGTATCCGACGAGGGCGGTGCCGGCGGGGCCCTGGAGCGTGTGGGCTCCGGCGGCGGGCTCGCCGACGTGGTGGAGACCGTGCTCGACAAGGGCGTGGTGATCGACGCGCAGGTGACCGTCGGCGTCGTCGGCATCCCACTGGTGGAGATCAACGCCCGGGTGGTGGTGGCGAGCATCGAGACGTACCTGCGGTTCGCCGAGGCGGTCGACCGGCTGGACCTCGCTCCGGACGAGGGCGAAGGCCTTGCCGGTCTGGTCGGCGGCGTTACCGGCGCCGTCCGGGACGTCACCGGCTCGGTCGGGGACGTGGCCGGCAACGTGCGGGACCTCGGGAGGGGCTGAGATGGCGGACGAGACGGGACTGTTCATCTACGGCGTGGTGCCCGCCGACGTGGAGGCGACGCCCGACGCGGCCGGGGTAGGCGATCCACCGGGCGAGGTGGCGGTGATCCGGCACGGTGACCTCGGCGCGCTGGTCAGTGAGGTGCCGTTGGAGGCGCCGCTGGGCCGGTCGGCGGATCTGCGTGCGTACCAGGAACTGCTGGACGGGACGGCGGCGGTGGCGCCGGTGCTGCCGGTGCGGTTCGGCACCGTGGTCACCGGGCCGGACGCGGTGATCGATCTGCTCCGGCCGCACCACGACCGGTTCGCCGCAGCGCTGGCCGAGTACGAGGGCCGGGTGCAGTACGTCGTGCACGGTCGCTTCGATGAGCGGACGCTGCTGCGCGGGGTGCTCGACGAGAATCCGACCGCCGCCGGGCTCGCCGAACAGGTACGCGGCCGGCCCGAGGCGGCCAGCCGTGAGCCACGGATCCGGCTCGGGGAGCTGATCAGCCAGGCGGTGGAGCTGCGCCGCGAGGCGGAGAACCGGCGGCTGCTCGACGCCACGGCCGAGTACGTCGTGTCCGCGCAGCCACGCCCTCCCAGCCACGAGCTGGACGCGGCGCACCTGGCCCTGCTGGTCGACGCCGACCAGGAGGCCGCTCTGGTCGACGCCCTGGAGGAGTACGCGCAGCACCGCGGGGGCCTGCTACGACTGCGGTTGCTGGGCCCGCTCGCCCCGTACGACTTCGTCAGCGCGCACCAGCTGGCGGGCTGACCGGTGGACCTGCTCTGGGCGCTGCTGACCCTGCCGTACGCGCCGGTGCGCGGCCTGACCGCGGTGGTCGCGGTGGTCGCCCGGGAGGCCGAGTCGCGGCAGCGGAACCCGGTGAACGTCCGGCGCGAGCTGGAGGAACTGGACGCGGCGGCTGCCGCCGGTGAACTCAGCGCGGAGGAACGCGACCGGGCCGAGCAGCGGGTGCTGGACCGGCTGACCGGGGGCGCGGGTCGGGCCGGAGCGCGGGCGCGCCCGGCCCGGCGTGGCCCGGCACGCGAGGGAGGTGCGCGCGATGACCGACGACGACGTCCGGGCTCGACGGCGTGATCCGGCCGCCGAGGACTATCCCGATGAGGAGTACGTGGAGCCGGTGTCGGCTGCCGAGGCGGCTCGGGCGGGGCTGCGACAGCTCGTCGAGCTGACCGGCCGGGAGCCGTCCGGGACCACGTCGCTGGAGGCCACGGAGGACGGCTGGCTGGTCGGAGTGGAGCTGGTGGAGGCGCATCGGATTCCCGCCTCCGTCGATCTGCTCGGCCTCTACGAGGTGGAGCTGGACATCGAGGGTGGGCTGCTCGGCTACCGACGGGTGCGGCGCTACCAGCGCGGGAAGGGTGAGGTGGGCTGAAATGACCGCTGCGCAGCCGCCGTCGGTGGTGCAGAACTCCGGCCAGGTCCTGCCCGCCGGCCACGAGCCGGCCAACCTGGGCGACATCCTGGAGCGGGTCCTCGACCGGGGCATCGTGATCGCCGGTGACATCCGGGTCAGCCTGCTCGACATCGAGCTGCTGACGCTGAAACTGCGGCTGGTCATCGCGTCGGTCGACACCGCGCGGCAGATCGGCATCGACTGGTGGGAGCACGATCCGTGGCTCAGCTCGCGGGCTCGGCCCCCGGTGGAGCCGGGACCGCGTGACCCGGAGCAGGTCGAGGCGGAGCGCCGGCCCCGGGTGGCGGCCCGGGCGCGCCGCCGGGACGCCGAACTAGAGGAGTGGAATGAGTTCGACGGTTGAGGTGCCCGCCGCCGGGTCCGCCCCGGTCGCCGGGGCCTGGCTGCACGGCGTGGTCCGGGACGCCGATCCGGCGGCGCTGACGGCGATCGCCGGGATGGACGGCGCTCCGGTCCGGGCGGTGTCCACCTCCGGCCTGGTCGGCGTGGTCAGCACCGCGCCGCTGGACGAGTACGGCGAGCAGCCGCTGCGCCGCAACCTGGAGGATCTGGCGTGGCTGGAGCGGGCGGCCCGGGCACACCACGGCGTGGTCGAGGCACTGGCCCGACGGGGGCCGGTGGTGCCGGCCCGGCTCGCCACCGTGCACACCGACGACGGCCGGGTGGCCAGGTCACTCGCCGCGTGCCGAACCGAGCTGGAGGCCACCCTGGACCGCCTCACCGGACGCGGCGAGTGGGGTGTGAAGGGTTACCTGGTGCCGGGAGTGGCTCCGGCGAGCGCCGAACCCGTCGGGGCCGGCGGTGTGGGGACGGCGTACCTGCGGCGGCGTCGGGCACAGTTGACCGCCCGGGAGGAAGGCCAGCAGGCGGCGGGCGCGGCGGCGGACACGGTGCACGCCGCGCTGTGCGAGCTGGCCGTGGCGGGCCGGCGGCACGCGCCGCAGGACCGGCGGCTCTCCGGTGCGTCCACCCCGATGGTGCTCAACGGGGCGTACCTGGTGGACCTCGCGGCGCTGCCCGGCTTCACCGAGCTCGTCGGCGCGCTGGGCAGCCGGCATCCGGAGATCCGGCTGGAGCTGACCGGGCCGTGGCCGGCGTACTCCTTCGTCGCGGAACGGCCGGAGCCGGCGCTCACCGTGCGGGAGCCGTGGTGACCAGCGCGCTCGCGTCGAGCAGCGCGGACGATCCGTTGGCCTACCGGCCGGTCGCCCTGGTGGACCTGCTCGACAGGGTGCTCGCCACCGGGGTCGTGATCAGCGGCGACCTCACCCTGGCCATTGCCGACGTGGACCTGGTCCGGATCTCGTTGCGCGCGCTGGTCGCTTCGGTCGGCGCGCTGGCCCCGCCGGAGGACGCCGGATGACCGGGCGGGACGAGGCGGCGGAGCTGGCCGCCGCGCTGGGCGCGGAGTCGTGGCAGCCGCCCCGGGTCACCCCGCTGGACCGCCGGATCGCGGTGGACCGCGACTCGGTCGAGCGAGGGCTGGCCAGCCTGGTGCTCACGATCGTGGAGTTGCTGCGGCAGCTGATGGAGCGGCAGGCGCTGCGCCGGGTCGACCTCGGTGACCTGACCGAGGAGCAGATCGAGCGGATCGGGGTGACGCTGATGGCGCTGGAGGAGCAGATGGCCGGGCTGCGCGAACACTTCGGCCTGGCCCCGGAGGACCTCAACCTGGATCTCGGCCCCCTCGGCCCGCTGCTCCCCACCGAGTGACCCGAGCCGGCCGGCGGCAACCCCCGGAGAGGTCGCCGCCGACCGGTGGATCAGGCCGGTACCCGGACGATGTCGTAGTCGGTGTCCGGCGTGGACTCCACGTCGAACCGGCCGTTCACCACGTACAGCGCCGAGCCGAGCAGGTCACCGGTCGCCGGCGACCGCAGCTGGGGACCGGTGATCTCCCGCTGCACCGCCCCGGCGGTGTAACCGTGGTTGAGCCGGACCACCGCGATGACGTTGGTCAGGTTGCGGATCACGTAGAGGGTGTGGCCGCGCAGCACCAGGCCGTCGGCCCGCTCCACCGAGTAGCCACCGAGGTCGACGAGGCGGCTGCGGCCGGTGCGCGGGTCGATGCGTACCAGCCGACCGGGCAGCATCTGTGCGACCAGCAGATCGCCGTCCGGCAGTGCCACGATCCCGTTGTGGTAGGCGTCCGGCGTCGCAGCCGGTCCGCTGAGCGGCAGCACCCGGGAGGCCGTGGCGGCCGGCAGCCGGCCACCGTGGCCCAGCGGCACCACGTACAGAACCTGCCGGCCCGAGTCGGTGAAGTAGACCGCCCGCTTGGTGATCACGAGGTCGTTGACGTAGCTGCCCGGCTCGTCGGTGAACTGGTAGTGGGCCAGCAGCTTGCCGGTCCCCGCGTCGTAGACGCTGGCACCGCCACCGGAGAAGTCGGCGGTCCACAGCCGGCCCTGCTGATCGAGCTTGAGACCGGCCTTGTCCTTGCCCGGCACGGCCGGGATCAGCACCGAGCCACGGCCGGTGCGTAAGTCACCGCGCCACACCGCTCCGTCCAAGATGGAGCTGACGTAAACGGTGGTGCCCCGACCGATCGTCAGCCCCTCGGGAGTGAACCCGTTGGGCAGGGCGATCCGGGCCGGGAACGGCTTTGCCGGGTGGGCGGCTGCCGGCGAGCCGACCGTGGTGAGGGTGGCCGCCGCCACCAGGGAAACGAGGAGAAGCGAGAGCAGCTTGCGCAAGAAACACCGCCTGACGTCGCAGTGGATCGCTCCACAGAGGAATGTGACGTCCTAGGAACACCCTGGGTACGACGAAAGGTTGACTGCCGGATCAGTTTGGTCGCGTCACCCTCGCTCGGCGGCGTACCCGGCCAGCCAGGCGACCTGCGCGGGGTCCAGCGACGGACGGACCCGGCGCCGGGCCGTGGCGACGTGCGCGGCGGTGACCGTGGCCGCGGCCAGCGACTCACGCATCGCGGCGAGCGCCGCCTCCCGGACCAGAGCCGCGCAGTCGGCCGCGGAGAACCCGTCCAACTCCCCACCGAGCGCGGCCAGGTCGACGTCCGGCGCCAGCGGCACGTGCCGGGACGCGGCCCGCAGGATCTCCATGCGGGCCTCCCCGTCCGGCGGCGGCACGTAGACCAGCCGCTCCAGCCGGCCCGGCCGCAGCAGCGCCGGGTCGACCAGGTCCGGCCGGTTCGTCGCGCCGACCACCACCACGTTGCGCAGCGTCTCCACCCCGTCCAGCTCGGTGAGCAGGGCGGCGACCACCCGGTCGGTGGTCCCGCCGTCGGTGGCCTGCCCGCGGACCGGCGCCAGCGCGTCCACCTCGTCCAGGAAGATCAGCGTCGGGGCCGCCTCCCGGGCCCGGCGGAACAGCTCACGGACCGCGCGTTCGCTCTCACCCACCCACTTGGAGAGCAGCTCCGCGCCCTTCACGGAGAGCACGTTCGCCCGACCCGAGCCGGCCAGCGCGGTGACCAGATACGTCTTGCCGCAGCCCGGCGGCCCGTAGAGCAGCACACCGCGCGGCGGCTGCACGCCGAGCCGGGCGAAGGTGTCCGGGTAGGTCAGCGGCCAGAGCACCGACTCGCTGAGCGTCTGCTTGACCTCGACCAGGTCACCCACGTCGTCCAGGGTCACCGAGGCCAGCTCCAGCGTGGACGCGGCCATCGTGGTCGGCCGGACCACCTCCAGTGCGGCGGTGAAGTCGGCCATCGACACGGTCGGCGTCTCGGCCGACTTCTGCCGCAGCGCCGCGCGTACCCCAGCCTCCCGGACCAGCGCAGCCAGGTCCGCCGCGACGAATCCAGGGGTACGCCCGGCCACCTCGTCCAGCCGGACGTCATCGGCCAGCGGCACCTGCCGGGTCAGCACGGTGAGCTGCTCGCGGCGCAGCGCCGGGTCGGGCAGCGGGATGCTGATCCGCAGCGACAGCAGGTCCGGCGCGCGCAGCGCCGGGTCGACCGCCTCCGGCCGGCCGGTGGTGCACACCACGGCCGCACCCGAACGGACGGTCTCCATGAGCACCTGGCGGAACACCGTCGCCACCGGGCCGGGCTCGTCCGCCGGGGCGAGCGCCTCCACATCGGTGACCAGCAGGACCGCCGGCCCGCCGGCGCGGACCGCCGCCGCCACGGCGCGCAGCCGGTCGGCGGCGGCCTGGTTGGCCAGCGCGACCACCTCGGGCGCCCAGAGCGGGTGTACGCGGGCACCGACCCGGGCCGCGACCGCCCGGACCAGCGCCGACTTTCCCGAACCGGCCGGCCCGCTGAGCAGCACTCCCAGCGAGATGGTGGTGCCCAGCCGACCCAGCACCTCCCGGTGGTGGAAGCCGAGGTCGAGCAGTTCGGTCAGCTCCTCGGCCTGGGCCCGCAGCCCCGGCAGCTCGTCGACGTCGGGAGCGTCGTCCTCCTCCGTCGGGCCCATGGCCGCACCGGACGGAGTCTCAGCCGACCGGCGCCCTCCGGAAGGCCGCTCGGCCGGGGCGAGCCGACCGGGGATGGCGCCGTGGGTGGCCGGGCCGTGCTCCCAGCCGACCAGCGTGTCCATGGTGACCAGTGCGCCAGCGGCCGGCTCGACCGCGACCACGGTGAGCAGGGTGCTGGTCCAGGCGAACCCGACCGTGTTGGCGAGGCTGCGCCGAGCCGCCTCGATGAGGCTGCGTACCGAGGCGTCCGGCAGCACGTCCTGCGGCAACAGCGAGACGTCGTCGCCGGCGGTGACCACCTTGCCCAGCAGGGCGAGCCGGAGCATCTCCGGGCTGACCGCCGCGACCACCTCCACCGGCCCGGTCAGGGTGACCCGGCTCGCCGGGGTCAGCGGCACCGGAGTCACCCGCACCTGACCGCCGTCGTGGAGGCCGAGGTTGCCCAGCGTCAGGTCGTCGGCGTACAGCAGGACGGGGCTCGCGCCCGGCTTGGCCGCCGCCACGATTCCGGCGGTCTCCCGTCGGCCGACCAACCGGACCGGGTCGCCGGGGCGTAGACCCAGCGCGGTCAGCACCTCCGGGTGCAGGCGGACGACGCCCCGCCGGGCGTCCAGCGCCGCCGGCCGCAGGCTGGCCGTGAGAGTCAGGTCGGGTTGCGCCACCGCCCGACCGTAGCCGCCGCCAGCCAGTCCCGGCGTCAGCGCCGTGGATCCAGCTCGTCCAGCAGCGACGGGTCCCGCCGGATCAGCTCGGCCAGCCGGGCGGCCGGGTCCGGGGTCAGCCCGTTCGGGCCGGGTGCCCAGGCCGGCACCGTGCGGCCGGACAGCGGCCAGGCCGGCGGAGGCTCCACCGGGGCCGCCGAGGGTTCCGGACCGACCGTGACGTGCGGGCCGTCCCAGGAGATCAGTAATGGGTACGTCCGCCCGCCGTGCTCGACGCGCACCGTCACCGCCAGCCCCGGGTGGGCGCCGACGACCTGGCGTACCACCTCGGCCACCTCCTCGACCGGCCCCCAGCCGGCCACCTCGCCGGCGGTGTCCCGCCCAGCGTGCCGCCCCAGCCCGGCATTGCGGGCGTCGGTGTGGCCGCTCCCGAGGTTGGCCGGTCCACCGGCCGGACCCGGCGGTGTCGCGCTCTCGTCACGGTCGTTGGCCCGCCGGCGCAGCGCCTCCTCGCGCCGGGCCAGCCGGGCCAGCGTCTCGTCCAGGTCGCCCCTCACCAGATCACCCCTTCCCGCCACGGCCGGAGCCGGTCGGCTCAGGCCCTCCTGTCCCGGGTGGCCCGGTCCAGCGCACGATCCAGGACGACCAGCAGGGCGTCCCGCACCGAGAGCCGATCCCGGGCGTCGAACTGCACCAGAGGTACATGATCTCCGATGGCCAGTGCCCACCGGATCTCACCCAGCTCCAGGGCCAGCCGCCCGTCGAAGGCGTTGACCCCGACCACGAACGGCAGACCGGCCCGCTCGAAGAAGTCGATCGCCGGGAAGCAGTCGTCCAGCCGGGCGCTGTCGACCACCACCAGCGCGCCGAGCGCGCCCCGGGCGAGGTCGTCCCACATGAAGCCGAACCGGGCCTGCCCCGGAGTGCCGAACAGGTACAGCTTCAGGCTTCGGTCGATGGTCACGCAACCGAAGTCCATCGCCACGGTGGTGGTGGTCTTGGTCGACCGGCCGCCCGGGTCGTCCACACCGATCCCGGCGCTGGTCATCTCGGCCTCGGTGGTCAGCGGCGCGATCTCGGAGATCGCCCCGACCGTGGTGGTCTTGCCCACCCCGAACCCGCCGGCAATCAGGATCTTGACCGGGACGGGCGGTGCGGCCGGCGAACGGTGGGCCGGTGGTGGCGTCGCCCCGGTGCTGGTCGGCAGCCGGTACGGCGGAGGTGGCGCGGCCGGTGGCTGGCCGGTGCGCCCGAGCGCGGGGCCGATGCCCGGCGACGTGCCGTAGCGGGCGGCGGCGCTGTTGCCGGCGAGTCCCCCGAGCGGGGCGACCGGCCATTCAGGAGATCGCACGGAGTCCATCAATCACTCGCAGGATGAGGTCGGGGTCGAAGGCGTGGTCGGCTTCGGTGACGTGCACATCCAGGTGCCCGGCGGCACGCAGGTCGCCGACCAGGACCCGGGTCACGCCGAAGTGCAGCCGGGTCCGGGCGGAGAGTTCGGCCACCGAGATCGGCTCGGCGCAGAGCGCGATGATCGCCTGGAGCTCCGGTGCCAGCGGGACGGCCGGCGGGGTGATCCACGGGCCGGTGTCCGGGCGGAGGGTCACCTGCGACTCCAGCCCGATCGCCGGGTCCGCGCCCGCCACCCGTCCGGAGGTGAGCACGAACGGTCGGGGACCGGCCGGCCAGCCGACACCCGCCTCCGGCGCTGGTTCCGGGGACCCGCCGCCGTCGGTGGGGGGCGCCGCTCGCAGGTAGGGACGGATCCGGGCCCCGGGTCCCGGGTCCGGGTCCTCACCGGCGACGTCGCGGGTCATTGCTGGACGGCGTTCTTCAACTCGACGATCAGCCGCGGCGTGAGGGCGCCGCCGGCACGCCCGGCGAAGAGCGTCATCTCGTACGCGACCGTGCCCAGGTTCGCCGACCGGTCCGCGACCACGCCGAGCACTGATCCACTGCTGATCGCGCTGATCAGCAGGTAACCGTCGGCCATGTCGACGATGACCCGGTTGAGGCCGCCGAGCGCGTACCAGCTGGCCGCCCCGCCGGCGAGGCTGGTCATGCCGGAGACCACGGCGGCCAACCGCTCCGCGTTGGACCGGTCCTTGATGGCCGACATGGCCATCAACAGCCCGTCGGAGGAGACCGCTATCGCCTCCAGCACCCCGGCCGTGCTGGAGGTGAAGGAGTCCAGCAGCCAGTTGAACGTGCGGGCCTCCGGACTGAGGTCCCCGCCGTTGCCGGACTGGCTCTGGTGGTCGACGTTGTCGTGCAGGAAGGGGCTGGTCACTGGGCTGATCCTTCTTCGTTCCGGCGGTCTGGGCTGACTTCGCGGAGAGCGCGGGCGACGCCCGCCTCAAAATCGGTGATGAGATCGCGGACCTCGGCCGGGTCGCCGAGGTGCGGACTGGCCGGTTGGGCGGGCGCGGTGGCGGTGACGTTCGCCCCGGGCACCCGCCGGCTCAGCAGTGGCCGGCCCGGCGTCGCCCCGTTGCTGTCGGCCACCGCGGGGGCGGGACCACCCGGACTGGTGCGCGGGTCGACCGTGACGCCCGGGTGGCCGTTGCCGGGGGCGGCATTCAGCTCCGCCCGTCGTACGCCGGACTGGAACGCCTCGACGAGCGCGCGGGCGGCGGCCGGGTCGGCGCCGGTGGCGTCCACCGGGCCGACCGGCGCGGAGGCGGCGGGCAGGCTGGCCCCGGGCAGCCGCTGCCGGACCCGCGGGCCGGTCGGCGTGCCCGATGGTCCGGTGCCGGTGCCGGCGCCGGCACGGTGCGGCCCGGGTGGCGGATGCCGGCGGCGGCGATGCCCGGGCCGCCACCGGTCGCCCCACGCCCCGGTCGTCGGGGCAGGCCCGACTCGGTGGTGGGGAGGTCGACCGGTGCGGGTGACGTCGTGTTGGCGCCGGTGCCGACCGGTTCCCCGGCGCCGAACGCGTCCCAGGACGCACCGGACTCCAGACTGCGGGTGGCCCGGCTGAGCACGTCCGAGTCGAAGCCGGCCGGTGCCGCGGTGGCCGTGAGGGATCGTGCGCCCCGGCTGTGGCCGAGCGCGGCCGGCGAGCGCCGGTCCCGGTCCGGCACGGTGGCCCGGGCGACGGTGGCCCCGGCCCGGTCGGCGCGGCGGAGCACCAGCGACGCCGGTGGGATCTCCAGTTGGGCGGTCACCCCGCCGCCGTCGGTGGCGGTCAGGCTCACCGCCCAGCCGTGGCGGCGGGCCAACCGGCCCACCACGAAGAGGCCGAGCACCTCGGTCGGTGTCAGGTCGAGGCGCTCCCGCCGGGTGAGCCGTGCGTTCTCCTCGGCCAGCCGCTGCTCGGTCATCCCGATGCCGCGGTCCACCACCGTGATCCGGGCACCGAGCCCGGACGCCTCACCGGCCACCAGCACCCGCGTGTGCGGCGGGGAGAAGATGGTGGCGTTCTCCATCAGCTCGGCCAGCGCCAGAACGAGGTCGCCGACCACGGCCGGCGCGGCCGAGATGCCCGCCGGCACCCGCACCTCCACCCGGGTGTAGTCCTCGATCTCGCCGAGCGCCAGCCGCACCACGTCGGCCAGCGGCACCGGCGCGGTGTGCGCGTCCGCCCCGGCCGAGCCGGAGAGCACCACCAGGCTGCCGGCGTTGCGGCGCAGCCGGCTGGAGATGTGGTCGAGCCGGTACAGGTGCTCCAGCCGGCCCGGGTCGACCTCCTGCTGCTCCAGCCGGTCGATCAGCGCGAGCTGCCGCCCCACCAGGTTCTGGGTACGTCGGCCGACGTGGCCGAACATCTGCGCCACGTTGCGCCGACCGGCGACCTGCCGCTCGACCAGCCGGGCCGCGGTGCTCTGCACACGGTCGAAGGCGCGGGCCAGGTCGCCGATCTCGTCGTTGGCCCGGATGTCCACCGGATCCAGCCGGACCGGCTGGGCGCTCTCCGCCTCATCGTCGGTGACCCGGACCAGTTCCGCCTCGGCGACCCGGGCGACCCGGTCGGCGGAGCGGGTGAGCCGGGTCAACGGCCGGGCCACCGTACGGGCGACGGCCGTGCTGAGCAGCACCACCAACGCCAGGATCAGCGCCGCGGCGCCTCCGACCAGGTACGCGGCGGTCAGCGCTCGCCGCTGCTCGGCGGTCACCTCGGCGAGTACGTCGGCGACCAGCTTCTTCTCCACGAACTGGCCGAGCCGGATCATCGAGCGGACGGACGGGAAGAGCACGTCCAGTGGAACGTCGCGGATCGCACCGGCCGGGTCCCGGGCGCTGGTGACCAGGAAGTCGGCGCTGGTACGGGCGGTCACGGCCACGTCGTTGAGCCGGGCCACCGTCAACTGTTCGGGCGTGATCAGACTGCGGAAGCGCTGGCTGTCCACCTGGAGGGCGGCCATGCACGCCACGTACCCGGCGCTGGCCTGCGCGCTGCCGGTCGCCTTGACCAGCACGATCAGGGTGGCGCACGCGCCCAGCCCCTCGTCGGCGCGCAGCAGCCCGTCCAGGGCCAGCACCTGGCGGCCCGGCCGGGTGTCGGTGTCCACGCTGAACGCCAGCCGCAGCGACTCGATCATTCCTCGGTTGACCGGGCCGAACGCGTCCATCACCTGGATCGGGTTCGCGGCCCGGGCGAGGACGGCGGTCCGCAGGTCGATGAGGCTGGACACCCCGTACAGGGCGTGCTCGACCTGGTCGGTCAGCGCGTCGCTCCCTTCGGCCCGCAGGTCGGCGACCCGGTCGTCCACGTCGGCGGTCTTGCGGACCAGTTCGGCGCGTTCCACTCGGCCGAGCAGGAAGCCGACCGAGAGGATGCGTTCCTGCTGGAGGTCCTGCACCAGGCTGCCGACCCGGCTGGCGAGTCGCACCCGCTCGGCGATGTCGCTGGAGCGCTGGGCCGCGGCCACCCGGTCGAGCACCACAGGCACGGCGAGGCCGACCATGCTGAGCAGGGGGATCACCACGAGCAGCGCGAGCTTGCCGCGGATCCGGAGCCTACCGAGCAGCATCGGACGGCCCCCACTGGGCGGATTCCGGGTCGCGCGTCGCGCCGACCGGTTGCAGCGATCGCGGGTCACCGGGCCGGCCGGTGCGGATCGCCGACTGCCAGGCGTCGCCCGATGGCGGGATGTCGCGGCTCACCATGGGCGCTGCGGGCATCGCGGCTCGGCGACGGGCCCGACGGCCGGCGGCGAGCAGCAGCGCGGCGAGCCAACCCAGCAGCAGCACGGCGGCGACCCCGGCGCCGGTTGTCAGCCAGCGGTCCCGGTCCAGCCCGTCGATCCGCTCGACCAGCAGGGCGTCCAGCTCGCTGAGGATGACCGGCTGGAGCTGGAGGGCGGCCGTGTGCGTGTCGAGCCGGGCGGCGGCCAGCCGGGCCGGGTGCACCGCGCCCGTGCCGGGGGCCGGGGCGGAGTGCGCGGCCAGCGCCTCCACCGAGCGCTGGTAGGTGTCCAGCGGGGTGAGCACGTTCGCGCCGAGGTCGGTGCTTTCCGAGCTGTCCACCGCGGAGCGCAGGTTGTCGACCAGGTCGGTGGCGGGCGCCAGGGCGGCCACCCGCAGGCCGGTCAGCTCGATCAGGCTGCGGGTCTGTTCGGCGGCCGGCCGGCGGGGAGCGAGCGTGCCCAGGTCGGCGAGCCGGCCGGCGAACACCACCGCCTCCGGCAGCTCCTGGCCGGCGCTGTCCTGAAGGAAGAAGGAGTCGGCACCCGGGTCGCGAACCAGCCCCGAGCTTTCCCGGACCTTGCGATGCAGCGCCAGCAGCAGATCGCTGACCTCGCCGTACGCGGTGTAGGCGGACTCGGGGTCGGTGGGGCTGCGATCGCGCAGCGCCTCCAGTTTGGCCCGCAGCCCGGCCCAGCGTTCCTGGCTGCGCAGCTCGGTGCCGATCCGGGCGTCCACCGCGGCGGCGTCCTCGACCGCGCGGGTCAGCGCCTCGCCGGGAGCGGGGCGGCCGTTGACCGCGGCGGACTGGGCCTCGACCAGGGCGTCGGTGACCGGGGCGAGGGCGCGGAGGTACTGCACGCCGAGCCGTTCCCGGGCGGCCAGGTCGCGGTTGTCACCGGTCTGCCGCCAGGTCTGCGTGAGGAGCAGACCCACCGGCGCCAGCAGCGCCGCGACGAGCAGCAGCGGCAGCAGTCGGCCCCACATGGACGGCCGTCGACGGGCCCGTGGCGCGGGGACTGTCATGTGTGTCTCCTCCGGCGTCGGGCGGGGGATCGGCGCGGTGTCGGGTTCGCCGACGAGTCCCGTGCACCGGACCGGAAAACTAGCCGAATCGTCCGTGGGCGAACCGGGTGCTGCTCAGTCAGGTTTGCGTCACTTCGAGCGATGTCACCGTTCGTCCGGGTCGCCGGCACGTTGTGTTCCATCGGGGGTGTGACATGAAGGGATCGAGGTGGATATCCGCCGAAGATCGGAATTCACGTGATCCGAACTCAACTCACTGCGCAGCCTTCGACGGTGCGCGGTCGCATCTAGCCGAATCGCCGATCGGGGCAACCGGACGGACGTACGGCGGATCTCAGCCAACGCTCAGCCTGCGGCCCGTACCGTGTGCCGCATGAGATCGCCGTCGCCGGCCGCGTGGTTCCGGCGTGCCCTGCCCACCCGCCGCCGAGCGATCGCCGCAGCAGCGGTCGTCGTGCTCCTGGCGGCTGCCGTGACCTGGGCGGTGTGGCCGCGGGGATCGGGCGTACGCACCGAGAGCGCGATGCTCACGGTCCGCTCCGGACCGGCCGGCGACCAGCCGGTGGACCTGGACACCACCTTCTACCTGCCGACCGACGCCTCGTCCGGTCGGAAGGTGCCGGCGGTGCTGCTGGCGCACGGGTTCGGCGGCACCAAGGAGTCGGTGCGCTCCGACGCGGAGGAGTTCGCCGGGCGCGGCTACGCGGTGCTCACCTGGACCGCGCGGGGCTTCGGCCGCAGCGGCGGCGAGATCCACCTGGACAGCCCGGACTACGAGGTACGCGACGCGCAACGACTGCTGGACTGGCTGGCCGCCCGGCCGGAGGTGCGCACCGACGGCGCCGGCGACCCGAAGGTCGGTGTGGTTGGCGGCTCGTACGGCGGTGGGTTGGCGCTGCTGCTGGCCGCCCAGGACCGCCGGGTGGACGCGATCGTCCCCATGATCACCTGGAACGACCTGTCCCGGGCGTTCCTGCCGGAGAGCACCGGCGGAGCGCCGACCGAGGGCGTGTTCAAGAAGGGCTGGGCCGGTCTCTTCTTCGGTGGGGGCGGCAACGTGGGCACCGGCCCGGCCGGGCTCTCCGGAGGGACCGCCGCCCAGCCCGAGGGAGCACCCGCGTCAGCCGGCCCGCCCAGCCCGGGGCCGGGCGCCGGCCCGGGCACCGGTCCCGGTGGCGTTCCGGCGGGTGCCGCCGACCCGTCCTGCGGCCGGTTCGCCGCCGACGTGTGCGCCGCGTACCTGCGGATCGCCACCACCGGCCGGGCCGACCAGGCCGCCGTGGACCTGCTGCGCCGGTCCAGCCCGGCGGGCGTGCTGGACCGGATCGCGGCGCCCACCCTGCTGGTGCAGGGCGAGGCGGACACCCTCTTCCCCCTCGGCGAGGCGGACGCCAACGCGAAGGGCATCGCCGCCGCCGGCACGCCGGTACGGGTCGCCTGGTTCACCGGCGGGCACGACGGCGGTGCGGGCCCCCGTTCGGACTCGGACCGGGTGAAGTTCCTGACCGTCCAGTGGCTGGACCACTACGTCAAGGGCGAGGGCGACGCGCCCGGCGACGACTTCACCTGGTCGCGGATCGCCGGCTTCGACGCGCTCGACCGGGGCCTGGTCGCGACCGGCTTCCGCCGCACCGACTACCCGGGCCTGGTTGGCACTGCCCGCCGGGAGGTCACGGTCGCCGGCCCGGCCCAGCCGATCGCGAACCCCCCGAACGGCAACCCGGCCGCCATCTCCTGGGTGCCGTTCGCCGGCGGCCTCGCCTCGCTGCTGGACGGGGTGGCCGGCGACGTGCCCGGCCAGCACGCCCGTTTCGAGTCGGCGCCGCTGACCGATGCGGTCGACGTGGCGGGCGCCCCCACCGTCACCCTGCGGGCCGCCTCACCGACCGGCGAGGCGGTGCTCTTCGTCAAGCTCTACGACGTCGACCCGGACGGCGCGGCCACCCTGCCGAACGGGCTGGTCGCCCCGGTCCGGCTCACCGGCCTGCCGCAGCGGGTGCAGGACGCCCGCCCGGTCACCGTGACGCTGCCCGGGATCGTCCGCCGGGTCGAGGCCGGTCACCAGCTGCGGCTGGTGGTGGCCAGCTCCGACCAGGCGTACACCACGCCGGCCCAGCCCACCGTCTACACGGTGGCGGCGGACGGCGCGGTCAGCCTGCCCACGGTCAGCGGGGAGCCGATCCCCACCACGGCGACGATCTGGCGCTGGGTGCTCGCCGGCCTGCTCGCCGCCATCGCGATCGGCCTCGTCGTGGTCGTGGCCGTGGTCCGCCGCCGGCACCGCCGGCAGGACCGCTCCGTGCACCCGGAGTACGCGGGCACGCCGCTGGCCGTGCGCCGGCTGCGCAAGGAGTACGCGGACGGCTTCGTCGCGGTGTCGAACGTGGACTTCGAGGTCCATCCGGGTCAGGTGGTGGGCCTGCTCGGGCCGAACGGCGCCGGCAAGACCACCACGCTGCGGGTGCTGATGGGGCTGACCCAGCCGACCGCCGGGGAGATCTACGTCTTCGGCCGACGGCTGGTGCCCGGCTCGCCGGTGCTGTCCCGGATCGGCGCGCTGGTGGAGGGGCCCGGTTTCCTGCCGCACCTGTCGGGTCTGGACAACCTGAAGGCGTACTGGCGGGCCACCGGGCGGCCGTGGGAGGACGCGCATTTCGACGCGGCACTGGAGATCGCCGGCCTGGGCGACTCGGTGCACCGGAAGATCAAGAACTACAGCCACGGGATGCGCCAGCGGCTGGCCATCGCGCAGGCCATGCTGGGCCTGCCGGAGCTGCTGGTGTTGGACGAGCCGACCGACGGGCTCGATCCGCCGCAGATCGCCGAGATGCGCCGGGTGCTCCAGCGGTACGCCACGGACGGCCGGGCCGTGCTGGTCTCCAGCCACCTGCTGGCCGAGGTGGAGCAGACCTGTACGCACGCGGTGGTGGTGAACAAGGGCCGGATCGTGGCGTCCGGGCCGGTGGAGGAGATCGTGGGCGAGTCGCCGAGCGTCCTCTTCGACGTCACCGACCCGGTGGCGGCGCGGGCGGTGCTGGACCGGCTGCACGGGGTCCGGGTGCTGCCGGAGAGCGACGGTCAGCTGGTGGTCGACACCAACGGCACGGCCCGCAGCGACGTGGTGGCCGAGTTGGTGCGCGCCGGCATCGGGGTGGACCGGGTGGTGCCCCGGCGCCGCCTGGAGGACGCGTTCCTCGCCCTGGTGGGCGAGAACTCTCGGGGAAGCGGTGACCGGTGATGGCTGGCTCTTCCGTCGAGACGCCGATGGGCGTCACCGATCCGGCCGGTGCGGCCCGGGGCTACCGGCCGTCGGCGACGATGCCGTTCGGCGCGGAGTTCCGCCGGCAGGCGTCCCGGCGGCGGACTCAGCTGGCGCTCGGGTTCATGGTCCTGCTGCCGCTGATCATCCTGGTCGCCTTCCAGTTCAACTCGGGCGGCGACGACGACAACGGCAACAACGAGTTCGCCAGTCTGGTCGACCTGGCCACGTCCGGCGGGCTCAACTTCACCCTGTTCTCGATCTTCGTGTCGGCGTCGTTCCTGCTCGTGGTCGTCGTCGCGCTGTTCTGCGGCGACACGGTGGCCAGCGAGGCGAGCTGGGGCAGCCTGCGTTACCTGCTGGCGATCCCGGTGCCCAGGGCCCGGCTGCTCACCGTGAAGCTGGTGGTCGCGCTCGCGTACTCGGGGCTGGCCCTGCTGTTGCTGGCCGGCACGGCCCTGGCCGCGGGCACCCTGCGGTACGGCTGGTCGCCGTTGCGCAGCACGGTCGCCGCCGAGCTGGAGCCGACCGAGGGGCTGCTCCGGCTGCTGGCCGTGCTCGGCTACCTGGCGGTCGTCCTGCTGGTGGTCGCCGGCCTGGCGTTCCTGCTGTCGGTGACCACGGACGCCGCGCTGGGCGCGGTGGGCGGCGCGGTGCTGCTGTGGATCCTGTCCAGCATCCTGGACCAGATCACCGCCCTCGGCGTGCTGCGCGACTTTCTGCCCACCCACTTCAGCACCGCCTGGCTGGGACTGCTCTCCACCCCGGTGCAGACCGACGACGTGGTACGCGGCTGCATCTCGGCGATCAGCTACGCGACGCTGTTCTGGGGGCTGGCGTTCTGGCGCTTCACCCGCAAGGACATCACCTCATAGCCGGCTGTCCGATGGGCTCACCGGCGGTGGGGCGGGCCGCGTCGGCACCGGCGTGGACGGCTCTGCCTTCTTCCAGGCACTGACGCCGATCCGGCCGGTGTTGCCCACGTCGATCGGGCCGTCCGGGTCGACGTCCTCGGCCGGCTGCCCGGCGGCGGGTGCGACCCGAAGGTATTCCCCGTTGGTGGCCACCACCTTCGAATCGGTGACCAGGTTGCGCCAGAGCACCGCGGCGGTGGCCCGTTCCCCGGTCTGCAGGGTGACCTCCCGGGGCGGCTGGTCGAAGCCCGACGTGATCCCCTTCGCCCCGGGCAGCACGCGCAGGATGATCAGCTTGCGGTCCTCGTCCAGTACCCGCGGCGCCGGGTATCCCTTGATCCGGTAGGGGCGGTCGCCGCAGTTGACCAGCTCCAGGCCGAGGGCGCGCAGCCCCATGGCGGCGTCCGACCCGGTCGACCGGATCCGGACACCGGACTCCGGGCAACCGGCCAGCGGGTCGACGCTCGCCGTCGGGCTGGGCGCGCCCGGCCGGCCGTTCGTGACCGCCGGCGGCGGGCTCGGGCCGTCCCCGGCCTGGCCGCGATGGTCGGCGGGGGCGCAGGCGCCGAGCGCGAGCACCATGACGACCGCCGCGCTGGTCCGTCGCGCTGTCGCAGCGTCGTGGAAGATCATTCACCGATCCTTGCCCATGTGGGCTTCCCACCGCCGCCCGGCCCCTCGCTATCGGCAGCTCTCGCGGACGTCAGCCTCGGTTGGACTGGGTGAGGACCGCGTCCAGTAGGCCGGGGTAGAGGCGGTCCAGTTCGTCGCGGCGGAGGCGGACGTAGCGGCTGGTGCCGGCGGCGCGGGTGCGGGTCAGGCCGGCCTCGCGCAGCACCTTCAGGTGGTGACTGCGGGTCGCCTTGGAGACGCCGATCTCGAACGTGCCACAGGCGCGCTCGCCGCCCTCGGCGAGCGCCCGCACGATCTGTAGCCGCACGTCGTCGGCGAGTGCGGCCAGCACGGCGGTGACCGGTACGGCGGCCAGGTCGGGTTCGTGCGGCTCCATGTGACCAGTGTAACCGTTGTTCGACAATCGTCGAACATCTCCCTAGGGTCGGTGTCGTTGGTTCGAAAGTACTCGAACATTGGAGCTGACGATGCGATCCCGCGCCGCCGCCTACCCGTTACTCGCCGTGCTCAGTTGGGGAGTGATGTTCCCGATCCTGGCCAGTGCGCTGACCTGGGTCGATCCGCTCAACCTGACCACCGCCCGCTACCTGCTGGCCACTGTCATCCTGGTCGGCATCCTGCTGCTCCGCGAGGGCGCCGGCGCGCTGCGGCTCGGCGGCCGGGCGGTCGAGGTGGCGGTGCTCGGCGCGGTCGGCTTCGCCGGCTTCAACGTGCTCACCAACCTGGCGCTCGAACACGCCGCACCGCAGCAGGTCGCCCTCTTCGTGGCGACCACCCCGGTCATCACCCAGCTGGTCCGCTGGGTCCGCGACGGCGTACGCCCGAAGCCGCTCCTGCTGGCCCTCTCCCTGGTGGCGCTTCTCGGCGTCGGCCTGGTGATCACGCGCGGGAGCCTGGCCGGGCTCGGTCAGTTCGGCCTCGGCGGTCTGATGATGATCGGCGCGGTGTTCGGCTGGGCCATCTACACCCACGGCGCCAGCCGGTTCGGCGGCTGGTCGCCGCTGCGGTACACCACCCTCACCGCGCTCGCCGGCACGGCCGCCATGCTCGCCGCGAGCGTGCTCGCCGACGGCATCGGCTGGCAGCACGCGCCGGGAGCCGCCGACCTGGTGGCGGTCGCGCCGCAGTTGGCGTACGCCGTGATCGTGGGCGCCGTGGTCGCGGTGCTGGCCTGGAACACCGGCGTGCAGCGGCTCGGCACCGCCAACGCCGCGCTCTTCATGAACCTGGTCCCGGTGACCACCTTCGCAGTGCAGATCGCCCGCGGCTACCGGCCCGAGCCGGTCGAGCTTGTCGGGGCCGCGATCACCATCGCCGCCCTGGTCGCCGCCAACGTGGCGACCCGCGCCCGCACCGCCGCGGTGCCCGCGGACCAGGCGACCGCCGTCGTCGACCGGACGGCGGTCGTCGACCCGGTCGCGGTGGTGGCCCGCTAACCGGCCGGCCGAGTCAGATCGACGGCGCAGGTCGTCCCGGCCGCCGCCGGCCGATCGCTCACCTGGCGGGACGCCGGGAGCCTCCCGTCGCCGCATTGCCTAGACTCGGCGGCACAACTGAATACCTCATCCAGAGGGGCTGAGGGATACGGCCCGACGACGCCCCGGCAACCACCCCGCGCGCTCACCGCTGAGCGCCCCGCGGGGCAGGTGCCAATTCCGTCCCCGCCGCACCGTGCGATGCGGGGAAAGATGAGAGGACCCTCGACATGACGTCGACGCTCGCCGCCTCCGGCATCGACACCTCCGCCAGCCCCGCCCGCGCCCTGGTCTGCCGCGCCTGTTCGGCCCGCTACCCGCTCGCCGCCCAGCACGCCTGCTACGAGTGTTTCGGCCCGCTGGAGGTCGACTACGACGCCACAGCCCTGGCCACGGTCACCCGTGAGCGGATCGAGGCCGGCCCGGACAACATCTGGCGGTACGCCGCGCTGCTGCCCGCCGGTCAGGACCCGTCCACCCGCGTCACCCTGAACCCGGGGCTCACCCCGCTGGTAGCGGCCCCGCACCTCGCCGCCGAACTGGGCATCACCGCGCCGCTCTGGGTCAAGGACGACAGCGCCAACCCGACCCACTCGTTCAAGGACCGGGTCGTATCGGTGGCGCTCACCGCCGCCCGGGCGCTCGGCTTCACCCGGTTCGCCTGCGCCTCCACCGGTAACCTGGCCAACTCGGTGGCCGCGCACGCCGCCCGCGCCGGGGTGCCCTCGGTGGTCTTCATCCCGAGCGACCTGGAGCAGGGCAAGGTCATCACCACCGCGGTCTACGGCGGTGACCTGGTCGCCATCGACGGCTCGTACGACGATGTGAACCGGCTCTGCGGCGAGCTGGTGGAGACCGACGAGTTCGAGGACACCGCGTTCGTCAACGTCAACGTCCGGCCGTACTACGCCGAGGGCTCCAAGACACTCGGGTACGAGGTGGCCGAGCAGCTCGGTTGGCGGATCCCGGCCCAGGTGGTCATCCCGATGGCCAGCGGCGAGCTGCTCACCAAGATTGACAAGGCGTTCTCCGAGCTGGTCGAGATCGGTCTGGTCGAGGCGCCGGCCGGCGGCTGGAAGGTCTTCGGCGCCCAGTCCGCCGGCTGCAACCCGATCGCCACCGCCCTGCACGCCGACACCGACACGATCACCCCGGTCAAGCCCACCGGCATCGCCAAGTCGCTCAACATCGGCGACCCGGCCGCCGGCCTCTACGCCCTGGAGGCGGTCCGCCGCACGGACGGCTGGATGGAGTACGCCGACGACGACGAGATCCGCGCCGGCATCCGACAGTTGGCACGTACCACCGGGGTCTTCGCCGAGACCGCGGGCGGGGTCACCGTGGCGGTGCTGCGCAAGCTGGTCGAGTCCGGCCGGCTCGACCCCACGGCGGAGACGGTCGTGTTCAACACCGGCGAGGGCCTGAAGACCATCGACGCGGTAGCCAACCAGGTCGGCCCGACGCACCACATCAAGCCCTCCCTCCGCGCCGCCCGAGACGCCGGCCTCCTGGGCTGACCCAGGTTCGTTCCCACCCGTGCCGGGGATGGGGGATCGCCCGGATGGGGGATCGGGCCGATCCGCCGGGTAACTGGCATTTAGCTGTGAGTGTGGAAAACCCGCCGCTCTGGACTTGACGGCAGGAACCGGACGGCGCAAGATGCTCCGTGCGGGAGGGCATTTCGCCGGAGACTTTTGAAGTTCTTGCGACCCAACGCCGGAGGCGTTGTGCGAGTGTCCCTCCCGACCACGTCCGATCGGGCCAGCGATTAATTCGCTGGCCCGATCGCGTTTCCGAGGTGCACGCTCGGCGGCATGAACATCACCATCGCGTCATTCGACGGCGCCGACCGGGCCGCGGTCGACGAGGCGTTCCGGATCGGCGCGGCGGCCAACGACGCCGACCTGCCGGACTTCCCGCCCTTCTGCCGGCGGCGCTTCGACGCGTTCTTCCACACCCCGATGCCCGGCACCGAGACCCTCTGGGCGCTGGCCCGGCTGGACGGCGTGCCGGCCGGATACCTCCAGCTCGAGCTTCCGCAACTGGACAACACCGACAACGCCACGGCGGAGGTGGTGGTGGACCCGGCGCTGCGGCGGCGGGGCGTCGGCCGGGAGTTGCTGGCGCACGGCGTACGTCTGCTGCGCGAGCGCGGTCGCAAGCGGGTGCTCGGCATGGCGGTCTCCGCGCTGCCCGGCGGCCCGGCGCGGTCGGCGGCCGGCGGCGCGTTCGCCGCCGCGGCCGGCGCGGAGCCGGCGCTGGCCGAGGTGCGCCGCCGGCTCGAGGTTGACACCATCGACCGGGCCGTGCTGAGGGCGGCGCTGGCCGAGGCACACACCCTGGCCGAGGGCTACCAGTCGGTCTGCTGGCAGGGCGCGACCCCGCAGGAGTACGTCGCGGACGTCGCCTACCTGGACGGCCGGCTGCTCATGGACGCGCCCATGGGAGACGTGCAGTGGGAGCCGGAGCGGGTGGACGCCGAGCGGGTCCGGGGCACCGATCGGGCACTGGAGGCCCGGGGCCGGCGGCGCTATCACCTCGGGGTACGGCACGAGGCGTCCGGCCGGCTGGTCGCCTGGACCCTGCTGGACGTGGGCGCGTCCGCCGACTGGCACGCGTTCCAGCAGATCACCATCGTCGACCCGGACCACCGCGGGCACCGCCTCGGCCTGCTCGCGAAGATCGAGAACCTGCACCACCTGCTCACCCACGAGCCGGCGGTGCGCGTGATCGACACCTTCAACGCGGCCAGCAACAGCTACATGGTGGCGATCAACGAGCGGCTCGGCTTCCGCCCGGTGGACTCCTGGAACAACTGGCAGCTCACCCTCTGATCTTGGCGGTCACCCGTCCGGCCGGTCCAACTGCCCGGCCAGCTCGCGGACCGCAGCCTGGAAGTCCTCGTCCGGGATGAACCGGTGCCCGTGCAACGGGGGCGGCACGGTGTCGGTCGGCGGGATGAGCAGACCCTTGGGATCCCGTACCCGGCGGTCGACCCGGGCCGCCGGATCGTCGGGCGTGACCTTCGTCGGACCGAACACCGGCCCGCCCACCGGGTCGGTGTACCGCCAGAGGTTGATCCACCGCCACGACAACCGGTCGCCCAGCTCCCGCAACACCTCGTCGTTGACGTACGCCGGGAAGATCCTGCGGTACCGCTTCCCCAGTGGGGAGGCGTAGGTGAGCAGCGCGATCCGCCGCTGGCAGTCGTCCGGGAGTTGGAGCACCGTCACCGCGATCAGCACGCTGCCGTGGCTCTGGCCGGACAGCACCACGCCCTCCCCTGCGGCGGTGAGCTGCCCGATTCGGCGGGTCAGCTCGGGGACCGCCCGCTCGACGTAGCAGGGCGGGGCGAGCGGGTGCGTGGCGCGCGGCCAGAAGGTGGCCAGGTCCCAGAGCACCCCGACCAGCCGGATCGCGTCGGACCGGTAGGCGAACAGTCCCATCCCGGCGAGGATCAGGGCGAACAGGCCGATCAGCAGGGCGCCGAGGTCGGTCACGAAGACCACCGGACGGGCCAACGGCTCGCCACCGAGCGAAAGAGCGAGCGCACCCGGTCCGAGGCCGATCGCCGACAGCCCGGCCGCGGTCAGGGTGAGCACCGCCAGCACGCCGTACGCGGAGGCCAACAGCGGCCCGAGTCGATCCACCAGCGAGGCGTGCGCGATCGCGTCCCGGACGGCCCTGGGCCGTTCCGGTGGCACCTGGGACGCTTCCGGGTAGTCCGCCCGGACCAGCTCCTCGGCCGCCCGGCGGCGGCGGTCCCGGCCGATCCGGGGGGCGAGCAGAGCCACCACGATCACCACCAGCACTGCCAGGGAGAAGCCCAGGGTGACCCACCGGTAGGCGACCGGCGGTTCCAGCGGTGGTGCGTCGGGCGGCAGCGGCCGGGCCGGCGTCGGGCTGGAACCACGGTCCAGGTACTCGGCGAGTCCGTAGGTCATGCCCGAGGAGTAAGCGACTCCCAGCCCGATCGCGACGGATATGAGCACGGGCGCCCCCGCCCCGGTGAGCAGGTAGCGCGGCCGCGACAGGTGACGGCGCTGCACCAGGACGACCACGCTCAACACGGCGAGCAGCACCATCTGCCCGGCGAAGAGCCCGGCGACCAGCACGCCGTACCCGGGCAGCGTCCCCTCGGCCGACCACGGCGGCCGGGGCGACAACGCGTACCCCAGGGTCAGTGCGGTGAGCGCGACCGCCACCCACCGGATCGTCGACGCGACGACCTGGTCCTGCTCGCGGCGCTGCTCGATGCCCGGCAGGCAGAGCAGCACCGCCGCGCCGCCGAGCAGCAGCACGTCCGCGGCCAGCAGCAGCCAACCGGGCAGGGCGCCGTCGTGCGGAGCGAGCGCCAGCAGCAGCGTGACGTCGAGCGTGCCCAGCGCCACCGCGGTGTGCAATGAGCGCAGCCGACGCAGCAGCGAGCGAGTGTCCCAGAAGGCGGGCGTGTCCAGCCGGTCCGCGCCCACCCCGGGCACCCGGACGCTGTCCTCGGCGAGCTGCCAGGTCCGGGCACCGAGCCGCCAGACCACGGCGATCGCGATGATCGGCAGCGCGGCCAGCAATGCGAGGCGCTGGCCCGGCGGCACGCCACCCAGCCAGGAGATCTCCCGGCGCCCCTCCAGGCACCTCGGGTAGGCCGCGCACTGCCAGGCGATCAGGTCGAGGGACACCCCGACGGTGGAGAGCACGTACATCGCGGTCATCGTCGCGGCCAGCAGACGACACACCGCTCGCGCGGCGGTGCCGCTCTGGCCGGGGACCGGCAGCGTCCAGGCCGCGATGTTGCTGAGCATGAACGGGAGCAGCAGGACCAGGGAGAAGGTCCGTCTCGCGGTGCCGCCGCCGGTCAACCGACTCCAGCGGTACGCCTCCAGCGTCGCCCCGCCCGGGTCCGCCGGATCGCCGAAGCCGGGCCGGGGTCGGTAGAAGCCCGCGTCGTCGTCCCCGGCGACCCGTACCACGATGGGTCGGTCGAGGATCGTCTCCGGACCCTTGTCGGCCACCCCGTGTACCCGGATCTCGGTGATCCCCACCCATCGCCCTTTCCTGGCCCGAGCACGGCGGATACCCGCTGCCGTCCGGACCAATCCCGACCTCCGCGCGGCCTGCTGCGCTGTCGGGCATTGGCGCTTCTGCTCCCGGACACGGCTGCGGCATGATGGCGGGCATGACGGAGACCCCGCATCCCCTGTACGACAGGCACGCCGACACCCTCAACCGTGCGCTGACCGCGATCACGGAGCGGGGCTACTGGTCCGCCTATCCCGAGTCCCCCAGCCCTCGCGTGTACGGCGAGACCGCCGCCGCCGACGGTAAGGCCGCCTTCGAGGCGTACCTGGGTGGCGACTTCCCGCTCGACCAGCCGGGCGCTGGCGACCGGGTCGCCACCGAGGCGAGCCCGTTCGGGGTGGAGCTGGCGGTGCGCTACCCGCACGCCGGCACCGACGAGCTGGTCGCCGCCGCCACCGCCGCGCTGCCGGCCTGGCGCGACGCCGGCCCGCAGGCTCGGGTGGGCGTCTGCCTGGAGATCCTCGACCGGCTGCACAAGCACATCTTCGAACTGGCCAACGCGGTGCAGTTCACCAGCGGGCAGGCGTTCGTGATGGCCTTCCAGGCCGGTGGCGCGCACGCGCTGGACCGGGCGCTGGAGGCACTGGCGTACGCGTACGCCGAGATGACCCGGCACCCGGGGACGGCCGGCTGGGAGAAGGCCGCCGGCAAGGGCGACCCGCTGCGGATGACCAAGACGTTCCACGTGGTGCCGCGTGGGGTGGCGCTGGTGATCGGCTGCAACACCTTCCCGACCTGGAACTCGTACCCGGGGCTGTTCGCCTCGTTGGTCACCGGCAACCCGGTGATCGTCAAGCCGCACCCGCGCGCGGTGCTGCCGCTGGCCATCACCGTGAAGTACGCCCGGGAGGTGCTCGCCGAGGCGGGCTTCGACCCGAATCTGATCATGCTGGCCGCCGAGGCGCCCGGCGAGAAGCTCGCCAGCGACCTGGCCCTGCACCGGTCCGTGAAGATCGTCGACTTCACCGGCTCCACCGAGTACGGCGACTGGCTGGAGACGCACGCCCGGCAGGCGGCGGTCTACACCGAGAAGGCCGGGCTGAACACGGTGGTGATCGACTCCACCGACGACTTCGCCGGGATGTGCCGCAACCTCGGCTTCACGCTGACCCTGTACAGCGGCCAGATGTGCACCACCTCACAGAACATCTTCATCCCCGCCGGTGGCATCGAGACCGACCAGGGGCACAAGAGCTTCGACGAGGTGGCCGGCGGGATCGCCGCGGCGGTCGGCAAGCTGACCGCCGACCCAGCCCGGGGTGTGGAGCTGACCGGCGCCATCGTCAACGACGGGGTGCTGGAGCGGCTGGCCGAGGTGACCAAGGTCGGCGAGCCGGTGCTGGAGTCCCGGGCCGTGGCGCACCCGGCGTACGCCGACGCGGTGGTGCGTACCCCGACCATCGTGAAGCTGGCCGCGGACGACGCGGAGACCTACGGCCGCGAGTGGTTCGGGCCGATCTCGTTCGCCATCGCCACCGAGTCCACCGCGCACAGCCTGGAGCTGCTGCGCCGGACGGTCGGCGAGAAGGGCGCGTTGACCGCGGGTGTCTACTCCAGCGACGAAGCGGTGCTGGACGCGACCGAGGCGGTGGCGGTCGAGGTCGGGGTGCACCTGTCCTGCAACCTGACCGGCGGGGTCTTCGTGAACCAGTCGGCGGCCTTCTCCGACTTCCACGGCAGCGGCGCCAACGCGGCGGCCAACTCGGCGCTGACCGACGGGGCGTACGTGGCGAATCGGTTCCGGATCGTGCAGTCGCGTCGGCACGTTTGATCTTTGCTTTGGTTGCGGTTGGGGTTTCCGGGGCAGCCCGCCCCGCTCCGGGCGGTCAGGCTTGATCCCTGCGCGGGGCGGGCTGCCCCGGAAACCCTTTCGGGGCACGCTGGTCGGGAGGCCGCCCGGCCGTGGGTGGGGTGGGTCTTAGTCGGGTCTTGCCTTTTTGATGGTCTTTTGGTTTTGGTTTAGGCGGGTTTGCGCATCTGGAGTTCGGTGAGTGCGGGGATGGTGGGGTGCGGGACGCGCACGCCGGTGTCGACGAAGCCGAGTCGTTGGTACGCCCGGTAGGCCCGGTCGTTGCCGACCACCACCTCCAGCATCAGCTCGGGCCGCCCGCACGACCGTGACCAGGCCGCCACCGCGTCGACCAGTTCGGCGAGCAGTCCACCGCCCCGCCAGGCGGGGGTCACGTAGACCGCGTAGATGACGGTGAGGCCGGTTTCGGTCGGGGTGGCCGTGCCTCCGGCGTGCCCGACCAGCCGGCCGCCCGGGTCGGCGACGAACTGCGCGGTGTCGGACCCGATCGAGGTGTACGCGACCCGGGCGGCGTAGTCGGCGTGCGGTCGGGCCGCCGCGTCGGCCAGGGTCTCCAGGAAGGCCAGCGGCGCGTCGGCGAGCATCTCCAGGCGCAGCGCCCGCATCCGTGCGGCGTCCGCCGGCAGGACCCGGCGAATCTTCGCCTGCCGTGGGGCGGCCCCGCGCGGATAGGTGGTCATGCCCGCATGCCTATCACAGCGTCGGGCGGCGACTCCGGCCGCGCCCGCCGCCGTCGGCCACCTTCGAACGGCCCGGTCACCGGGCGCCGCGCGCTGGACGCCCCGGACCGTTGTTCCGACATCCCGCTGCGCGGTCCACGCGCCCGGCGTCGCCCGTTCACGTCGCCTGCGGCAATCACCGGCGTGAATCTGGGTGATCGGAAACCGGGGCCGAGGGAACGGGGCCGGGGCGATCGGAATATGCCCGATTTGTGGTCGTGCGCGGCCGTCACTCCTCGTGTAGCGTGCGATTTCGGTCACCGTTTCAGCGGCCGTCATCGATCGCCGGAACGGTGGCCCGGAGGCGCCCGGCCCTGCCGCGCGCCGGGGCAGGCAACGCCGCGCAGAGTGAGGAAGTGCACCGTGGCACAGGGCACCGTTAAATGGTTCAACTCCGAAAAGGGCTACGGCTTCATCGCCGTCGACGGCGGTCAGGACGTGTTCGTCCACTTCTCCGCGATTGAGATGGACGGCTACAAGGCGCTGGACGACGGCCAGCGGGTGGAGTTCGACATCGCGCAGGGCCAGAAGGGCCCGCAGGCGGAGCGGGTGCGCGTCATCGCCTGAGTGGGCCGACGCCGGCTCGTCCCGGAGGGCCGGGGCTGCGTCACGCGGCCGGACCCTGGAAGATCGTGAACCATTCCAGCCGTTGCTGAGGAGGGTTCATGTCCGACCAGCCGCCCCCGGCCTCCCCACCCCCGGGTCAGCCCGACCCGTCCGGCCCGCACCCGGCCGCGTCAAGTCCTCCCGCTGGTGACCCGACCGCGCCATCCCCCTGGGGCCCGCCGCCGGGTGCCCCTCCCGGCTGGGATCCGAGCGTGCCGCCCGCCTGGGGGCCGCCACCGGGCGCGCCTCCGCAGGGTTGGGTGTTCCCGCCCACCGGCGGCTACCCGGTCGGCGCCGGGCCGTACGGCGGGCAGCCCTGGTACCCGGGACCCCCGGCCTCCGGGTGGTATCCGCCGGGCCTCGATCCGGCGGACCGGCTGGTCACCCCACCGGGGGCCGGGCTGGGCGCCTGGTTCGACCGGTGCGTCGGCGCGGTCCGGCGTGGCTGGCGACTGCTGCTGCCCATCCTGCTGCTCACGCAGGTGCTGCCGGCGGCGGTGCTGTCGGTGCTCTCGCTCGGGCTGGACCCGACCGCGAAGTGGGAGACGACCGCCGTCGAGGAGTCGACCTCCCTGCCGGACACCTTCTTCACCGACCTGGCGACCATGTTCCTGGTGCTCATCGGCGGCAGCCTGCTGATCGGGTTGGTGCAGGCCGTGGGCTGGGCGGCCGGCACCTGGGTGATCACCCGTCAGGCGGTCGGTGAGCCGGTCAGCCTGGGGGAGGCGCTGCGCTACGGCCTGCGCCGCGCGCTCGGGCTCTGGGGCTGGACGCTGCTGATCGGCGTGATCGTCGGCCTGGGCGTCTGCTTCTGCGTCCTCCCCGGCATCTATCTCGCCTTCGCGCTCAGCATGGCCGGGCCGGTCTATCTCTTCGAGCGGGAGAACCCGATCGGCCGGTCGTTCCGGATGTTCCACGACCGGCTGGGGCTGCTGCTGGGTCGGGTGGCGCTGGTGGCGGCGGCGCTGATCGTCGGCACTGTGGTCGCCGGCGTGCTGGAGGGGGTCGGCAGCGCCCCGTTCGGGGCCGACCCACTCGCCACCCCGGGTTCCGCGATCGGCGTGGTGCTGGTGATCGCCGTCGGCGCGGTGCTGGCCCTCCCCGTCCATCTCGCGCAACTGGTGGGGCTGCTGGTGACGTACGCCGAGCAGCGGGCCCATGAGGGGCCGGTGAACGGCGCCGGACTAGCCGCGGAACTCCGTTGACCGAGGCGTTCGTGCTTGCACTCGGCAGGGGAGAGTGCTAAACAAGTCATTGGCACTCGCATACCGTGAGTGCCAATGGTCGGGACGGTGGGGCCAGGGTCGCGCCGGCGCGGAGACGCCGGGGTGACACATGGCCGGTCGTCGCGGGCTATCCGGCCCGGCCGAAGGACGTCGTCGTCGCCAGGTGGCGACGTCCCAAGGTGCGTACACCAGGCGGCCCACCCGGGGCACACATCTCGGGTGGCCCGTGAGTGTCCAGGAGGACAACGCCGTATGGCCAAGATGATCGCGTTCGACGAAGAGGCGCGCCGCGGCCTCGAGCGGGGCATGAACCAGCTCGCCGACGCCGTAAAGGTGACCCTCGGCCCCAAGGGCCGCAACGTCGTGCTCGAGAAGAAGTGGGGTGCCCCCACCATCACCAACGATGGTGTGAGCATCGCCAAGGAGATCGAGCTCGAGGACCCGTACGAGAAGATCGGCGCTGAGCTGGTCAAGGAGGTCGCCAAGAAGACCGACGACGTTGCCGGTGACGGCACGACGACGGCGACCGTCCTGGCCCAGGCCCTGGTTCGCGAGGGCCTGCGCAACGTGGCCGCCGGCGCCAACCCGATGGCCCTGAAGCGGGGCATCGAGGCTGCGGTCGCGAGCGTCTCGGAGGAGCTGTCCAAGCTCGCCAAGGACGTCGAGACCAAGGAGCAGATCGCTTCCACCGCCTCCATCTCCGCTGGCGACAGCACCGTCGGCGAGATCATCGCCGAGGCGATGGACAAGGTCGGCAAGGAAGGCGTCATCACCGTCGAGGAGAGCAACACCTTCGGGCTGGAGCTGGAGCTCACCGAGGGTATGCGCTTCGACAAGGGCTACATCTCGGCCTACTTCATGACCGACCCGGAGCGCATGGAGGCCGTCTTCGACGACCCCTACCTCCTGATCGTCAACAGCAAGATCTCGTCGGTCAAGGACCTGCTCCCGATCCTCGAGAAGGTCATGCAGTCGGGCAAGCCGCTGCTGATCATCTCCGAGGACATCGAGGGCGAGGCCCTGGCCACCCTGGTCGTCAACAAGGTCCGGGGCACCTTCAAGTCCGTCGCCGTCAAGGCTCCGGGCTTCGGTGACCGCCGCAAGGCCATGCTCGCCGACATCGCCATCCTCACCGGTGGCCAGGTCATCAGCGAGGAGGTCGGCCTCAAGCTGGACGCCGTCGGCCTCGACATGCTGGGCCGCGCCCGCAAGGTCGTGGTGACCAAGGACGAGACCACCATCGTCGACGGTGCCGGCGACGCCGACCAGATCCAGGGTCGGGTCAACCAGATCCGGGCCGAGATCGACAAGAGCGACTCCGACTACGACCGTGAGAAGCTGCAGGAGCGGCTGGCCAAGCTGGCCGGTGGCGTTGCGGTGATCAAGGTCGGCGCGGCCACCGAGGTCGAGCTCAAGGAGCGCAAGCACCGCATCGAGGACGCCGTTCGCAACGCGAAGGCCGCCGTCGAGGAGGGCATCGTCCCGGGTGGTGGCGTCGCGCTGGTGCAGGCCGGCAAGACCGCCTTCGACAAGCTGGACCTGGTCGGCGACGAGGCGACCGGTGCCAACATCGTCAAGGTCGCGCTGGACGCCCCGCTGCGGCAGATCGCCGTCAACGCCGGCCTCGAGGGCGGCGTTGTGGTGGAGAAGGTCCGTAACATCGAAGCGGGTCACGGCCTCAACGCCGCCAACGGCGAGTACGTGGACCTGCTGGCCGCGGGCATCATCGACCCGGCCAAGGTGACCCGGTCGGCGCTGCAGAACGCCGCTTCCATCGCGGCGCTCTTCCTCACCACCGAGGCCGTCGTCGCGGACAAGCCGGAGAAGACCCCGGCTGCCCCGGCTGGCCCGGGTGGCGGGGACATGGACTTCTGAGTCCAGATCCGACACCGAACGGGGCGGGCCGCTGACGCGGTCCGCCCCGTTCGTCGTCAGGTGGGTAGCGGGCGCTGGTTGCGCCGCTTCTGCGCCCGGTCGTACGGCGGGGGCAGTTGGATCGGCGCGTCCACCATCTCCTGCGACTCCTCGGCCACCGGCTCGCCGTTGGTGGTCATCTCGGCCAACTGCTCGGCGTCGCCGTAGTCGAGCCGGTCGAGCGGCAGTTGGCCGGGGAGTTCGCCGACCGGTTTCCAGGTGACCTGCGGGCCGTCCTCGGTCTGGTCGTCATCCGTGGTCATGGCTGCCTCCTCTACCGAAACGGTAGGGGGCGTCGATGCCCGACGCGGGCGAATGGCACTATCTGAGTCTATATCCCATTCGCCCTTATTTGGCGTTCAGCGTCCGCCGGTACAGGAAGAAGACCCGCTCGATCCGGGCGCCGGCGCTGCCGGAGTAGAACGGCACCGGCCCCACCCAGCCGATCTGCGCCTGGTCCAGCCCCGCTTCCCGCTGATCGCGCAGGCAGCGACGCAGCAGCACCCCGCCGATGCCCGAACCCTCGGCGGCCGGCGCGGTACCCATCGGCCCGAACCAGCTCGGCCGAGACGAGCCGTAGGCGGCGAAGCCGAGCAGCTCGCCCGCCCGCTCCGCCACGTGGCATCCGGCGCCGTCGCGACCCACCGACCCGGCCAACTCGCCGTCCCACGCGCCGCCGAAGGTGGACCGGGCGAACGCCGCCAGCGCCGGAAGGTCCTCCGGCTCTGCCCGGCGTACCGTGATCCCCTGCCCGGCCAGCCGCCGCTCGGCCGCCTCGGTGGACCGCAACGCCGGCGACCCGTCGTACGACAGGTCGGCGGTCATGTTCCAGGCGGTCCGGTCCTGCTGGTAGCCGAGCGCCAGGGCGGTGCAGACCGCCGGCGTGTAACGCACGTCGATGCCCGGCCAGGCGTAGTACGGCGGGTTCCCGGCCAGCAGCACCTCGGTCACCCCGTGCTCGGCGAGCACCCGTTCGGCCCGCCCGAGCAGCGCCCGGCCGACGCCCCGACGACGCTGGTCCGGGAGCACCGCGACCAGGTCCACGTGCCCGAGAGCCGGGTCGGCCGACGACACCGAACAGAGCAGTACTCCGACCAGGTCCGCACCCCGGTACGCGCCCAGCCCCACCACCAGCCGGTCGGCGGCGGCCCGCGGCCAGAGCGCGTCCACGATGGCGGCCGCCTCGACGGCGTCCTCGGGCAGATCGAGCGCCTGCTCGCAGAGCCGCACCGCGGCGCGGGCCAGGTCAGGGGTCAGCTCGGTGACGGTGATCTCGGCGTCCATGGTCGCCGACCCTAGATCACCGGGTGTTGGTTCGTGCTCCCGCCCGTCCTCAACGCTGGGCGGCTTGGACGGCGGCGTACGCGTCGACCTGCCCGGCCCCCGTGACGTTCGCCGGTCCGCCGCAGGCGTCGGCCGGGTTGCGGGAGCGGTAGGTCGGCACGGCCGGCGTCGCGGTGTCCCGCAGGATCTGCCGGGTTCGGGCCAGGTCGCCGACCAGCTCCGGGTTGGCCGACCACATCAGCGCGACCACCCCGGCCACCTGCGGGGTCGCCATCGAGGTGCCGTCCAGTTTGGCGTACCCGCCACCCGGCATGGCCGACACCACGCCCACGCCGGGCGCCAGCACGTCCGGCTTGCCCGGACCGCCCGGCACCGGCCCACGCGAGGAGAACTCGGCCACCCGCCGCTGTGCGTCCACCGCGCCCACGGTCAGCACGTCCGGATACGGCGCAGGCGGGTCGTCGATCGACGCGCACCACGGCCCGGTGTTGCCGGCGGCGGCGACCACGAAGATCCCCGCGGCGTCCAGCGCGGCGGTGGCCGGCCGCAGCACGTTCCGGTCGCAGCCCTCGATGGGCGGGCAGCCCCACGAGTTGGTCAGCACCTGCGGGGCGCGCTCCGGCCGGCCGTCGGTGAACGGGTCGCCGCCGGCGGGGAAGGGCGCCAGCATGAACTGGAGGCAGTCCAGGTAGTGCCCGGGGCTGCCCAGGTTGCGGTCCAGGTTGACGCAGCCCACCCACTGCGCGTCCGGCGCCACCCCGATGCCGTCCCGCCCGACCGCGCTGCCCACCGTGTGCGTGCCGTGCCCGCCCTGGTCGGTCGGGGTGCGGGTGCCGTCCCACGGGTCGTACCAGGAGTCGTCCCCGCCGCGGAACCCCGCCCGCAGCGCCGGGTGGGCGCCGTCCACGCCCGAGTCCGAGCTGCCCACCACCATGCCCGCGCCGGTCACGCCGAGCTGCGACCAGACCCGGTCGGCGCCGAGTTGGCGGATGTTCCACTCCGGGCCGGTGGGCGCGGCCGCGGTGCCCCGGTTCTGCCCGGCCGGGGCCGGCAGGGGCCGCAGTCGCTGGCTGACCAGCACCCGGGCCACCTCCGGACGGCGTGCGAGCCAGGCCCGCACCGCCGGACCGCCGTCCACCTCGACCGCGTTCACCAGGTAGTACGGCACCGGATCGAGCCGCAGCCGGCTCAGCTCCCGGCGCAGGTCGGTCTGGCTACGGTCGGCGGTCGTCACGAGCCGCCGGTAGACCTCCGCCGCGCGGGCGTCCCGTCCGGCCCGGCCCGGAGCGCCCGCTGGCAGGCCGGTCAGGTCGGCCTGCTCGCGCAGCACCACGAGCAACCGCTCGCCGTGCAGGCCGGGCTGACCGGGCCCGAGGTCGACCACGCCCACCGCGACCAGCAGCACCGCCGCGGTGAGCGCGGCGACCCGGCGACTCGGGGTGCGGGCCGCGCGCCGGGCCAGCAGCACCGCGTACCCGATGGCGACCAGGGCCGCGACGGCCAGGCCGGCGCCGGCGGTGGCCGCCACCCAGAACGGCACATCGCGGGTGCCGACCAGCAGCAGGGTGATCTCTTCCGGGTCGGTGAAGGCCAGCGGGCCGAGCGTGGCCAGACCCACCAGCCAGCCGGTCGCGGCCCGACCGGCGCGTACGGCGTCCATCGCTTGGTCGGGCGCGTGCGTCGCGCCGTCGGCGGCCGAACGCCAGGCCGCGGCCCACAGGGCGGCCAGCGCGAAACCCACCGGCGGCAGGGTCAGCAGCGCGGGTAGCTGTGCACCGGACTGGCCGGCGCCGGCGGCGAGCAGCAGCAGCGCCACCCCGGCCACCAGGCCGCCGACCAGCACCAACCGCGCCGGCCGGGGCGGCTGGCCGACCGCGAACCGGGACCAGAAGGGAGCGTCCAGCAGCGTCGCGGCGAGCACCCCGAGCGTGGCGGCAGCCAGCACGGCGAGCGCGGTCTCCAGCAGCCCGCCGAGCGCGCCCAGCCAGGCCCAGGGCAGCAGCAGCGCGAGCCCGGCGGCGACCGCGAGCAGGGGCACCGGGCGGGTCGTCGCGCGGGTCCCCGACCGGGCCGGCCCGGCGGAGGCCGACCGACGTGCCGACCAGCGCAGGACGAGCGCGGTGAGCGCCGCCGTGCCGGCGAGGGCGGCCAGGTACGCCTCGTGGTGCACCGGCGGTACGACCCGCGGCAGCGTGAGCACCCCGAGCGCGAGCGCCGCAGCCAGCCACGCCCGCCCGGTGGCCCGGACCGCGGCCGACCGGGGCAGCAGGGCCAGCAGCAGCGCCGGCGTGCCCACCAGCACGACGGTGGCCAGGCCCAGCACCGGCCAGAGCCAGCCCACCCGGTCCCGCCCGAAGCCCAGCAGCACCTGGTCGGTGAGCCAGCCACCCGCCTGGGTGGCCACGGTCACCGCCACCGTCCAGCCGCCGGCCAGCACGGCCGCTACCACCGGCCACGGGTTGGGCCGGCGTGGTGGCGACGGCTGGTGGGGCGGTGGTTGACCAGCGGGTGACGAAGAGCCGACCTGCATGACTCGCACAGTACGGGGCGGGCGGCGCATGCCGACACGCTGGCGCGGCGGTTACGGTGGACAGGTGCGTGACCCCAACATCTCCCGCTCCGTCGCCGGGCAGCTCTCGCCGGTGCGCCGGGCCGCCGACCTGCGCCGACTCCGCGCGGAGCGCTTCGACGTGCTGGTCATCGGGGGTGGGGTGACCGGTGCCGGCGCCGCCCTGGATGCGGCGTCCCGGGGCCTGAAGGTGGCCCTGGTCGAGGCGCGCGACCTCGCCGCGGGCACCTCCAGCCGGTCCAGCAAGCTCATCCACGGCGGCCTGCGCTATCTGGAGCAGTTGGAGTTCCACCTGGTCCACGAGGCGCTCACCGAGCGGGGCCTGCTGGCCACCCGGCTCGCGCCGCACCTGGTCCGCCCGGTGCCGTTCCTGGTGCCGCTGCCGGCCGGTAACGGCCTGCGGGGTCTGCCCGCCCGCATCTTCCGCCGCTCGTACTACGGCGCCGGCGTGGCCACCTACGACGCCTTCGCCGGAGTCTTCGGCGGTGGCCGGGGTATGCCGCTGCACCGGCACCTGACCCGGGAGGGGGCCCGGCGGATCTTCCCGAGCCTGCGGGCCGACGCGCTGGCCGGGGCGATCCGCTACTACGACGGGCAGGTCGACGACGCCCGGCTCGTGGTCACCCTGGCCCGCACCGCGGCCAGCCTCGGCGCCACGGTGGTGAGCAGCACCCGTGCGGTCGGGCTGATCCGGCAGGCGCGCGAGGTGACCGGCGTCCGGGTCCGCGACCTGGAGGCGCCGGCCGGCTCCCCGGACGCCGAGTTCGAGGTGCAGGCCCGGACCGTCATCGCCGCCACCGGCGTGTGGAGCGACGACATGTCCCGGATGCTCAACGACGTGGGCCTGCGGCCCGGCATCCGGGTGCGCGCCTCCAAGGGGGTGCACCTGGTGGTGCCCCGCTCGGCGATCACCGGCGAGACCGGGCTCATCCTGCGCACGGCGAGTTCGGTGCTCTTCGTCATCCCGTGGGGCGGGCACTGGATCATCGGCACGACGGACACCGACTGGCGGCTGGACCGGTCCCACCCGGCGGCGTCGGCCCGCGACATCGACTACCTGTTGGAGCAGGTCAACGTCGTGCTGGACCGGCCACTGACCACGGCCGACATCGAGGGCGTCTACGCCGGGCTGCGGCCGCTGCTGGCCGGTGAGGCCGACTCCACCTCGAAGCTCTCCCGGGAGCACGCGGTCTTCGAGCCGATGCTCGGGCTGCTGCTGGTGGCCGGCGGCAAGTACACGACGTACCGGGTCATGGCCTCCGATGTGGTGGACCGGGCCGCCCGCCGGCTGGGCGGCACCCGCCCGTCGCGCACCGCCGACCTGCCGCTGCTCGGCGCGGACGGTTACCCGGCCATGTGGCGGGATCGGGCCGACCTGGCCCGGCGGCACGGTGTGCCGGTGGGTGTGGTGGAGCACCTGCTGGAGCGGTACGGCACTCTCACCCTGGATCTGCTCGCGCTGATCGACGCGGATCCACTGCTCGCCTCCCCGCTGGCCGGCGCGCCGGAGTACCTGGCCGCGGAGGTCGCCTACGCGGCGCGGGCCGAGGGCGCGCTGCACCTGGAGGACGTGCTGACCCGGCGGACGCGGATCTCCTTCGAGACCAGCCACCGGGGGCTGGAGTCGGCGGAGCACACCGCCGAGCTGATGGGCGCGGTGCTCGGGTGGGACGCCGCCACCCGGGCCTGCGAGGTCGAGCACTACCGCGCCCGGGTGGAGGCGGAACGGCAGTCTCAGCAGATGCCGGACGACGCCGCGGCGGACGCGGTCCGGCTGGGCGCCCCGGATGTACGGGGTTACGCGGCGGACCGGGGTGGCGACGACGATCAGGCCGAGTTGCGTCCGTCCGCTCGGTGACGAAAAATAACGTTACCGAAGGGTAACCATCGATACCGGCCCGGATGGTGGTTTCGGCTGCTATCTAGGGTGGGGTAGGTTTCCGCGCGTGCTTTCCCGCGCGCGCTCCCGCCTGCTCATTCCTCTCCTCGCCACGGCGCTCGCCGGTGCGCTCGCCGGGTGTTCTCTGTTCGACCGCGACACCGGCGGCACACCGACTGCGCAACCGCCGGTCGGCACGGCGGCCGGCGGGCCGGTGCCGGAGATCCCGACGACGGTCGCCGCGGGTCAGGTCAGCCTTTTGCAGCGGCTCGGTGCGGACGGCCCGATACGCACGCTGAGCGTCGAGCGGGACGGCACGTGGCAGTGCCTCGACTGCGCCGGTGACGGCGTCACCTCCCGGGGCCGGCTCGCCCCGGAGCAGACCGAACGGCTCCAGGTGCTGCTGGCCGACCCGAAGCTGGCGAACGAGACCGATCAGGTCCGGCAGTACCGGGTCACCTGCATTGACGCGCTGACCTCCAGCCTGCTCACCTCCGCCGGGCTGATCACCTCGCAGGACTGCCCGGGCGAGGAACGCCCGCCGGTCGCCGGGGAGATCCTGCTGCTGCTCACCCAGGCGACCCCGGCCGAGGTCAAGGGCTGACCCCGGCCGAGGTCAGGTCAGTCAGAGCACCTTGCCGGGGTTGAGCAGACCGGCCGGATCCAGCGCCGACTTGATCGCCTGGTGCACCCGGACCCCGACCGGGCCGATCTCCTGGGCCAGCCAGTCCCGCTTGAGCAGCCCCACCCCGTGCTCACCGGTGCAGGTGCCACCCAGGGCCAGGCCGAGCCGCATGATCTCGTCGAACGCCCGCCGACCCCGCTCCACGCTCGCCGGGTCGGCGCGGTCCACCACGATGTTCGGGTGCATGTTGCCGTCCCCGGCGTGGCCCACCACGCCGATCGGCACCTCGCACTCCGCCGCGATCCGGGCCACCCCGTCCAGCAGCGCGGCGAGCGAACCGCGCGGCACCGCCACGTCGTCGATCACCAGACCGCCGTTGCCACCCGGGTACGCGTCGGCGGCGAACTTCTCCATCGCCGGGTGGGCGAGCCGCCGGGCCTGCAGCAGCGCCGCCGCCTCCACCGCGTCGGTGGCCGCGTAGACCTCGTCGGCCCCGGCCGCCTCGCACACCTCGGCCAGGCCGGCCAGGTCGTCGGCGGCCCGGCTGCCGGTGTCCGCGGCGGCCAGCAGCAGGGCCTGCGCGTCCGTCCGCAGCCCCATCGGCTGGTACGCCTCGATGGCCCGCAGGTGGGTCTGGTCGAGCAGTTCCAGCAGGCTGGGAGTGAGCCCCCGGGCGGCGATCGCGGCCACCGCCGCGCCGGCCGCCGCGGTGGACGGGAAGACCGCCACCAGGGTCAGCGAGTCGGCCGGTGCGGGCCTGAGCGCCACGGTCACCTCGGTGATCACCCCGAGGGTGCCTTCCGAACCGACGAAGAGCCGGGTCAGGTCGTAGCCGGCCACTCCCTTGGCGGTACGCCGGCCGGTGCGCAGCACCTCGCCGGAGGCGAGCACCACCTCCAGGCCGAGCACGTACTCGGTGGTCACGCCGTACTTGACGCAGCACATGCCGCCGGCGTTGGTGGCCACGTTGCCGCCGATGGTGGACGACTCCCAGGAACCGGGGTCCGGCGGGTACCAGAGCCCCTGCTTGCCGACCGCCGCGGCCAATGTCGCGTTGACCACCCCGGGCTGGACCACCGCGATCCGGCTCACCGGGTCGATCTCCCGGATCTCGTCCATCGCGACCGTGCTCAGCACCACCGCGCCGTCCACCGCGTTCGCCGCGCCGGCCAGCCCGGTCCGCGCGCCCTGCGGCACCACCGGTACGCCGTGCCGCGCCGCCGCCCGCATCACCGCGACCACCTGCTCGGTGTCGCGGGGGCGGGTCACCACGAGCGGGGTGCCGGCGGCGCAGAGGTCGGCCTCGTCCCGCTCGTGCATGCGCAGCAGGTCCGGGTCGGTGAGCACGACGCTCTCGCCCAGCGCGGCGCGCAGCTCGTCGATGAGTGCAGTGGGGGCCATGCAGCTGAGGCTAGGTCGCCCGCCGCCGATCATCAACATGATCGTCTGCGCGGGCTAGCTTGGGCACCATGCTCTACCTGGACCGGCCTGCCTGGCCGTGGCGCGGTCGGCTCTGGTCACATCTGATCAGCGACCTCTCGTACGCCGAGTTGCACGCCTTCGCCGAGGCGCTGGGCGCGGCCCGACGCGGTTTCGACCGCGACCACTACGACATCCCGGCCGACCGGTTCGCGGCGGCGGTGTGGCTCGGGGCCCGGGTGGTGTCGAGCCGGGAGCTGGTGCGGCTGCTCCGCGACGCCGGCCTGCGTCGCCCGAAGCACCTGGTCAACCCGCGCCCTCCGGCGGCCCGATGAGCGTGGCCAGCTCGCGGCGCAGGTTTGCCCGGGCCGGCTGCTCCCACCGGCTCGACAGCGGCGGCAGCCGGAACAGCGCGGGCAGCGCCAGCAGCCCGCTGAGCACCCCGGCCCGTCCGGCCCGGAAAGCCGGCTCCGGCACGTGTGCGTACTCCTGCCGGACGGCGGCGGCGTAGCGGTCGTACGCGGCCGGCGGCGCGGCCAGCACGGCGAGGTCCGCGTCGCAGAGCAGGGCGCCGTCCCGGTCACCTGGCGCCACCGCGTGCCCGGCGGTGAGCAGCACCAGCCGGCGCACCTGGGCCACCGCGGGCGCCGGCACGCCGAGCGCGCTGAGCACGCTCCCGGCCAGCGTGGCGCTGTCCCGTTCATTGGCGTCGCCGGCGGCCCGCGGGTCGTAGACCGCGTCGTGGCACCAGGCAGCCAGCCGGACCAGGTCGGCCCGGTCGGCCAGCCCGGCGTGCCGGTCCACCACGTCGAGCACGGCGGTCAGGTGGCCCACCGTGTGGTAGTGCCGGTGCGGCTCCCGCCAGCGGGCGAGCAGCTGCTCCCCGGCCCGCGTCGAGCCCGCGCCGGGTTTCGCTCCGGCGCCCCGGGCCGCCGCCCGCCACCGGTCCAGCAGATCGGCCACCGCCCGAGTCTGCCGCATCCTCCCGCCACGTGCGGAGCGGGAGGATTCAGTAGGCCTGCCTCGGGTAGTCGCGCCCATGGCCGTGGCCCGGGACAAACGACCTCCGTTGGTGCGGCGCACCCCGCTGCGTGAAGGGCTGGTGGACGTCGACGGCGCGCGGATCGCCGAGGCCACCGAGGAGCTGCGGCACCGTGGCCGGGCCACCCTGCACGACCGGCTGCACCGGGTGCGGATGGCCGGCGGGCTGGCCGTGCAGGCCGGGCTCGCCGCCGGGCTGGCGTACTTCATCTCGCACCGGGTGCTCGGCAACCCGCAGCCGGTCTTCGCGCCGATCTCCGCGGTCGGCACCCTGGCCGCGTCGGTCGGGCAGCGGTTTCGCCGGACCGTGGAGCTGATCGTCGGGGTGGGGATCGGGGTGGCCATCGGCGACTTCCTCATCTACCTGCTCGGCACCGGGGCGTGGCAGCTCGGCCTGGTGGTCACGGTGGCGATCCTGCTCACCATCTTCGCCGGGGCCAGCGTGGCCATCGTCATCCAGGCGGCCGCCACGGCGGTGCTGATCGTCACGCTGAGCCCGTCGACCCAGAACCTGGAGATTCCGCGCTTCGTCGACGCGTTCCTCGGCGGTGGGGTCGCGCTGCTGGTGACGGCGGTGCTGCTGCCGCTGAACCCGCTCCGGGTGATCAACCGCGCCGCCCGGCCGGCGCTGGACCTGCTCGCCGCCCAGCTCGACGCCACCGCCGACGGGCTGCGCAACCAGGACCGCGCCACGGTCCAGCAGGCCCTGGAGCGGTTGCGGAACAACAAGGAGGAGCTGGCCACGTTGGCCGAGGCGATCGAGGGGGCGAAGGAGACCGCCACCCTGTCCCCGGCCCGCTGGCACCGGCGCGACGAGCTGACCCACTACGCGGAGGCGGCGGATCCGATCGACCGGGCGATGCGAAACACCGGCACGTTGATCCGCCGGTCCGTCACGCTGATCGAGGACGAGGAACCGGTGCCGGATCCGATGCCCGACGCGATGAACCACCTCGCCGAGTCGGTCCGGTTGCTCAAGCACGAGTTCGCCGTGGGCGAGGAGCCACAGAAGGCCCGGGAGAGGTCACTGCGGGCGGTCAGCGAGGCCGGTCGGGCGTACGGCGCCGGGGTCGGCTTCTCGGGCAGCGTGGTGATCGCCCAGATCCGCACCACGGCGAGTGACCTGCTGGTGGCCTCCGGAATCGAGCAGGAGGAGGCGAACCGGTGCATCCGCACCGCCTTCGGGGAGCAGGAGCGGCCGATCGGTGAACCGGCCGAGCCGGGCGAGAAGCCGAAACCGCCCACCGCCCCACCGGTCGGCTGACCGCACCGCCGGCCGGCCCGGCTCACGCCACCGGCCGGCCCGGCTCAGCCCAGCGTGGCGAGGGCGGCGAGCAGCCGGTCCACCTGGCCGGGCGTGCTGCCCAGGCCGATGCTGGCGCGCAGCGCGGTGGGCGGCAGATCCCGCCGGCCGGTGCGCCCCGCCGCCTCGGTGAGCAGCCGCCGCGCCAGCGGGTGGGCGCAGAACAGCCCGTCCCGTACGCCGATCCGGTGGTCCGCGGCCAGCCGCGCGGCCACCTCGGCCGAGTCCCACCCGGCGACCACGAACGAGACGATGCCGACGCGGGGCGCGTCCGGGCCGAAGGTGCGCAGCTCCACCACGTGCGGCAGGGCGGCGATGCCGGTCCGCAGCCGGGTCAGCAACGCCTGCTCGCTGGCGGCCAGCGTCGCCTGGTCCGCCCCGGCCAGCGCCGCGCACACCGCGGCCAGCGCCACCGCACCGAGCAGGTTCGGCGTGCCGCCCTCGTGCCGGGCCGGGCCGGTCGCCCAGGTCACGTCGTGCGTGGCCGGCCCGACGTGGCTGGTGGCGCCGCCGCCGGCCAGGTACGGCGGAGCGGCGTCCAGCCAGTCCGCCCGGCCGACCAGCACGCCCGCGCCGAACGGCGCGTACAGCTTGTGGCCGGAGACGGCCAGGTAGTCCACGTCGAGCGCGAGAAGGTCGACCGGTGCGTGCGGGGCGAGCTGTGCGGCGTCGAGGACGATCCGTGCCCCATGCCGGTGGGCGACCCGGGCGAGCTCGGCGACCGGCCAGCGCTCGCCGGTCACGTTGCTCGCCCCGGTCACCGCGACCAGCACCGGCAGCGCCGGGTTGCTGTCCCGGCGCAGCTCGGCGAGGGCGGCGGCGAGGGCGCGTACCGCCTCGGCGGGCTCGGTGGGCACCGGCAGCCGTACCGAGCCACGCGGCCAGGGCAGCAGGTTGGCGTGGTGCTCTCCGGCGAAGGTGACCACCGTCGTGCCGGCGGGCACCGCCCGCGCCAGCAGGTTCAGCGCATCCGTGGTGTTGCGGGTGAAGATCACGTGGTCGTCGGCGCGGGCGCCGAAGAAGTCGCCCACCGTCTGCCGGGCCCGCTCGTAGGCCAGCGTGCAGCGCCGGGACAGCGCTCCCGCGCCCCGGTGCACGCTCGCGTACCAGGGCAGCAGCTCGGACACCGCGTCGGCGGCGGCCCGCGCACACGGCGCGGTGGCCGCGTAGTCGAGGTTGATCTCGCCCGGTACGCCGAGCACGTCGAGCGGCCGCGACGGGGCCGGCGCGGGCGTGCTGCCGGACCGGGTGGGCAGCGAGGGTACGAGGGTGACGGACACGCCGGAACCTCCGGGGTCAGGGACCCCGGGTGCGATGTCGGGACGGGGTCCGCGCTTGCCCAGCACACCGATCGGGCTGGGCCCGGTCATCACCCGGGGCACCCCACCGCGAACTCGACGAGGGTTGCCGGCCAGCAAGCCGGGGCTTGACGCTGGCGCTCGTGACCTGCCGGCAGCATAGCGGCTGCCGATGGGCCCGGACCAGCCGGCGGCGGATGGCTACGCTGACCGCATGGCCGACACCCCGCCCGGTGCACCCCTGCCGTCGCCGCCCGCGCCCGCAGCCCCGTCCGCCGGCGCGGCGCCCCGGATGCCGCTGCGCCGACTGGGGTGGCGGCGGTTCCTGGTGCTGGCGGGGGTGGTGCTGTTCATCGCGGGGTGCGCGGTGTTCATGGTCTTCACGCTCGGCCAGTCGCTCGGCGTACGGGCGCTGCTGATCGGGGTGGTCGCCGCCATCCTGCCGGTGCCGGTGCTGGTCGCCTGCTTCCTCTGGCTCGACCGATACGAGCCGGAGCCGCTGAAGTACCTGATCTTCTGTTTCGCCTGGGGGGCGTTCGTCTCCACCGCCGCATCGCTCACCGTGAATGAGTTCGCCGCCGCGCGGTTCGCCGACTGGGGGCTGCCGTCCGCGCTCACCGGTGTGCTGGTGGCGCCGTTCATCGAGGAGCTGACCAAGGCCCTCGGCCCGATCCTGCTGCTGGTGTTCCGTCGCCGGGAGTGGTCCGGGATCACCGACGGCCTGGTCTACTGCGGGCTCTCCGCGGTCGGCTTCGCCATGGTGGAGAACATCCTCTACCTGGGCGGGTACGGCTATGCGGCCGGCGCCGACCGGTACGGCCCGGCGACCGGCACTCAACAGGTCATCGCCATCTTCATCGTCCGGATCCTGCTGTTCGGGTTCGCCCATCCGCTGTTCACCTCGATGACCGGTGTGGGGCTCGGTGTCGCGGCCCGTACCGCCGACCGGCGCGTGCGGGTGCTCGCCCCGGTCGCGGGTCTGCTGCTGGCGATGATGCTGCACGGCACCTGGAACCTGCTGCCGACGCTCACCCAGGCCACCGGGGAGGCGGTGATCATGCTGTACGGCTTCCTGGGCCTGATGGTGCCGATCTTCTTCGGCATGGTGGGGCTGGCGGTGTGGCTGCGCGCGTGGGAGGGACGGCTCACCGAGCGCACGTTGCCGGATTACGTGCGCGCCGGCTGGCTGAGCCCACCCGAGGTGGCCGCGCTGAGCAGCCTCGGTCGCCGGCACGCGGCCCGCAGTTGGGCGCGTCGGGTGGCGGGGGACGCCGGGGTGCGGGCGATGCGTGGGTACCAGTTCGCCGCCACCCGGCTGGCCCTGCTGCGCGACGGGTCGCTGCGCGGCCTGGATCGCAAGCCCGCTGACCGGGAACGGACGGCCACCGAGGAGCGGGAGCTGCTGGAGGCGATCAGCGCGTACCGGTCGTTCTTCGTGGGGCGGGACCCGCAGGCCCCGACCGGAGTCTGGGACGGCAGTCGCTACCACCTGCGCTTCCCGGACGGCTCGCAGCGTCCGGTGGCCGCGCCGGAGGAGCCGGTGGTGCCGATCCCGGTGGTGCTGGCCGCGCCGCCGCCTCCGCTGGGGTATGCCCCGCCCGGCTGGTACGGCCCCCCACCGGCGGGGTCCTGGCCGTCCGGTCACCAGTGACGGCTGGCGGCCGGCTCAGGTCATCATGGTGGTGAGGAAGTCGCCGAGCCCCTGGGCCATCGCCACCAGCGCGGCCCCGATCGCCTTGAACATCTGCGCCGCGCCGTCCGGCCGGAACGCCATGAAGTAGATCAGGAACGCGACGCTGCCCCAGGCCAGCAGCTTCTTCACGAATACCGGCATCGTCCCTCCCCAGGGCCACGGTCGCCGGATGGCTTCCCGTAGCGGGGCCCGGCAAACGGCGTGGTGGCCGGGGAGGCGCGTCAGAGGTAGAGGCCGGTGGAGTCGTTCTCGATCCGTTCGGCGGCCACGGCGTGTACGTCCCGCTCCCGCAGCAGCACGTACCCGCGGCCGTGCAGCTCGACCTCGGAGCGGTCGTCCGGGTCGAAGAGCACCCGGTCGCCGGAGACGATGGCGCGGACGTTCGGCCCCACCCCGACGGCGGTGGCCCAGGCGAGGCGCTTGCCGACCGCGGCGGTCGCCGGGATGACGATGCCGGCGGTGGAGCGGCGCTCGCCCTCGCTGCCTTCCATCCGCACCAGCACGCGGTCGTGCAGGAGGCGGATCGGCAGGCCGGCGTCGAGATCCTGGTCGGCGGTCACGCCGCAGACGCTACCGTGTCGCCGACGGCCGGCCCGACGGTGGTTACGCCCGAGGCGACCGGGGCAATGTGTGGCGGAACTACCCTATGGTGTCGGGAGCGGACGTAAGCTGTCCGGCCTGTCGTTGTGGGCCGACCGGTTCTCTGCCAGGAGGTGCGCTTGAGCCGCTTCGAGCGGGTACGCGGGCGGCTCCGCCGCGCCTACCAGTCGGGACGGGAGTCGGTTCGCGGCGATCGGAGCGCGTCGAGCGACCGCGCGGAGCCTCGGGTGGCGTCCCCCGCCGTGCCCGGGCCGGCCGCGCCGCCGTCGGCCACGGTCGTCGGCGCGGAACCCCCGACGGACGTGCACAGCTCGACCGCCAGCCGCGACGACGCGGACGTCCCGCACGGGCTGCGGATCGCCGCCGCCTGGTGCTGGCGGCTGATCGTGATCGGGCTGGTGGCCTGGGCGCTGCTCCGGATCGTCGGCACCATCAAGATAGTGATCATCCCGCTGGCCATCGCCCTGCTGCTCTCGGCGTTGCTCGCACCGGCGGTGGGCTGGCTGCTGCGGGCGCGGCTGCCCCGGTCGCTGGCGACGGCGGTGGTGCTGGTCGGCGGCCTGGCGGGAGTGATCGGCACGCTGACCCTGGTGGTCAACGAGTTCATCAAGGGGGCGCCGGAGCTGAGCGAGAAGTCCTCGCAGGGCGTCCGGCAGATCCAGAACTGGCTGAAGACAGGTCCGCTGCACCTCTCCGACACCCAGCTCAACCGCTACATCGACGAGGCGCAGGATTGGATCAACTCCAACACCTCGGATCTCACCAGCGGGGCGCTGAGCACCGCGGCGACGCTGGCCGAGGTGCTGACCGGCACGCTGCTGGTGCTCTTCGCGACGTTCTTCTTCCTGCGCGACGGCAACCGGATCTGGCGCTTCCTGGTCCGGCTGCTGCCGGTGGCCGCCCGCTGGAAGGTCGATGACGCCGGCCGCGCCTCCTGGCACACGCTCGGCGCCTACGTCCGGGCGACCGTGCTGGTGGCCTTCATCGACGCGGTGGGCATCGGCATCTTCCTGGTCATCTTCGACGTCCCGTTCGCCTTCCCGCTGGCCGCGCTGGTCTTCCTCGGCGCGTTCATCCCGATCGTCGGCGCGGCGCTCTCCGGTGGCGTGGCGGTGCTGGTGGCGCTCGTCGACAGCGGCCCGGTCACCGCGTTGATCATCCTGGGCGCGGTGATCGGCGTGCAGCAGGTGGAGGGGCACGTCCTCCAGCCGCTGATCATGGGCCGGGCGGTGGCCATCCACCCGCTCGCGGTGATCATCGGTATCGCCGCCGGGGTGGTGCTCGCCGGGATCACCGGTGCGCTGGTGTCCGTGCCGCTGATCGCGGTGCTGAACACCGCGATCCGCCGGCTGGCCGCCCGGACGGTCCCGGACACCCCGCCCGACGCCGTCGTCGTCGCCGCGCAGGCTCCCTGACGCGGCGCGGGCGGTCAGGAGCCGGCGAGACGTTGCAGCGCGCCGCGGGCCACCTCAGGACGGGTCGTGTACCAGAACGGCGGCAGCGAGCGACGCAGGAACGGCCCGTAGCCGCGGGCGGTCTCCAACCGGGAGTCGAGCACCGCGACCACCCCCCGGTCACCGGTCGCCCGGATCAATCGACCCACCCCCTGCGCCAGCCGGACCGCCGCGATCGGCACGCTGACCGCCGCGAAACCCGAGCCGCCGCCCGCGTCCACGGCTGCCGCGCGCGCCGCCGCCAGCGGCTCGTCCGGCCGCGGAAAGGGCAGCCGGTCGATGACCACGAGCTGACAGGCGTCGCCCGGCACGTCCACCCCCTGCCAGAGCGACATCACCCCGAACAGGCAGCTGGAACGCTCCTCGCGGAACCGGCGGACCAGCAGCGGCAGCGCCTCCTCGCCCTGCAGCAGCACCGGCAGGTCGGTCCGCGCGCGCAGCAGCTCCGCCGCCTGCTGCGCGGCCCGCCGGGAGGAGAAGAGCCCGAGAGTACGACCACCGAGCGCCTCGACCAGCGCGAGCAGCTCCTCCCCGGCCGCCTCGGGAAGCCCGGAGACGCTGGGCCGGGGCAGGTGCGAAGCGACGTACAGGATGCCCTGCCGGGCGTAGTCGAACGGCGACCCCACATCCAGCGACCGCCAGCCCGGACCCTCCGTCGCCGGCACGACGGCGCCGGGTGCGGCGTCTCCGGCCAGCCGGCGGCCGGGCGTCTCGGCCGCCGGACGGCCCGGGCCGGTGCGGGCGGCCAGCGCGGCGGCGGCCGGGGACGGCGGTGCGGGCGGCGGCGCGTCCAGCCCGAGAGCGCGGGCCACCGTGTCGAACCGGCCGCCCAGCGCCAGGGTGGCGGAGGTGGCGACCACGGTGCGCTCGTCGTACAGGTGGGTGGCCAGGGTGCCGGCCACCGACAGCGGCGCGACCACCAGCGCCCGCCGGCTGCCGCTGTCGTTCTTCTCCACCCAGGCCACGTCGTGATCGGCCTCCTCCAGCAGCCGCTGCGCGGTCGTGGAGAGCTCGTCCAGCACCGCCTTGGCCTGCTGCTTGCGAACCGGGTCGGGATCGTCAGACTTGACGTCGCCGATCGCGTCCAGCGCGGCGCGGGTGGCCGCGTCGAGCAGCGTGCACGCCTCCCGCAGCGGCGTCGGCAGCCCGGCGGTGAGGCGCCCGGCGGGCGCCTCGGCCAGCCCGACCGCGAGGGCGTCACCGGCCGCGGTGAGCGCCTCGGCGGTCTCCGGCCGCAGCAGCGGGCGGGCCCGCCGGGTGGACCGGTCGATCAACTCCGGCACCAACTCCGCCTGGGCCGCGGAGGAGACCCGGTCGGCCAGCTCGTGTGCCTCGTCCACGATCAGCAGCTTGTGCGGCGGCACGATGTGCCGGTCGGCCAGCATGTCGACGGCGAGCAGGCTGTGGTTGGTCACCACGATGTCGGCCTCGCGGGCCCGGGCCCGGGACGCCTCGGCGAAGCACTCCGCCCCGAACGGGCACCGGGTCGCCCCGACGCACTCCCGGGCCGGCATCGACACCAACCGCCAGGCCTGGTCGTCGACGCCCGGGTCCAGTTCGTCCCGGTCGCCGGTGGCGGTCTTCTCGGCCCAGTCGCGCAGCCGCTCGATCTGCTTGCCCATCCGGCCCGCCTCGCCGAGCCACTTCGTGCCGCCGCCGCCCGGGCGGGTGGCCGGGGCGTCGAAGAGAGTGTCCTCCGGCTCCTCGGCGGTGGAGTTGTCCAGCCGGGCCAGGCAGAGGTAGTGGTGGCGGCCCTTGAGCACCGCGAAGGTGGGCCGGCGGCCGAGGAGCGGCTCGACCGCGTCGGCCATCCGGGGCAGGTCGTGGTCGACCAGCTGGGACTGCAACGCCAGGGTGGCGGTGGAGACCACCACCGGGCCGTCCACGGTGAGCGCCGGCGCGAGGTAGGCCAGCGACTTGCCGGTGCCGGTGCCCGCCTGGACGAGCAGGTGCTCGCCGCTGGTCACGCACTCCTCGATCGCGGTGGTCATCTCCTGCTGGCCGGGGCGTGCCGCGCCGCCGGGCACCGCGCCGACCGCCGCCGCGAGCAGCTCCGCCCCGCTGGGTCGGTTGCCCCGTCGCCGGCTCCCGGCACGGGCCGAGGGGGCGGCGGAACCGGTGGCGGTGCGGGGCGGAGTCACCGTGCGACGGTACCCGTCGCGGCCGACACGGGCTGAGCCCATCCGTCCGCGTGGCGCGGCGCCGATCGGTCCGTCGGCTCGTCCGGCAGCGTCCGGTTACGGCCGCGCTACGACCCGTGGGCAGTATCGGTTAGGGTGCGAATCATGCCGAGCGACGTGGTCCGAGTGATCTACCGCAAGTACGACGGCAGCGCCCACCGTGACTACCCGGCCCGCCGGCTCGCCGAGGACGACCTCGGCATCTGGCTCGGCGTGCCGGCCGGCACCGAGTCGGTCTACCACGGCCGCCCGTCGGTGGAGAAGATCCCGTTCGTCCTGCTGGTGCCGCACCACGCGTGGTGGACGGGGATGTTCAACCCGCCACCGCGGACCAGCGAGGTCTACTGCGACATCGCCACCCCTGCCCACTGGGAGTCCGACGACGTCGTCCACCTGATCGACCTGGACCTGGACGTGGTCCGCCGCCGCGCCACCGGTCTGGTGGAGCTGCTCGACGAGGACGAGTTCGCTGAGCACCGGGCCCTTTACGGCTACCCGGAGGACGTGGTGGTCGAGGCCGAGGCGGCGGCCCGCTGGCTGTTCGGCGCGCTCGGCGACGGCAGCGAGCCGTTCGCCACCTCGTACCGCAAGTGGCTGGCCCTGGTGGTCTGAGCCCGCGCGGGCGCTCGACCGGCCGGCTCACCAACGCGGCGGCCACCGGTCGTCGTCGCCCAACGGTGGCAGGTCGGTCAGCTTCTCCGGGTTGAGCTGGTTGAACACGCCGGTGATCCGGCCCTCGTGCACGGCGAGGGCGGTGACCATGCGGAGCGGCCGGCCGTCGCTGTACACCGTCTCCCACTGGAGGCCGAGCACGCCGTCCACCAGCACCGGCCGGGCCAGCACCTGTTGGGTGTACCGCCCGGCCCGGCCGAACAGGCCGAGCGTGAAGCGACCCACCGCCTCGGCGCCGACCACCGGCCGACGGGCCGCCGGGAAGTGCCCACCGGAGTCGCCGACGAAGACGACGTCCGGCGCGAGGAGGCGGAGCAGCGGGTCCAGCTCGCCGGACTCGGTGGCGGCGACGAACGCTTTGAGCACCCGCCGCTGCTCGGCCGGGTCGGCGGTGTGCCGGGGCACGTCCGGTGCGGTGACCGCCCGGCGGGCGCGGGAGGCGAGCTGCCGGGCGGCCACCTCGGTGGTGCCGAGCACGTCGGCGACCCCGGCGAACGGCACCGCGAACACGTCGTGCAGCACGAGGGCGACCCGCTGCTCCGGCGCGAGCCGTTCCAGCACCACCAGCAGCGCCGTACCGACCTGGTCGGTACGTACCGCCCGCTCCGCGGGGTCGGGGGCGTAGCCGTCGGTCGGCGCCGCGGCGCCCACCTGGCTCACCACCGGCTCCGGCAGCCACTGCCCGGGGTACGCCTCCCGCCGGACCCGGGCCGAGCGGAGCACGTCCAGGCAGATCCGGGCGCAGGTGGTGGTCAGCCACGCGGACAGCTCGCGGATCTCGGCGCGGGCCGCCGGGTCGGCGAGCGCCCCCGCGTAGCGCAGCCACGTCTCCTGCACCGCGTCCTCGGCCTCGCTGCGGCTGCCCAACATCCGGTGGGCCACCGCGAGCAGCCGGCCACGCTCGGCCTCGAACTCCGTCGCCAGGTCCCGCACGACCCACCACCCTCCCCGTTCGGCGCGCCTTCCCGGCGTACATCCTCCCGCCAACAGGACGCGCCGGAGGCCCCGAATGTGACAGCCCAGCGGGGTGGGGCGGCGCTCGGCGGGCGGTTGGTCGGCGGGTGGGCGATGATCCGAGTATGAGCGCACCCCAGGAAGCGCAGATCGTGGCGCCCGCCGGCGGCCAGGTGCGGGAGTTGCTGCGGGTCGCCGCACCGGTGGATCTCGCGGAGATCGACCCCCGGTCCACGCCCGGACTGCCGGGGGCGGAGGTGACCGGAGAGCACCGCAAGGCCTGGGCCCGCGCGCAGGTGGAGCTGGTCGGCGGTGAGCTGGGCCAGCAGCAGGAGATGCTCTTCGCGATGGCCAAGGCCGACCCGGACCGGCCGACGCGCCGGGTGCTGCTGGTGCTCCAGGCGATGGACTGCGGCGGCAAGGACGGCACGATCAAGCGGGTGGCCGGCGCGATGAACCCGCTGGGCCTGCACATCCGCTCGTTCGGGCCGCCCACCGCGCAGGAGCTGCGGCACGACTTCCTGTGGCGCATCCGCCGGGAACTGCCGCCGCCGGGGTACGTCGGGATGTTCAACCGGTCGCACTACGAGGACGTGCTGATCGCCCGGGTCGGCTCGCTGGTGCCGGAGGCCACCTGGCGGGCCCGCTACGACGAGATCAACTCCTTCGAGCGGGACCTGGTCGAGGACGGCGTGACCCTGGTCAAGGTGCTGCTGCACATCTCGTACGCCGAGCAGGGCGAGCGGCTGCTGGAGCGGCTCACCGACCCCCGCAAGCACTGGAAGTACAACCCCTCGGACGTCGACTCCCGGGCCCGTTGGAACGACTACCAGGCCGCGTACGCCGAGGCCCTGAGCCGGTGCGGCACGGACGCCGCGCCGTGGTTCGTGGTGCCGGCGGACCGCAAGTGGTACCGGGACTGGGCGGTGGCCCACCTGCTGAGGGAGACGTTCGACACCCTCGATCTGGGGTATCCGCCTGCCGATTTCGACGTCGCCCGCGAGCGCGAACGGTTGCGTGCTGGGGGAGTGGTGGCGGATGGGACGGCCGAGATGAACAGCAGGTGAACGACCGGTGAATGAGGCCTGACCAGGGGTGGGCCGACGAATTCGCGGTTCTGGCGTTTCCTAGCATTCACCGAGCGGGCGCCCGCGCGTACCGCACCCCTTCCACCGACGCGACGAGGTCTGTGCTGTGAAGTTTTCCTTCCGCCCCACCGAGGGCGCCTTCTACGAGCTCTTCACCAGGGCCGCGCAGAACCTGGTCCGGGGCACCGAGCTGCTGAACGAGCTGGCCCTGCCCGGCGTCGACGTGCAGTCGGTCAGCGAGCGGCTGACCGAGGTCGAGCACGACAGCGACCAGATCACCCACGAGCTGTACAAGAAGATCAACTCAACCTTCATCACGCCGTTCGACCGGGAGGACATCTACCGGCTCGGCTCGCTGCTCGACGACGTGATGGACCACCTGGAGGCGGTCGGCGACCTGCTCTACCTGTACGGGCTGACCGAGCTTCCGGCGCTGCCGCGCGAGCTGCACGAGATGGTGAACGTGCTCGACCAGCAGGCCAAGTTGACCGCCGAGGCGATGCCCCGGCTGAAGTCGATGAAGGACCTTGAGGACTACTGGATCGAGTGCAACCGGCTGGAGAACGAGGGCGACCGGATCAACCGGCAGTTGCTCGTCCGCCTCTTCTCCGGCGAGTACGACGCGTTGACGGTGCTGAAGATGAAGGAGGTGGCCGACGAGCTGGAGGCCGCCTGCGACGCCTTCGAGCACGTGGCCAACACCGTCGAGACCATCGCGGTCAAGGAGTCCTGAGCCAGTGACTCCCGAACTCATCGCCGTGCTGGCGGTGATCGCGGTCGCCCTGGCGTTCGACTACACCAACGGCTTCCACGACGCCGCGAACGCGATCGCGACCAGCGTCTCGACCCGGGCGCTGACACCCAGGATCGCCCTGTTGCTCGCCGCCGTCGGCAACTTCGTCGGGGCCCACTTCGGCGCCGGGGTCGCCAAGACCGTCGGTGACGGCCTGGTCACCCTGCCAACCGGGGTGGCCAGCCTCGGGGTGGTCTTCGCCGGGGTTCTCGGCGCCATCGCCTGGAACCTGATCACCTGGTACTTCGGCCTGCCCTCGTCGTCCTCGCACGCGCTCTTCGGCGGCCTGGTCGGCGCGACCCTGCTGTCCACCGGCGGCGTCGTGCAGTGGGTCACCATCGGCGAGAAGATCCTCCTGCCGATGGTGCTGTCGCCGATCGTCGGCCTCACCCTCGGCTACCTGCTGATGCTGGCCATCCTCTGGCTGTTCCGGAAGGGGCAGCCGGGCAAGCTCAACCGGGGCTTCCGCTGGGCGCAGACGGCCTCGGCGGCGGCCATGTCGGTTGGCCACGGTATGCAGGACGCCGCGAAGACCATGGGCATCGTGGTGCTGGCGCTCTACACCGGCGGCTTCCAGGACGACAAGACGCACATCCCCGGCTGGGTGTTCTGGACCTCGGCGACAATGCTGGCCCTGGGCACGTACGCCGGCGGCTGGCGGATCATCCGCACGCTCGGACGCAAGATCATCGACCTCGGTCCGCCGGAGGGCTTCGCCGCCGAGACGGTGGCCAGCGCGGTGCTCTACTTCAACGCACTGGTGCTGAAGGCGCCGATCTCCACCACCCACACGATCACCTCGGCGATCATGGGTGTGGGCGCGACCAAGCGGCTCTCCGCGGTCCGCTGGAACGTCGCCGGCAACATCGTGATCGCCTGGATCATCACGTTCCCGGCCGCCGCGCTCATCGCCTGCGTGTCGTACCTGCTGGTCCGCCCGCTCTTCGGCTGATCAAGTAAAAGGAGGGGCCCCTTCTCAACGAAGGGGCCCCTCCTTTCATCACAGGTAGCGCACGCCGATCTGCTCGCGTACGGCGTCCAGCAGGGCCATCACCTCGAGGGTGGTGGTGTGCGGCACCAGCGGGCTCTCGGTCAACCCGGCCGCCAGGCAGCGCTGCACCTCGATCGCCTCGTACTGGTAGCCGTTGCCGGCGGTGTCGGCGGTGATCGTCTCCGGCTCGGCGCCGTCCCGCCACAGGGTCAGCGAACCCGGCCGGAAGAACGGCTCCGGCAGGTCGATCCGGCCGGTGCTGCCGGTGATCGAGGCGGACTGCCCGCTGGAGCCGACCATGCCGCAGCTCAGGGTGGCCAGCGCGCCGGTGTCGTAGCCGAACAGGATGCCGGTGTTCTCGTCCACCCCCTCCGGGCCGAGCTTCGCCCAGGACCGGATGTGCTGCGGCGTGCCGAGCAGCAGGTGGGCCAGGCTGACCGGGTAGATCCCCAGGTCGAGCAGGGCGCCTCCGCCCAGCGCCAGGGCCCGCATCCGGTGCTCGGGTGGGAAGGGCCCGGACACCCCGAAGTCGGCCCGGACGCTGCTCACCGTGCCGATCGCGCCCTCCGCGATCAGCTCGGCAGCTTGCATGACCAACGGGTTGGTCCGCATCCACATGGCCTCCATCAGGAAGACCCCGGCGGCGCGGGCGGTGTCCACGAGTTCGGTGCTGCTGGCCAGGTCGAGAGTGAACGGCTTCTCCAGGAGCACCGCCCGCCCGGCCGTCAGGCAGGTCATCGCCGCCTCGTAGTGCGCGGCGTGCGGGGTGGCCACGTAGATCACGTCGACCTCCGGGTCGGCGGCCAGCTCCACCCAGGAGGCGTAGGCGCGCTTCGCGCCGTGCTTGTCGGCGAAGCGCTGCGCGCTGTCCGCGGCGCGGGAGCCGACCGCGACCAGTTCGGCGTCCGGCACCAGCCGGAGGTCTTCGGCGAAACGGCTGGCGATGTGGCCGGTGGCCAGGATGCCCCAACGAGTCATGTCGGCACGCTAGCCGAGCCGGGTGAACGACCGGGCGCCCGGCAGCCGCCGGCTCATCCGTCGGGACCCTGGTGCACGTCCCGGTCGGCTCGTCCGCTCCGGCCGGCCGCCCCTGCGCGTCCCCCTTTGCTCTGCTTACGCGGGCGCGACAGTTACCGATCACTTCTGTTGCGTGGGCTGAAGCAGAGCAAAGGGCGGTCCGGGTGGCGCCGACCGGCACACCGGCCGGGCCGGGGCGGCCGGGCAGGCCCTAGGCTCGCGACATGACGATCGACAGTGACGGTTTCGCCGCCCCGGCCGCCCTGGTCGAGCACGCGCGGCGGTTCCAGGCCGAGGGCGGCATCCCGGCGGTGCCCCGGGTCGCGGCCACCGTGTTGCTGCTGCGTCCGACCGGCGCCGACTTCGAGGTGTACGTCATCCGTCGGGTCGCCGCGATGACCTTCGGCGGGATGTACGCCTTCCCCGGCGGTGGCGTGGACCGCTCCGACTCCGCCGCACACCTGGACTGGGCCGGCCCAACGCCGAGTGAGTGGGCGGGGCGGCTCGGGGTTGCCCCGGACGCCGCCCAAGCGGTGGTCTGCGCCGCCGCCCGGGAGGTCTTCGAGGAGTCCGGCGTGCTGCTCGCCGGCCCGGACCCGGCGACCGTGGTGGGTGACGTCAGCGGTGACGACTGGGAGGCGGCCCGGCAGGACCTGGAGGGGCGCCGGCTGGGCTTCGCCGCGCTGCTCGCCGACCGGCGCCTGACGCTGCGTTCGGACCTGCTGCTGCCGTGGAGCCGGTGGATCACGCCGGAGTTCGAGCCGCGACGCTTCGACACGTACTTCTTCGTCGCCCTGCTGCCGGCCGGGCAGCGGACCCGGGACGTCTCCGGGGAGGCCGACCACACGCTGTGGATCCGGCCGGCGGACGCGCTGGCCCGGGCCGAGGCGGGTGAGCTGACCATGCTGCCGCCGACCCTCGTCACGCTGGCCCAGGTGGCGGCCGCCGGCGACCTGGCCGGGGTTGCCCAGGCGGCGGCCGACCGGGACGCCGCCACCCCGATCACCCCGCGAATGGACTTCCCGGCCGACGGCGAGCCCCGCTTCGTGCTCGGCTGAACCACCCGGGGTACGCCGAGGGGCGCCGGTCAGGTCGACCGACGCCCCACGCAGAGCGGGAACCAGCGGCTCAGCCGAAGCGGCCGGTGATGTAGTCCTCGGTCTTCTTCACGCTCGGGTTGCTGAAGATCTTCTGGGTGTTGTCGTACTCGATCAGCCGGCCCGGGTCGCCGGTCTTCTCGATGGAGAAGAAGGCGGTCCGGTCCGACACCCGAGCGGCCTGCTGCATGTTGTGCGTCACGATGATGATCGTGAACTTGTCCTTGAGCTGGAACATCAGGTCCTCGATGGCCAGCGTGGAGATCGGGTCCAGGGCCGAGCAGGGCTCGTCCATCAACACGACCTGCGGCTCGACCGCGATGGTCCGGGCGATGCAGAGCCGCTGCTGCTGACCGCCGGAGAGGCCCGCGCCGGGCTTGCCCAGCCGGTCCTTGACCTCGTCCCACAGGTTCGCCGAGCGCAGCGCCTTTTCGGCCGCGTCCTCCAGGATCGACTTGCGGCGGACGCCGTTGAGCTTCAGCCCGGCCACCACGTTCTCGAAGATGCTCATGGTGGGGAACGGGTTCGGCCGCTGGAAGACCATGCCGATCGTGCGCCGGACCGCGGTGACGTCCACGTCCCGGTCGTAGATGTCCTGGTCGTCGATTGTCAGGCTGCCCTCGACCCGGGCTCCCGGCAGCACCTCGTGCATCCGGTTGATCGACCGCAGGAAGGTGGACTTGCCGCAGCCGGACGGGCCGATCAGGGCGGTGACCGTCTTCGGCTCGACGGTCAGGTTGATGTTCTCGATGGCCTTGAAGGCACCGTAGTAGGCGGTGACGTTCGAGGCTTCGATGCGCTTGGCCATGGTGGTACCTCCGGGGTTCATCGGCTGAGCCGGTTTCGGCGGGCCAGCAGCTTCGCCGCGATCGTCAGGATCAGCACGAGGGCGACCAGGGTGAGTGCCGCGGTCCACGCCCGTGCCGGCGCGTACCTCGACGCATCACCGGCCTGCTGGTAGACGAAGAGGGACAGCGACGACTGGTTGTTCTCGAAGGGGTTGGTGTTGATCGCGGCGCCACCGCCGGCGACCAGCAGCACCGGCGCGGTCTCGCCGGCCGCACGGGCGATGGCGAGCATGACGCCGGTGACGATGCCGGGCAGCGCCGTCGGCAGGACCACCCGCAGGATGGTCTTCCACTTGGGTACGCCGAGCGCGTAGGCACCCTCGCGCAGCGGCGCCGGGACGAGGCGGAGCATCTCCTCGGTGGACCGGACGATGGTGGGCAGCATCAGCACGCTCAGCGCGAGCGCGGCGGCGAAGCCGGAGAAGCTCGGCCGACCGTCGTTGAACCAAGGCGACACGACGAGCACCCAGAACGCCAGCACGAAGAGGCCGGAGACGATCGACGGGATGCCGGTCATGACGTCCACGAAGAACCGGATCGCGAAGGCGAACTTGCCCCGGCCGTACTCGACGATGTAGATGGCGCAGAGGATGCCGAGCGGCACGGTGATCAGGGTGGCGATGCCGACCTGCTCCAGCGTGCCGACGATCGCGTGGTAGGCGCCGCCGTTGGCGTCGCGGGCCCCGATGTTGTTCATCGAGGTCTGGAAGAAGTTGGCGTCCAGCCGATCGGCGCCCTTGCTGACCAGCGTCCACACCACGGACACGAGCGGCAGGACCGCCAGCACGAACGCGGAGTGGATCAGCGCGCTCCAGGTGCGGTTGCGGGCCGAGCGGCGCCCCTCGACCGCGTTGGCCGCGGCGAAGAGCCCGATCAGGTAGAGCACCGCGCCGAGGGCGACCACGAGGACCGGGCCGCCGATGTCGGTGCCGTAGACGATCACGGTGGAGAGCGCCAGGGCCGCAACGGCGATTGCCGGTGCGGCGTACCAGGGCAGCCGCCGGGCCCGCAGCGAGGCGGGCTGGGCCGGCGGGCGGGTGCGGTGGGAGGTGACGGTGGTGGTCATGCGGCCGACTCCGTGAACTCCCGGCGGCGGTAGATGATCGCCCGCGCCGTGATGTTGACGATCAGCGTGATGGTGAACAGCACCAGGCCGGAGGCGATGAGCGCGCCGCGGCCGGTCTCGTTCGCCTCGCCGAACGCGTTGGCGATGTTGGCGGCGATGGTGTTGCCGCCGTTCTGGATCAGGTTGAACGAGATGCCGAAGGTGATGCCGAGGGTCAGCGCCAGGGCGATGGTCTCGCCGAGCGCCCGGCCGAGGCCGAGCATCACCGCGGCGATGATGCCGGGGCGGCCGTAGGGCAGCACCGCGGTGCGGAGCATCTCCCAGCGGGTGGCGCCCAGGGCGAGGGCGGCCTCCTCGTTCGCGGTCGGCGTCTGGAGGAACACCTCGCGGGAGAGCGAGGTGATGATCGGCAGCACCATGATCGCGAGCACCAGGGCGCCCAGCAGGATCGACTTACCGAACGGGCCGTCACCGCCGAAGATCGGGATCCAGCCGAAGTACTCGTTCAGCCAGACCGAGAAGTCCCGGACCGGGTTGATGAAGATGTCCCGCCCCCAGAGACCGAAGACCACACTCGGCACGGCGGCGAGCAGGTCGACCAGGAAGCCGAGCGCGGTGCCCAGCCGGCGCGGCGCGTAGTGCGAGAGGTAGAGCGCGATGCCCAGCGCCACCGGCACTGCCATGAGCAGCGCCAGCGCCGAGCTGAGCACGGTGCCGAAGGCGAGCGTGCCGATGCCGAACTTGGGCTGCGTCTCGTTGGGGGACCAGCCCTCGTAGGACCAGAAGTTCTCGGTGTTGGCGCGCAGGGCCGGCACCGCCTTGGCGATCAGGAAGATCGCAATGGCGGCGATGATGACCAGAACGGCGGTGCCGGCGGCCAGGGTGAGACCGCGGAAGGCCCGCTCGGCGCCGAATTTCCGGCTGCGCGGAAGCGCGCCGCCGCCGCCCAGCCCGGCGCCGCCCGGGGAACGGATGCTGACTGGTGCCTCGGCCACACGCGCCGAGGCACCGGCGGGCCACTCGTGACTCTGGGTCACGCGCGTCCCGCCGGTGCCGGCGTCGGCCGAGCGGTGAGGGGTTTCACCCATCTGCTCGCTCGATTCGGTTGCGGAGGTGGTGGGGTCGGGTCAGGAGAGGTTCTTGACCGCGGTCTCGACCTTGGTGCGGACCGTCTCCGGCAGCGGGGCGTAGCCCAGGTCGGTCAGCGAGTTCTGGCCCTCGGCGCTGGCGGCGTAGCCCAGCAGACCCTTGACCAGCTTCAGCTTGTCGGCCGCGAGGCCCTTGCTGCAGACGATCTCGTACGTCGCCAGGACGATCGGGTAGGCCCCGGCCTCCTTGGTGTTGTAGTCGATCGACAGCTTGAGGTCGTCGCCCTGGCCCTCGACCTTGGCACCGGCGATGGTCTTGCCAGCCGCCTCGGCGGTCAGCGCGGCGAACTCACCGTTGCCGTTGCCGATCTTGGACATCTTCAGGCCGGCGTTCTCAGCGAACGACCACTCCATGTAGCCGATGGAGCCGTCGGCGCCCTTTACTGAGCTGGCCACGCCGTCCGAGCCCTTGGCGCCGGTACCGCCCGGGGCCTTCCACGCCTTGGCCTTGCCCAGGGTCCAGTCGGCCTCGGCGGTCTTAGACAGGAAGTTGGTGAAGTTGTCGGTGGTGCCCGACTCGTCCGAGCGGTGGACGGTCTGGATGGTGGTCGCCGGGAGCGTGGCACCCGGGTTGTCGGCCTTGATCGCCGCGTCGTCCCACTTGGTCACCTTGCCGGCGAAGATCTTCGCCAGGGTGGCCGGCTTGAGCTGGAGGTTGTCCACGCCGCTGACGTTGTAGGCGATGGCCACCGGGCCGATCACCATCGGCAGGTGGATGGCCTTGCCACCGACGCACTTGGCGTCCGCCTGCGGCTGCTCCTCCGGCTTGAGCGCGGAGTCGGAGCCGGCGAAGTCGGCGGTCCCGGCGATGAACGCCTGGATGCCGGCGCCCGAGCCGGTCGGCTCGTAGTTGATCGTGGTGCCCTGGCACTTCTGCTGGTACGCCTTGATCCACTCGGCCATGGCGTTCTTCTGCGCCGACGAGCCCTGGGCGTTCAGCGTTCCGGTAGCGCAGTCGACCGCGGCGGCCGAGCCCGAAGCGCTGGCGCCGGAGGCGGGCTCGTTGTTGTCCGAGCCGCATGCACTGAGGCCGAGCGTCGCGGCAAGAGCGAGGCAGGCAATAGTGCCGTACCGCTGGAGCTTCACCTGAGGGGTTTCCCTTCGCGTCTGACTTGGCGCCCCGATCCCGGGGCCCGAGGACCGGCACTGACCGGCTGACACGAAAGTTAGAAGTGCCAGGTAGCCGGTTCGCCGGTCGCAAGTGAACGCAAGGTGAACACGTACGGCCGCCGAGGTGACCGCTTGCTGAGGGTGAGTTGTCCGTTAAATGAACCCGGGTACACCTGTCAGAAGTATGGCTATATTTCCGGTACGGTGTTATCTCGCCGACGCGCGGCCGTTACCCGCCAGTGACCCGGCCGCGGCGGCGACCGGCGGTCAGCCGAGGTGATAGTTGATGTGCGCGGACCAGCGGGCGAAGCCGAGCCGCTCGTAGAGCGCGACCGCCCCGGTGTTCGACTCGTCCACGTAGAGCATCACCCGGTCCAGCCCGCGCCGGTCCCGCAGGTACGCCAGCCCGGCATTGGTCAACGCCCGGCCGAGCCCACCGCCGTGCGCGGTCGGCTCCACACCGAGCACGTACACCTCGCCGATCCGGGCCGACCCGGGGCGCTCGTGCACCTTGGTCCAGTGGAAGCCGAGCAGCCGGCCGGTGGCGGTCTCCTCGGCGAGCAGGAAGCCGGCCGGGTCGAACCATGGCTCGGCGAGGCGGACCCGGAGGTCGTCCGAGGTCCAGCGGCCCTGCTCGGGGTGCTCGGCGAAGGCCCGCGCGTTGAGGGCCAGCCAGGCGGCGTCGTCGGCCCCCGGCCGGAACGCGCGCAGCACCACTCCGTCGGGCAGTCGCGGCTCCGTCAGCGGGGCGGCCAGTGGTCGGCGCAGTTGCCAGAGCACCCGTGCGCGGGTGAACCCGAGGTCGACCGCGAGTGCGGCCGCCGAGGGGTGGTCACCGTGTGCCCAGGCCCGCAATGGCCCGGTGGCCGAGGCGAGCACGCCCCGCGCCAGAGCCCGCCCGGTGCCCCGCCGCCGGTACGCGGGGTGCACCACCAGCTCCACCCCGATCCCGCCGACCGGGTCGGTCGTGTCCAGGTGCGCGTACCCGGTGAGAACGCCGTCGTCGCCGCGGGCGATCAGGTGCACGGCCGGGGCGTCCGGGTCGCGCAGCCGGAGCAGGACGTGCTCGTCGAGCGGGTCCGCGCCGTCGGTGTCGCCTGCGGAACGGGCGAGGGTCAACACGTCGGCGATCTCCGCCGGAGCCAGTCGGTCGGTCCGGGTCACCTGGTCGCTGGTCGGCTCGGCGCTGCTCATCCCGTCACCGTAGTCGCCGGGAACCGCGGTCCGCCGGGATCCCAGGCCGTGGTGCGGGGCGGCTCACGTCGGATCGGCGGGCAGCGCCTCCAGCTCGAACCGCTGAGTCAGATCGGGCAGGATCCGGCGCAGTGCGTCCACCGTGCCCTGCCGGTCCCCGCCGGCGTCGTGCAGCAGGACCACCGAGCCCGGTTCGACCTGGGTGACAACCGATGCGGCGATCTTGCCGGCGCCGGGTGCCTCCCAGTCCGACGGGTCCACCGACCAGTGCAGCGGAGTCATGCCGAGTTGCTGCGCCACCGACACGACGGGGTAGGTCCAGGCGCCGCCGGGCTGGCGGTACCAGACGATCGGCGCGTCCGGCACCGCTGCCCGGATCGCCTCGTTGGTCCGCGACAGGTCGGCGCGGATCATGTCCGCCGAACGGTTGCCCAGCGTGACGTCGTGGTGCCAGGAGTGGTTGCACAAGGTGTGTCCGTCGGCCACGATCGCCTGAATCAGATCGGGGTGGTCCTGCGCGTTCTCGCCGACCACGCAGAACGTGGCCTTGACGTCGAACTCGCGCAGCGTGGCGAGCACCTGCGGGGTGTAGCGCGGGTCCGGTCCGTCGTCAAAGGTCAGCGCGAGCCGCTCGCTGCCGGTGGTGGAGTGCGCGCCGAACAGCTGGTCACCCTGGGCGTCCCGCCCCGACCCGTCCTGACCCGCGTCGGTGGGGCCGCCGCTGGGACCGGAGGTCGGGGTCCCGCTCGGCTTGTCGCCGGGGGCTTGGTCGGCGTAGTGCGGCTCGTCGGCGTTCGCGGTGACCCCGGTGGCCTGCCGCTGGGGCTGGTCGGGGATGAGGCTGCGGCCCAGCACGTACGCCGAGCCGAGCAGCGCCACCGTCACCACCGTCACGATTCCCGCCGCCCGGACGGTCGGGTTGCTCGGCGTCATGGCTTCCGCCCGGCTGGCCGGTCACGCCGGCCCGTCGCCCCCGTGGTCACTGCGCGCACCGTCGCCCCTTTCTCCGACAAACCCGGCAGTCAGAATAGAACTGACGAGCTGCGCAAAAAGGGCATACGGGGAACCGTCCCCCGAGTGACGTGAGGTCAGACGGGCAGTGGCGCGTGCTCCGCCTCGGGCAGCGACCGCGACGGCGGAACGACGAACTTGTAACCCACCTGGCGGACGGTGCCGATCATCGACTCGTACTCCGAGCCGAGCTTGGCGCGCAGCCGCCGGACGTGCACGTCCACCGTGCGGGTGCCGCCGAAGTAGTCGTACCCCCAGACCTCGCGCAGCAGCTGGTCCCGGGTGAACACGCGGCCCGGGTGCTGCGCGAGGAACTTCAGCAGCTCGAACTCCTTGTAGGTGAGATCGAGGGGACGGCCCTTCAGCTTCGCGGCGTAGGTGTCCGGATCGATGGTCAGCTCGCCCGCCCGGATCGAGCCGCCGGCGCCGGCGGTCGCGTTGCTCAGCCGACCCACCGCGAGCCGCAGCCGCGCCTCCACCTCGGCGGGGCCGGCCGAAGCGAGGATGACGTCGTCGACCCCCCAGTCGGCGTTCAACGCGATCAGACCGGCCTCGGTCACCACCGCGACCAGCGGCACGCCGAGCCCGGTGGCGTGCAGCATGCGACAGGTCGCGCGGGCCTCGCTCAGCTCCGACCGCGCGTCCACCATGACCGCGTCCGGGCTGGGGCCGGCGACCAGGGTGCGGACGTCACGCGGCGCGGTGCGGACCGAGTGCGGCAGCAGGTCGAGTGCCGGCAGCACAGCGGACGGTTCCCCTGCGCGTGCGGTCACCAGCAGCAGGATCTCCACGATCACCTCCGTCCCGGCGGCACGCGGCCGCACGCGACCAGACACACTCACGGAACGTGCGCTGAGAAATTTGCGTGGTCCCGGCGTCGCTGACGGGCGGGTAACGGGTTGAGCGTAACTGATCGCCTCGGTTGCGCCCTCGGATCGTTTCCCGTTTGTCCGCCCTTGCCCCTGATCGTGGCGCAGGTTTTAACGCTGCTGAAACCCGTGACCACCGCGTCGGGCGGTCGGTCTGGCACGATCGGGGCGTGTTTCCTTCCACCTCGCCCGACGGGCCCCGCCCGGGCCCGGCCGCCCCGACCCGTGGCCACCCGCCCGTGCCGCGCACCGGGCCGCCCGTCACCGACGGCGAACGCCGTGAACGGGGTGGGCCCCGCCGTGCCCGCCGAGCCGGGGAGCCGGCCCGCCGCTCCGAGGACGAGATCGACGAGCCGGAGGAGGAGGTCGTACCCCCGGTCGAGGTGCGCCGCCCGCTGGCGCTGACGATCGCCGGTTTCGCGGCGCTGCTCGGTGTCGGCCTGGTGCTCGGCGCGCAGACCTCAGGCCCCGGTCACCGGCTGCCGTTCGCCTTCATCATCTTCGGCGTCCAGCTGCTGTTCGTGCTCGCCTGGACGATGGCCATGCGCCCACCCGCGCTGCTGCTGGTCGCCGGGATCAGCGCCGCGGTCGCCGCGGTCGCCGACATCGCCGCGGTGCAGACCGACATCGCCGGCCTGGCGCCGCTGGGCTACCTGGCAGCCGGCGGGTTCCTCGCCGCGGTGCTCGGTCAGCTGGTCCGCCGGGTCGACCGGGTCCGGGTCACCGACTCGCTCGGCGCCACGCTGCTCATCGTGGTCGGAGTGGTCGCCTTCGGCACCCTGATCGTGCTCAGCCGGATCCCCGCCGGCACCCAGGCGATCACGGTCTGCCTGACCGCGAGCGGAGTCGCGCTGACCGTCGCCCGGCTCACCGACGCGGTGCTGCCCTGGCCCCGGCTGGCCCCGCAGGTGCCCCGGGGCGCCGCCGGCGTGGTCGTCGGCGCGATGGTCGGCACGCTGATCAGCGCGCTTCTGGGCAGCTACCTGGTGGCCCCCTTCACGCCCACCCGGGCCGCGGTGATCGGCCTGGTCGCGGCGGTCACCGCCGTGCTCTCCGACCTCGCTGTCGGGTACGCCGAGGCGGGCCGGCTGATGGCCGGCGAACCACCCACCATGTGGGTAGCCCGGCACATGCAGGGTCCGCTCGGCGGCTTCGCCCTGGCCGCCCCGGCCGCGTACGCCATGTGCATGCTCTTCCTCTGAGCCACGGTTGAGCCCGGAGCCGGTCGGGTACCTACGGGTGCGCCGCCCTGCGGCGCCGGTACGAACGGCCCGTCGCACCGCGGCGGCAGGAGACAGGAGGCGGCGGCGTGGCCCAGGAGTATCCGGCGGACGAAGCCCGTCCCCGAAGGCGCGGTCGCAAGCTGCTCGTCGGCCTGGTCGTCCTGCTCGTGCTGGTGGCGGTGCTGCTGGTGATCGCCGACCGGGTGGCGGTCGGGGTGGCCGAGCGGGCCATCGCCGACCGGGTGAGCCAGGAGGTCACCAAGCAGGGCGCGCAGTCCGCCGAGCCCGACGTCGAGGTCGGCGGGACTCCGTTCCTCACCCAGGTGCTGGACGGCCGCTACCAGCGGATCTCCATCAAGCTGCGGGACGTGCAGGCCTCGGTGGAGGGCGACGCCGTGCGGCTGCCGGTGTTGGATGTGGACGCCCGTAACGTGCGGGCGTCACTGGACACCCTGCGCACCGGTCAGGGCGACGTCGTGGCGGACACCGTCGACGGCACCGGCACGATCAGCTACGACAGTCTCGCCGCGTTGCTGGACCGACCCGGGCTCACCCTCGGCGAGCAGGGCGGCAAGCTCACCGTCACCGCCCCGGTCGACATCCTCGGCCAGAAGCTCACCGTCAGCGGCACCGCCGACGTCACCGTCGCCGAGAGCGGTGCCGTCGCCCTGCGTTTCAACGATCTGGACGCCGCAGGCCTGCCGAACCTGCCGCTGGCCCGCACCCTGCTGAACAACTACGCCAAGGGCATCTCCGTCGACGTGCCCCTGCCCGACCTGCCGTTCCAGCTCGCCGTCCGGGAGGTCCGGCCGCTGCCCGAGGGGCTCGCGGTCACCGCCGACGCGAAGAACGTGCCGATCAACTCCGCGGGTTGAGCGCGCCGCCGGCGATCAGATGCCGGCCCTGCCTGCCGCCCGGGCGATTCCCGGATGCTGGTCGACCCGGTGGCAGCCCCGTCACTGGCTGGTAGGCTCCGTGGCCATGGGGACCCACCTCACCAAACGGCGCGCGGTCGACCTGTGCCGCGTGGCCACCTGCCTGTGTCGCCCCGTCATCTGACGGCGGGGCTGTTTCCGGCCGCCTGACGGCGGCCACCGGCACGCAGGGTCCTTGCACCCTCCGGTGATCCCACCGAAAGCCCGGCAGCGGCGCCGTCGCACGAACCCGTGATCCCGTCCTTCCGCTGGGTCCCGCGCGTGGTGCGACAGTTCAATCCATCGATCTCGCGCGTTGGCTCACCATCCATCCTCACCAGGGAGTGATTCGATGAGTCGCGACACCGCACTCGTTTCGGCCGAGTGGGCCGAGAAGAACCTCGACGCCCCGGGCGTCGTCTTCGTCGAGGTCGACGAGGACACCTCGGCCTACGACACCGGCCACATCGCCGGTGCCATCAAGATCGACTGGAAGATCGACCTGCAGGACCAGGTCCGCCGGGACTTCGTCAACAAGACCCAGTTCGAGGCGCTGCTCTCCGAGCGGGGCATCAGCAACGACGACACCGTCATCCTGTACGGCGGCAACAACAACTGGTTCGCCGCGTACGCCTACTGGTACTTCAAGCTCTACGGCCACCGCGACGTGAAGCTGCTCGACGGCGGTCGCAAGAAGTGGGAACTGGACGCGCGCCCGCTCGTCACCGAGACGGTGACCCGCGCGGCGACGCAGTACGTCGCGCAGGAGCCGGACACCTCCATCCGGGCCTTCCGCGACGAGGTCGTCGCCGCGATCGGCACGAAGAACCTGGTCGACGTACGCAGCCCCGACGAGTTCGCCGGTCGGCTGCTCGCCCCCGCCCACCTGCCGCAGGAGCAGGCGCAGCGGGCCGGTCACATCCCCACCGCGATCAGCGTCCCGTGGTCCAAGGCGGCCAACGAGGACGGCACCTTCCGGTCCGACGACGAGCTCCGCAAGATCTACGGCGACGCCGGCCTCGACGACGGCAAGGAGACCATCGCCTACTGCCGGATCGGTGAGCGCTCCTCGCACACCTGGTTCGTCCTCCAGGAGCTGCTCGGCCACCGCAACGTCAAGAATTACGACGGATCCTGGACCGAGTACGGCTCGCTGGTCGGCGTGCCGGTCGCGCTCGGCGACGAGCCCGGGGAGGCCTGACGATGACCGCTCCCACCGCTGCGGGTTGCGCCGCACCCGACCAGGCCGCGCCCCTGCCGGCCAGCCTGGACCTGGAGAAGGAAACCGTGATCACCGGCATCGTCCGCTCGGCGGCGGACGAGGCGGTGCCGGGCGCGTACGTCCGGCTGCTCGACTCGACCGGCGAGTTCACGGCCGAGGTGGTCACCTCGGCGGCCGGCCAGTTCCGGTTCTTCGCCGCGCCGGGTGCCTGGACGCTGCGGGCCCTGTCCCGGCACGGCAACGGCGACACCGCCGTCACCGCCGGCCGGGGCATCAACGAGGTCAGCGTCACCGTCGCCTGACAACCCACCCTCCGCTCGGCCGGGGCCGTTCACCCGCGAGGGTGAGCGGCCCCGGAGGTTTCGCCTCAGATACCGGTGGCGTCTGCGCCACCGGCGCCGTGTCCCTGGCGGTGCTCAATGCATAACGCCGGTCAGTGCCTGGTCAGTGACGCGGCGCTATCCTGATCGCGGGTCGGCCCCCCAGAATCCATCGGCATGCGTCACTATCGTCGGGTGGAAGTCACGCTCAATACGGTTGGTGCGGGTGGAGGCGGCGTGTCCGGTGAAGAGGTCCCGATCGTCGTCTGCGTGAGTGCGGACGTCTCGATGCGCGAGCGGGTGGTGCGCCAGCTCGACGGGGTCGGCCCGGTGGTGAGCTGCGCCGACCTGACCGAGCTGCGGGCGATGTTGCTCCCGTCGCCGCCCCGGGGTGCGGCCCTGACCATCGCGCCCGTAGGCCCACCCGCGGCCCAGCATGGGCCGGTTAGCTGGGGTGAGCTGGTCGTCGACCGCGCCGGTCACCTGGTCACCTGGTGTGGCGATCCGCTCCCGCTCACCCGCACCGAGCGGGAGTTGCTCGCCCGGCTGATCGGCCCGCCGCTGGTGGTGTGGAGCTACGAACAGCTCTTCGCAGCCATCTGGAACGGCGCGTACCTGGGGGACACCGCGATCCTGCACTCCGCGGTCAAGCGACTCCGGCACAAGCTGCGCGCCCTGCCGGGCGGGCCGCGGGTGCACACCGTGCGGGGGGTCGGCTACCGCATCGATCCGCCGCCCCGGCCCGCCTGACCGCCAGCGCGCCCGACTCCGTCGATCGCCGTCGGACCGCCCGTGACACCATGGCCGGGTGAGCGGAGCTGTCCGGACGGGGTGGGCCCCGTCGACCGGTCCCGCCGCCCCGGCACCTGCCTGGCGGCGGCGCTGGCTGCTGGTCGCGACCGCGGTCTGGGCCGTACTGCTGGCCGTGCTCGCCTGGACGTCGGTCCGCGACGACGCACCGACCGTGCGGGAGCAGCGCTCCCTCGACCAGGCCGGTCCGGTGGTCGACCGGGCGGTCGGAGAGCTGGCCCGGGCGTCCGGCGCGGCCGGGCTGCTGGAGCTGGGGCCGGCGCGGGTCGAGTCAGGCTGCCGCGTCACCCCGTTGGCCGACGGCGCCACGCTGCGGCGTGAGGTCGGCGTGCTCGCGGCCGTCGGCACCGAGCGGGCCGTGCTGTCCGGGATCGCCGATCGACTTCCCGCGAGCTGGCGCGCCGGGGTCGGGCCCGGGCTGGACGGCCCGGAGCTGCGCGCCGACGCCGGGGAGTTCGTCGCCGTCGAGGGCCGGCCGACCGGGGACGGTCGGATCCGCCTGACCGTGGACACCGGCTGTCGGCCGGTCGGCTCCGGCTACGCGCCGCCGCCGGCCACCGACGCCGGCCCGGAGGCCACCGCCCTGACGGCCGCGCTGCGAGCACTCGGCCAGCCTGCCGACGCCGCCCCGGAGCTGGTCACCGCGCCCTGCCCGGGCGGCGTGCTGGCCCGTACCGCGCGGTCCGCCGCCGGTCCCGGCGCCGCCGGGTCGGCCGGCGGGCTCACCCCGCTGGCCGGCGGCGCCCCACTGCTGGACAACCCTCCGGTGTACGCGTACCGCGCGGGCCCGGTCACGGTGCTGGCCGAACTCACGCCGGACGCCGCCCGGCTGGCCGCCACCGTCGGCTGTCCGGGCTGAGCCGGGCGCCCCCGGCAGGGTCAGCCGCCCGGCGGCTACTCCGGGTCGCGGCTGCGGCCCAGCGCGTCGATCCGACCCCACCGGCCGGGAATGTCCAGCAACTCGACCCGGCCCAGGCCCGGGGGCACGGCCGGATCGATGATCAGGTGCTCGCCCTGCGGCTCCAGCCCCAGCATCACCCGCAGCAGCAGCAGCGGGGTGCCGGTCGACCAGGCCTGCGGGCTGCACGCGGTCGGGTACTCCACCGGGTAGTCGGTGAGGTCACGGGCGTAGCCGGCGAACGCCTCCGGCAGCCGTCCGCCGAAGTAGCGCGAGGCGGCCAGCATCGCGCTGCAGATCTGCCCGGCCTCGTCCCGGAAGCCGTACCGCCACAGCCCCCAGGCGATGATCGAGTTGTCGAACGGCCAGACGGTGCCCACGTGGTAGCCGATCGGGTTGTACCGGCTCTGGTCCTCGGCGAGGGTCCGCACCCCCCAGCCGGAGAACAGTCGCGGCCCGAGCAGGTGTTCGACCACCTTGCCGGCCCGGGACTCGTCGACGATGCCGCTCCAGAGCAGGTGCCCGATGTTCGACGACAGCGCGTCGACCTGCCGGCCGTCGGCGTCCAGGGCGAGCGCGAAGTACCCGCGGTCGGCGATCCAGAAGTCGTGGTTGAACCGCTGCTTGAGGGTGGCCGCCTCCCGTTCCAGCCGGTCGGCGTAGGCCGGGTCCCCCCAGAACGTCCGGGCCAGCCGGGCGGCCCGCATCTTCGCGTCGTACGCGTAGCCCTGCAACTCGCAGGTGGCTCGGGGAAAGCCGGGCATCCGACCGTCGGCGTACGAGATGGCGTCCCAGGAATCCTTCCAGCACTGGTTCTTCAGGCCGGTCTCCGGGTTGCGGGTCTGATACCAGAGGTAGCCGGTGCCGAGCAGGTCACCGTAGGTGTCGATCCAATTCAGTGCCGCCCGCACGTGCGGCTCCAACCGCCGGACCAGTTGGGCGTCGCCGGTCCAGCGCTCGTACTCGTCGAGCAGGATGATGAACAGCGGCGTCGAGTCGGCCGACCCGTAGTACGGCGAGTGTGGCTGCTCCTCGAAACCGGCCGTCTCCCCGTATCGCAGCTCGTGCAGGATCTTGCCCGGCTCCTCGTCGCGGAAGTCGTCCACCCGGTGCCCCTGCAACCCGGCCAGCATCAGGATGGTCGGCGGGATCAGCTCCGGCAGGAACGGCAGCACCTGCAACGAGGTGATGATGCTGTCCCGGCCGAACAGGGTCATGAACCACGGCAGCCCGGCGGCGAGCAGCCGTACGCCCAGGGTGATCGACTCGTAGCGCAGCGCGGCCAGGTCGTTGAGGCTGCGCCGGTACGCCCCGGCCAGCGGCTCGCAGTCGCAGCCGAGCTTCGGCGCGCGGTCGATCAGCTCCTGCTGCTCGGCGCGGATGACGTCCGCGCTACGGCTGCCGCCGTACGGCAGGGTGGCCCGGATGTCCTCCCCCCGCGCCCCGTACACGATGGTGGACACGTGCAACCGGGTCTGCCACTCGCTGTTGGGGGGGATTCGGATCCGGAAGGTCATTCCGGCCGCGTCGACCGTTGCCGGCATGCTGGAGCTGATCACCGTCTCCCGGTGGAACGCCTCCCGCCGGTACGTCAGCCGCAGCTCGTTGTCGGCCGCCGTGACCGTCGTCCGCCCCCGCTTCTGCCGGGCGTTCTTGATCTCGAACAGGTCGGCGAAGTCGGCTCCCATCTCCATCCGTACGGTGAACTCGACCTCCTCTCCCGCGTGGTTCAGCACGGTCAGCACCTCCTCGAAGCTGCCGACGATCGCCCGGTTGCGGATCACCGATGTCTTGGCGTCGAGGTAGTGGGTGGGTTCGCCGGGAGCGAGGAAGAACTTCGTCCGGTACGACTCGGAGTCGTCCATCGAGAGGGTGTGCAGCCGCTCGCCGTTCACGGTCAGCACCCAGTTGGACAGGAACCGGGTGTCGAAGGAGAACAGCCCGGTCGGGAAGTCATAGGACGGCTCGATGTCTCCCGTCCGGTCGCTGACCAGGAAGGTGTTGCCGTCCAGGATGCTGACCAGATCCTTCACGCCTGCCGCCCGGCCTGCTTCCGGGCCACCTCGCGCGGGTCGCGGGTGCCCGGCGGGTCGGGGAAGAACCGCCGAAAGGCCAGGAAGAGCACCACGTTCCCGCTGAACGTGCTCTCGTTGCGCAGCACCGCCGCGACCCCCTGGGCCTCGCCGGTCACCAGCCGGTCGAACAGGGCCGCGCTGCTGTACCAGATGGCGTCGGCCGGCCCGCGGTGACGGCTGACCTGGACCGATCCCGGCCGCATCCGAACCAGCCAGTGCTCGGTCGCGTCGTCGGTGGTGAGGTCGATCTGAAGGGTGCCGTCCGCCAGGCCACCGAGGACCGCCGGGGCCCGCGCCGGCAGCGATTCGAAGAACCTCTCCGTCACCTCGGTCACACCCGAATCGTAGGCAGCCGTCCGAGATGTCGGGTCGGTATCCGCACTCCGCCCCGACCGGCCGCCGAGGCGTGCCGCCGGTCAGTAGACCAGCGCCTGCGCTCCCTCGGCCAGGGACTCCTCGACGAAGACCGCGGCGCCGGCGATCCGGACGCCGGGCAGCACGTCGTCCGGTCCGATCTCGCGGCGGGCCGCGCACTGGGTGCAGGCGGTCACCCGGCCACTGGTCAGGATGACGTGCAGCAGCTCGGCCAGCGGCGCCGAATGTGGCAGCTCGAACTCCTGGGCGCGGCCAGGCAGCGCGAACCAGGTCGACTCGCCGGTCAGCCAGAGCGACACGTCCACCCCGGCCGCGACCGCGGTCGCGGCGACCGTGAACGCCTGTGCGCACCGCTCCGGGGCGTCCGCCCCAGCGGTGGCCTTGACGACGAGAGAGCGGGCCATGGGGCCCAGCATAGGATGGCCGGGATGGTTACCGAGATCGGGTTCGTCAGCCTGCTGGTCGCCGGCCTGGGCGGGCTCGCCGGTGGCCTGGTCTACCTCGCCGTACGCATATCGAGAGGACGTTGGTGACACTGGTGAGCGACGAGAACCCGCTGCAGCCCCCGTGGCTGAACGCGCCGCCGGTCGACCCGTACCCGTTCGAGGAGAGTCACGACCTGCGGGTCGGTCCGAAGCTGCACCCCGCGCTGGACGGCCTGCTGCCCTACATCGGGCTGTGGCGCGGCCGCGGCAAGGGCGGTTTCCCCACCATCGAGGACTTCGACTACGCGCAGGAGATCCGGATCAGCCACGACGGTCGGCCGTTCCTGCACTACGAGTCGCGGGCCTGGATCCTCGACGAGCAGAGCCAGCCGGTCCGCCCGGCCGGGCGCGAGGTCGGCTGGTGGCGGCCGGTGCTGGTGGACGGCCGGGCCACCGACGAGCTGGAGGCCCTGCTGACCACCCCGAACGGGGTGATGGAGCTGCACCTCGGCAAGCGCACCGGCACCCAGGTCGAGTTCGCCACCGACGCGGTGGTCCGGACGGCGACCGCCAAGGAGGTGACCGGCGGGCAGCGGCTCTTCGGCATCGTCGAGGGTGCGCTGCTCTACGCCCAGGAGATGGCCGCGATGGGGCACCCGCTCAGCGCTCACCTCTCCGCCCGGCTCGTTCGGGTCGGCGGCTGACCCTCAGGCGACGGCGAAACCCAGCAGGGCGTGCAGGGCGGGGGTGCGCGGGGACCGGTCTCGGCGTACCCCGTCCAGGGTGCGCACCTCGGTGATCCCGCGCACCGACGAGCTGAACCAGATGCCGTCCGCGTCGTGCAGCTCGGCCGGGGTGACCATCCGCTCGGCGGCGGTCAGGCCCAACTCGCCGGCGTGGCCGAGCAGCCAGGCGGCGGTCGTGCCGGGCAGGATGCCGGTGGTGGCGGCGGGCACCGTGCAGAGCGTGTCGCCGGTGAGCCACACCACGTTCGCGGTCGGGCCCTCCAGCGCGTAGCCGTCCGACGAGATCCAGAGCACGTCGTCCACCCCCGCCCGGTTGGCCCAACGGCGGGCGGCGCTGTTGACCGCGTACGAGGTGGACTTGATCCCGGCCGGCAGCCAGTCCAGCCCGGTGCGCGCGTCGGCGGGCACCCCCAGCGGCAGGGTCGCCACACTGATCCCGTCCCGGCGGGCCGCGCGGGACGACGCCGGCACCTCGGCCAGGGTGGCGTAGACGGTCGGTGGGCCGCCGGCCTCCGGGCCCCGGGTGCAGACCAGCCGCAGAGCCCCCTCCACCTGCGCCGGCCACCCCGCGCACACCGTGTCGAGCAGCTCGATCAGCGCGGCGGCGGATGGCAGGGGCAGCTCGACGGCGGCGGCCGCCGCGGCCAGCCGGGCGAGGTGCTCGTCGCGCAGCCACGGCCGGCCCCGGCGCAGATGCATGGTCTCGAAGAGGCCGTCGCCGCGGAGCACCCCGAGGTCGTCGCCGCGGAGCACGGGCTCGCCGGCCGGCACCGGGCCGTGCCCGAGCATGGCGATCCGCGCGGTCGTATCGGCCGCGACCTTTCCGACGGACGACAGCACCATGACCGTCGAGCGTAGCGGCGGTCCGTCGGCGCGCGGCGGTCGGCATGGTTGCCGAACTATGATCGGACGGTGTCCGAATCCTCCCTCGCGGAAATGCTCCGGGCCCGTGGGCTGCGGCTGACGGCCCAGCGGCAGCTCGTCCTCCAGGCGGTGCTCGATCTGGGCCACGCCACCCCGGAGCAGGTGCACACCGCGGTCCGGGAGGTCGCCGCCGGCGTCAACATCACCACCATCTATCGCACGCTGGAGCTGCTGGAACGGCTCGGCCTGGTGACCCACACCCATCTCTCGCACGGCTCGCCGACCTACCACGCGGCCGGTGAGCACCAACACGTCCACCTGGTCTGCCGGGAGTGCGGCGCGATCGACGAGATCGATCCGGAGCTGCTCCGTCCGCTCGCCGACCAGTTGGCCGCGCAACGGGGGTTCCGGGTGGACATCGGGCACGTGTCGCTCTTCGGCGTCTGCGAACGCTGCGAGAACGGGGACCAGAAATGATCGACATCGCGGGAGCGGTGGCCGTCGAGAGCATCGACGAGGCCAGCCGCGACCAGCCGGAGCCGGCGCACGCCGCGGCCGGAGTGCGGGGGGTGGCCGCGCACTACGGTGACCCGCTGCGCGAGCAGCGCATCCTGGACACCGAGGTCGGCCTGGTCGACCGGTCGCACCGGGGGATCATCGCGGTGCCCGGGGAGGAACGGGCCGGTTGGCTGCACACGATCACCTCGCAGCACCTGGCGACGCTGGCCGCCGGCGAGGGCACCGAGCTCCTGGTGCTCTCCCCGCACGGGCACGTCGAGCAGCACGCCCTGGTCGCCGAGGACGGCGAGACCACCTGGCTGGACACCGAGCCGGGCGCGACCGGCGACCTGCTGGCGTACCTGGAGAAGATGCGGTTCTTCAGCAAGGTCGAGCCCCGCGACGCCACCGGCGAGCGAGCTCTGCTGTCGCTGGTCGGGCCGGCGGCGCCGGACGCGCTGGGCACGCTCGGCGTGACCGGGCTGGCCGCACCGGACCTGGTCGCGGTGCCCGGTCCGAAGTTCGCGGCCGGCGCCGTGCCACCGCGGGCGAGCGTTCGGTACGACGTACGGCCGCTGCCCGTCGGCGGCTGGGCCCGGCGCGGCCCGCTCGGGGTGGATCTGCTGGTCCCACGATCGGCGATGGACCAGGTGGTGGCGGAGCTGCGCGGCGCGGGCGTGCCGGTCGCGGGGCTCTGGGCGTACGAGGCGATCCGGGTGGCCGCCCGGCGACCCCGGGTCGGGGTGGACACCGACCACCGGACCATCCCGGCGGAGGTCGACCTGATCGGCCCGGCGGTGCACCTGGACAAGGGCTGCTACCGGGGGCAGGAGACGGTGGCCCGGGTGCACAACATGGGCCGACCGCCGCGCCGCCTGGTGCTGCTGCACCTGGACGGAGTGACCACCGACCAGCCGCCGACCGCCGGCACTCCGGTGACCCTCGACGGCCGGGCCGTCGGCTTCGTCGGCACCGCCGTGCTGCACCACGAGCTCGGCCAGATCGCGCTCGCGGTGCTGAAGCGGAACGTCCCGGAGGACGCGGCGCTGCTGATCGGCGCGACGGCGGCGGCGATCGACCCGTCCTGACCGGGCCGTCTAGGATCGCCGGCATGACGACAGGGACGTTGATCACGGTGGCCCCGACCGGCGCGGAGTCGGCCAAGGCGGAGGTGCCGGCGCTGCCGGTGACGCTCGACGAGCTGCTGCGCACCGCCAAGGAGTGCGAGGCGCTCGGCGCCGCCGTGATCCATGTCCACATCCGCGACGACGCGGCGCGGCCGACCCTCGACCCGGTGCGCCTGCGGGAGACGGTCGCGGCGCTGCGGGAGAGCACCGACCTGATCGTGCAGCTCTCCTCCGGCGGTGCTGTGACCGACCCGGAAGCCTCCCGACTCGCCGTGCTCGACGCCGCGCCGGACATGGCCTCGTGCACCATGGGCACGGTCAACTTCGGCGACGACGTCTTCCTCAACCGCTGGGAGTTCATCGTCGACCTGCACACCCGGATGCAGGAACGCGGGATCGTTCCGGAGTACGAGATCTTCGACCTCGGCCACCTGTCCGCGTTGCAGCGGCTGCTCGGCAAGTACGGGCCCCCGGCCGGAGGGCATGTGCACGTCGACTTCGTGATGGGTGTGCCGGGCGGCATGCCGGGCACCACCGAGACGTTGGTGGCGGCGCACCGGATGCTGCGTGACCTGCCCGAGGGCACCACCTTCTCGGCCACCGGCATCGGCCGCAGCACGATTCCGGTCATGCTGGCGTCGCTGTCGACCGGCGGGCACCTGCGGGTCGGGATGGAGGACACCGTGACGTACGCCAAGGGCCGCCCAGTGGAGTCCAACATGCAACTGGTCGCCCGCGCGGTCGGTTTCGCCCAGCTCGCCCAGCGTCCCCCGTTGACCACCGCCGAGGCCCGCGAGCTGCTGGGGCTGTAAGGCCGAGCCCGTCCGGCGCCCCTGTCACCCGGGCGGTGGACGACCAGGTCACCCCGCCGACGGGCACCTCCGGACCGTCGGTACCGTCCAGCACGTGGGAAAGACGTACGAGGGCGGCGCGCCGCTCGCCGAGGTGGTCCGGTCCGGGTTCGTCGAGGGTATGCACCGCGGCTCGGTGGTGGTGCTGGACGCCGTCGGTGTGCCGGTGGCCGCCGCCGGGGACGTGACCGCACCGATCTTTCCCCGCTCGGCCAGCAAGCCGATGCAGGCGATCGGGATGCTCCGCGCCGGCCTGCCGTTGACCGACCCGGCCGACCTGGCGCTGGTGTCGGCCAGCCACGCGGGTGAGGAGTTCCACCTGGCTCGGGTCGGCGCGTTGCTGGACCGGGCCGGGTTGGACGCCTCGGCCCTGCACTGCCCGCCCGACCTGCCGGTGGGGGCGGCGGCCCGCGAGGCCGTGCTGCGAGCCGGTGGCGGCCCGACCCGGGTGCAGATGAACTGCTCCGGCAAGCACAGCGGCATGCTGCTGACCTGCCAGGCGGCCGGGTGGCCGCTGGACGGCTACTGGCGGCCGGAGCACCCGTTGCAGCAGCGGCTGCGGGCGGCCATCGAGGAGTTCACCGCTGAGCAGGCGGCAGCGGTGGGAGTGGACGGCTGTGGAGCTCCGGTGCTGGCGGTGTCGCTCACCGGCCTGGCCGGGGCGTACCTCCGGCTGGTCGACGCCGAGCCCGGCTCGGTGCCGCGTGCGGTGGCCGATGCCATGCGCGCCCACCCGGAGATCGTCGGCGGCACCCGGGCCGACGACACCCGGCTGATGCGCGGCGTACCGGGCTTGCTGGCCAAGGTCGGCGCCGAGGGCGTGATCGCGGTGGGGCTGCCGGGCGTCGGCGCCGTCGCGCTGAAGATCGACGATGGCGCGGACCGGGCCAGGATGCCGGTGCTGGTCTCCGCGCTGCGCCGGCTCGGCGTGGACGCCCCGGTGCTGGCCGAGTACGCCGAGATGCCGCTCTTCGGCGGCGGCGTCCCGGTCGGCGCGGTCCGCCCGCTCTGGTGACCGCCAACCCGCCGGTCCGGTGTGCCGGGCCGGCGGGCGGAGCCGGGTGGATCAGGTCAGGAAGTCGAGCAGGGCGGCGTTGACCGGCTCGGGGCGCTCCAGCGGCAGCAGGTGCGCCGCGTCCGGCACGTCGGGCGGGCGTACCGCGCCGGGCACCTCGGCGGCGATCCGGTCGGCGAGGCGGCTGATGTCCGGCACGTCGGCGGCTCCCGCGGTGACCAGGACGGGCATCCGCAGCTCGCCGAGGCGGCCGATCGCCGGCGGCGTCAGCTCGCCCACCTCCACCGCGCCGAGCGCCAACTCGGCGGCGAGCGCGCGCTGGTCCATCTCCTGCGCGAACGCGATGAGCCCGGGGTCGACGTCGGCCGGCTGACGACCTGGGCCGACCACCCAGAACCGCACCTCGCCGGCCGCACTAGCGACGAAGTCGTCGGGGTCGACCTCGCCGACCAGGCCGTCCCAGAGGTCGTTGGCCTCCTCGGACCACTCGTTCCCGGAGACCGCCGTGTCGAACAGCGCGAGCGCGCTCACCCGGTCCGGGTGGGCCAGGGCGGTGTCGATGGCGACCGACCCGCCGAAGGAGCAGCCCACCAGGGCGGCCCGGGGCAGGTCGAGTGCGTCCAGCAGGCCGACCACGTCGTCGTGGTGGGCGAACGGCGTCGGAGGCAGCTCGGAGTCGCCGTAGCCGCGCAGGTCCGGGACGATCACCCGGTGCCGGGCGGCGAGCGCGGGCAGCTGGCCCCGCCACATCCGGCGGTCGGCGATGCCGGCGTGCAGCAGCACGACGGGCGAACCGCTGCCGGCCTCGTCGTACGCGATGATTGCTCCATTGACTGTGATCTTGTCCACGGACGGACGGTACGGATCGTGCGAGCCGCACGCAAGCAGGTTGCTGAGACCTTGCTAACTCTGGCTAGCATTTTGCTTGCAAGAGTTAGCAAGGGCGGTTAGCGTCGCTGTCATGGCCACACCGAAGGACCTCCCCGACGTCGGCGGGTTCATCCGCGATCTGCGGCGCAACGCCAAGATCTCGCTGCGGCAGCTCGCCGAGCAGGCGGGGGTCAGCAACCCGTACCTCAGCCAGATCGAGCGCGGCCTGCGCAAGCCCAGCGCCGAGGTGCTCCAGCAGTTGGCCAGTGCGCTGCGGGTCTCCACTCCCGCGATGTACCTGCGCGCCGGGCTGCTCGACGACAAGGAGGGCCACGGTGTGCTCGCCGCCATCGCGGTGGACCCCGACCTGACGATGGCCCAGAAGCAGTCGCTCAGCCAGATCTACGAGACGTTCCGCCGGGAGAACACCCGGTTGGCGGAGGCCCAGGCCGCCGCCGAGGGCGTCGGCACGGACACCACCGGCGACGTGACCACCCCGACCGATGTCGCCGATCAGCCGGCCGATGTGGCCAACCTGGCGGCCACCGGCCCCACCACCGCCAGCGGCACCCCGACCGAGGCCGTGATCGAGTCGGTTGCCGTCACCGAGGCGGGCAACACACCCGCCCCGACCAGCACCAGCACCCCCGAGAAGAAGGCCGCCGGTCCGGCGGTCCGGAAGGCCGCCGACGCGGCCGAAGAGGAGACCTCATGACCGAGCCGAAGACCAACCGCATCCCCGCCCCGATCTACGCCGCCGCTGGCGCCGGGGAGTTGGCGCTCGAGCAGCTGCGCAAGCTTCCGGCCGTGGTCGGCGTGCTCGGCACCCGGGTCGTCGCCGACCTGGGCGGCCGGGCCGTGCTGACCGGCTTCGAGCTGCGCCAGAAGGCCACCGAGACGCTGCGTACCGCCAACGAGACCGCCGAGAGCCTGCGTGGCCGGGCCCAGGCCGAGCTGGACCTGGCGAAGCTGCGCGAGTCGGCCGACCTGGACCGGCTGCGCGCCGCCGCCACCCGCAACGCCGCGGTGGTCGTCGCCGGTGCCCAGGCCGCACAGGAGCGGGCGTTCGCCGCGTACGGCGCACTGGTCGCCCGCGGTGAGCGGGTCGTCGGCGCCGGCGTGCTGGAGGCCGCCGAGACGGTCAACGCCGACATCGAGGCGACCGAGGCCGTGACGCCGGCCGCCACGCCGGTCGAGGCCACCGCCCCGGCCGCCGCCACCCCGGTCGAGGTGCCGACCCCGGCCGACGTGGCCGAGATCGCCGAGGCCAAGCCGGCCGCCGTCAAGAAGGCCGCCCGGGCGCCGAAGGCCGCCAAGCCCGCCGTGACCCCGTCGGCGAAGCTGCCCCGGGTCACCAAGCGGACCCGTCCGGCTGCCAAGTAGTTCGTGCTGTCGACGACCCCGACGGCGTCCTTGTCGGACGTAGTCGGGGTCGTCGACATAAGCTTGCCGGCATGGCCAACGCCGCGCCGATCTTCGCGTTCGAAGTCCGCTACGTGATCGAGCTGATCCTGCTCGTCTTCGCGCTGATCATCCAGGGTGTCGCGCTGGTGCACGCCGTGACGCAGCGCTCCGACGCCTTCCCCGCAATCGGGACGCTGCCCAAGGGTGGCTGGATCGCCATCCTGGCGGTGTGCCTGGTGCTGACTCTGCTCGGCTTCGGTCCGATCAGCCTATTCGGACTGATCGGCATCGCCGCCGCGCTCATCTACCTGCTCGACGTCCGGGTCGGCCTGCGCGACCTGAGCGACGGCAAAGGGTTCTGGTGAGAGGCTTCCGCTGGCCACCCCCGCCGGACGGCGGGCCCCGCACCTGGGGCCCCGGCCCGGGCGGGCCGCGTACCGGTCGGCCGGCGCTGCCTGAGCCCGAGACCGAGCTGGTCACCACCCCGCACGGCGTACGGCTGGAGCGGCTGGTCACCGGCACCGGTGATCCGGTCACCGTGTTCGCGCACGGGTTGGGCAACGGCATCGCCACCACCCGCCCGTTCGGCAGTGGGGTGACCGGCCGCAAGGTGTTCTTCCAGTTCCGTGGGCACGGCCGCTCCGACGCGCCGGCCGGGCCGTGGAGCTACCTGGACCTGGCCCGGGACCTGCGCTCCATCGCGGATCTCGGCGGAGCCAGCCGCGCGTTCGGGGCGAGCCTCGGCGCGGGCGCGCTCTGCCGGCTGCTGGCCGAGAGCCCGGAGCGCTTCGAGAAACTGGTCTTCTTCCTGCCGGCGGTGCTCGACCAGCCGCGCGGCCCGGTCGCTCGGGAACGCGTCACGGACCTGCTGGAGGCGGTCGAGAGCGGCGACGCCTCGGCGGTCGCCGACGTGGTCTCGCTGGAGTTGCCGACGGCGGTCCGTAACACTCCGGCCGGTTGGTCGTACCTGCGGCAGCGGCTCGACCAGCTGCTCCGCGACGGTCTGGCCGACGGCTTGGCCACCCTGCCGGATCAGGCGCCGCTGCGCGACGCCACGGCCCTGTCGGCGGTCGCCGCGCCGGCCCTGGTGATCGGCTGCGCGGGCGACGACCTGCATCCGGTCGAGGTGGCCGAGCAGCTCGCCGCCGCGCTGCCCCAGGCCACCCTGCATGTGTACGACCGGCCCGGCGTGCTCTGGACGGAACGCGCGGATCTGCGCGAGCGCATCTCCGGCTTCCTCAACGAGTAACGTCGCCTGTCATGGGCGTCACACAGCATGGCCGGACTCACCGGCTGGACCTCACCGACCCGACCCTGCGCGAGTGGACCTGCACGGTTCTGCACGCCGACCCGGAGCAGGGCATTGTGCTCGACCGCTCGGCGTTCTACCCGGGCGGTGGCGGTCAGCCACCGGACCACGGCGTGCTGCTCTGGCAGGGCGTGCAGACCCGGATCGTCGGCACCCGCAAGGGCGACGACCCGTACCTGATCCCCGCCGAGGGTGACCCGCTGCCGCCGGCCGGCACCGAGGTCGTCGGCGCGGTGGAGGACGAGCGCCGCAGCCGTCTGATGCGTACCCACTCCGGGCTGCACGTGCTCTGCGGGGTGGTGTTCCGCGATTTCGGCGCGCTCGTGACCGGGAACTCCATGGAACCGGGCGAGGCCCGGATGGACTTCAACCTCCCCGAGGTGCCGGCCGACTTCAAGAGCCGGATCGAGGAGTTGGTCAACGCCGAGGTGGCCGCCGACCGTTCGGTCGCCGTCCGGGTGCTGCCGCGCGCCGAGGCGCTCTCCCTGCCGGACATCATCCGCACCCAGTCCAACCTCATCCCCGCGGACGAGCAGGAGGTCCGGATCGTCGACATCGTCGGGCTGGACGTGCAGGCCGACGGCGGCACCCACGTCGCGTCCACCGCCCAGATCGGCAAGGTGCAGGTGGTCAAGGTGGAGAGCAAGGGTCGGGCCAATCGCCGGGTCCGCGTCCGCCTGGTCGACTGACCTGGGGGCGACGCCCAGCCGGGTGGTGTGCGGGTACTCACTCGCCGCCTGACAGCCGGTCCGGAAATTCAGACGGCGGCTGTCAGGTATTGCTGACAGCCTCACAGACATGACGCAACCGCTGACAGGAAAGATCGCGCTCGTCGCCGGCGCAACCCGGGGTGCCGGGCGGCAGATCGCCGTCCAGCTCGGCGCCGCCGGGGCCACCGTGTACGCCACCGGCCGGAGCAGCCGCGCCGGCCGCTCCGAGATGGACCGGCCGGAGACCATCGAGGAGACCGCCGAGCTGGTCACCGCCGCCGGGGGCGTCGGCATTCCGGTCCGGGTCGACCACCTCGTGCCGGATCAGGTGCGCGACCTGGTCGCCCGGATCGACGCCGAACAGGGCCGCCTCGACGTGCTGGTCAACGACATCTGGGGCGGCGACCCGCTGGTCACCTGGGAGAAGCCGGTCTGGGAGCAGCCACTGGACGCCGGTTTCCGCACCCTGCGGCTGGCCATCGACACGCACATCATCACCAGCCACTTCGCGCTGCCGCTGCTGATCCGCAGGCCCGGCGGCCTGCTGGTGGAGATCGGCGACGGCACCAAGGCCTACAACGACGACAACTACCGACTGTCGGTCTTCTACGACCTGGCCAAGGTCTCGGTCAACCGGCTCGCCTTCAGCCAGGCGCACGAGCTGAAGCCGCACGGCGGCACCGCCGTCGCGCTCACCCCCGGCTGGCTCCGCTCTGAGGCCATGTTGGAGCACTTCGGCGTGACCGAGGAGAACTGGCGCGACGGGGCGGCCACCGACCCGCACTTCCTCATCTCGGAGACGCCGGTCTTCGTCGGACGCGCGGTGGCCGCGCTCGCCGCAGACGAGGAGAAGGCCCGCTGGAACGGCATGTCCGTCGACGCCGGCACGCTGGCCAAGGTGTACGGGTTCACCGATCTCGACGGCAGCCAGCCGGAAGCCATCCGGTACATCGTCGAGGTGGTCGAAACCGGTAAGCCGGCCGACGTCACCGGCTACCGGTAGAGCGCGCGGAGCCGGTCGGCCGCCCCGGCGAACAGCTCCCGCAGCTCGGGTGGATCGAGAATCTCCACCTCGGGGCCGAGCCCGAGAAGCTGGTGGTACGCCACCTCGACGGATTCGACCGGCAGCCGCGCCGTCACCCAGCCCTGGCCGTCGGGTTGGGTGGCGGCGGCGACCACCTCGTCGTACACGAAGGGGGCGTCGACGAGGTGTCGGAGCTGGCGCAGGCCGGCGGGGCTGAACCGGACGCCGACCGCGGCCCGCAGCATGGTCCGCAGGAACGACCCGGCCTGCTCGCGCCAGTAACCGGCCAGGTCGAAGGCCTCGTCCCGGTCGAAGCTCTCCTCGCTCACCTCAACCCCGGTCACCCGGTCCACCCGGTAGGTGCGGGTGTCGTCGCCGACCCGTCCCACCAGGTACCAGACCCCGTTCTTGAGCACCAGCCCGTACGGCCACACCCGGCGCGTCACCTCCTGGTCACCGCGCCGGTAGCGCAGCCGCACCACCCGGTCCCGCCAGACCGCCCGGGCCAGCTCGGCCAGCCACGGCGGCGGCCCGGTCTCCCGGAACCAGCCCGGCACGTCCAGGTGGAACCGCTGTCCGGCGCGGGCCGGGGCGTCCCGCAGGGCCGGCGGCAGCGCGGCGAGCACCTTCAGCTCGGCGGCGGCGACCGCGTCGGCGAGCCCCATGTCACCGGCCGGCCCGGGCAGGCCGGCGAGGAAGAGCGCCTCCGCCTCGTCCCGGGTCAGCCCGGTCAACCGGGTGCGGTAACCGCCGAGCAGACGGTAGCCACCGGCGCGACCCCGGTCGGCGTAGACCGGCACCCCGGCGGCGGAAAGCGCCAAAACATCCCGGTAGACGGTCCGCTCGGAGACCTCCAGCTCCCGCGCCAGCTCGCCCGCGGTCATCGACCCGCGAGCCTGCAACAGCAACAGCAGCGAGATCAGTCGGGAGGCGCGCACCCGCCCATCCTGCCCGGCCCGCTCACCGCCCGTTCGGGGTGAGCAGCCCCCGGTCGTACGCGGTGGCCACCGCCGCGGCCCGGTCGTTGACCCCGAGCTTGGCGTACACGTGCAGCAGGTGCGTCTTGACGGTGGCCTCGCTGATGAACAGCCGGGCCGCCGCCTCCCGGTTGGAGGCGCCCCGGGCCACCAGGGTGAGCACCTCCAGTTCGCGTTGGCTGAGCGGCTCCTCGGCCGGCGCGCGCAGCCGACCCATCAGCCGGCCGGCGACGCTCGGCGCGAGCACCGACTCGCCCCGGGCGGCGGCCCGTACCGCCCGGACCAGGTCGTCGCGGGGCGCGTCCTTCAGCAGGTAGCCGGTCGCTCCGGCCTCGATGGCCGGGAGCACGTCCGCGTCCGTGTCGTACGTGGTGAGCACCAGCACCCGGGCGGTACTGCCGGAGCGGGCCAACCGTCCGATGGCGGTCACCCCGTCCATCCCGGGCATCCGCAGGTCCATCAGCACCACGTCCGGGTGCAGCGCCGCGACCAGCGCCAACGCCTCGGCCCCGTCGGCGGCCTCGCCCACCACGTCGAACCTCGGGTCGCCGGTGAACATCCCCCGCAGCCCGTCCCGCACCACCGGATGGTCGTCGACGATCAGCACCCGGACCGGCCCGCTCATCCGGCGCTCCCGGCGAGCGCGGGCACGGAGGCCGAGACGGCGGTGCCGACGCCCGGCTCGCTCTCGACGGCCAGTTCGCCGCCGACCCGGGCGACCCGCTGCCGCATGACGGTCAGCCCGTACCCGCCGTCGGGTCGGCCCAGGTCGGTCAGGTCGTCAACCGCGAAGCCCACCCCGTCGTCCCGGACGTCGAGGGTGACGACGTCCCCCATGTACGACAGGGTGAGCCCGACCCGGGTCGCCCTGGCGTGCCGGCCCACGTTGGCCAGTGCCTCCTGGCCGGTCCGCAACAGGGTCACCTCGACCTCCGGGTGCAGCGGGCGGGCGTCGCCGGTGACGTTGACCTCGGCGCGGATCTCGTTGATCGTCGACCAGCGCTCGGTCAGCTCCGCCAGCGCTTCCGGCAGCCGCGTACCCTCCAGGGCCTCGGGGCGGACGGCCCGTACCGAGCGACGCGCCTCGGTGAGGCTCTCCCGGGCCAGGGTGATGGCCCCCGACACGTGCCGCTGCCAGTCGGCGTGCCGGTCCCGGGCCACCCCGGCGGCCTCCAGCTGGGTGATGATGCCGGTGAGACCCTGCGCCAGGGTGTCGTGGATCTCCCGAGCCATCCGCTGCCGCTCGTCGGTCACCCCGGCCTCCCGGGCCTGGGTGAGCAGTTGGGCGTGCAGCCCGTCGTTCTCCCGCATCGTCTCGGCCAGCCGGCGGTTCGTCTCGGCCAGCTCCTCGACCAGCTGCTTGCGGTAGGCGTGCTGCCGGTCGTTGACGGTGCTGAACCAGGTCACGGCGCCGGCCAGACCCAGATTGAACAACACCAGCACGCCCCAGAGCAGCCAGTGCGACAGCACGGACGGCAGGCCCCCGCTCTGCGCGGTGGCCACCAGGACGGCCGACACGGCAACCCCGGCGAACCGCCAGTTGCCGGGCAGCGCGAACGCGTGCAGGAAGCCGCTCCACGCGAGGAAGCCGTACCACGGACTGTCGAGCACCAGGATGGCGCTGAACGTGAGGAGACCGAGGTAGTAGACCACCATCAGCACCCGCTGTGTCGCCCACCCGGGGTGCAGGGTGACGAACCAGGCTACCCAGGCCGCCGTCGCGGCGGCGACGAACAGGTGGGGGACGAACGAGTGGCCCCCGGGCGCGGGCGCGGCGGTGGTGAGCAGCGTTCCGACGGCCAGCCCGAGGTACGGCGCCAACCGGTGCAGGCCCGCTTCCCGGGCCTCCCAGGCGGACAGGCGGTCGACCTGCTCGACGGTGCTGGCCATCGGACCCCCGCTCATTCCCAGCGGAACAGTTTCGCCGCCACCACACCCGCGAGCAGGGCGACCGCCGCCATTATCCCGAGGTGCAACGGGTGTGGCGACGTCCCGGTCCAGGCATCGAGCAGCGCCTGCACCCCGGGCGGCGTGTAGTCGCCGATCCGGACCAGGAAGTCCGGCAGGAGGAACCGGGGAAGGTAGACGCCGCCGAAGAACATGGTCAGCATGAACACGGGCACCGCCATGGCCTGCGCTGCCTTGGCCGTGCGGGCCACCGCCGCCACCAGCAGACCCAGCGCGAGCAGCGCCGCCGTGCCGAGGACGAGGGCCAGCGCGAAGCCGAGCGGGCGTTGCGGCAGCGGCACGTCGAAGGCCAGCCGACCGACCACGATGAGCAGCACGGCGCTGACCAGGATGGTGGCGAGCGAGATGACCAGTTGGGCGGCCAGCAGCGCGGTCGGGCTGGCCGGAGTGGTGGCCAGCCGGCGCAGCACCCCACGCTCCCGGTAGGTGGCCAGCACCGTGGGCAGGATGTTCACCGCCGACATGGCGAGCGTGATCACCAGCAGCGACGGGACGAAGTACTCGATGAAGGACCGGTCACCGAACGCCGGATCCGGTTCGCGTAGGGCCGGAATCAGACCGAACACCACGAGCAGCGCGAGCGGCAACGCGACGGTCGTCAGCGGCGAGCCGAAGTCCCGCAGGAAGAGCCGTGTCTCGATCTTGAGGATCTGCCCGAAGGCGTGCATGTCGGTTCTCCCTCAGGCGTCGGGCCGGTGCCCGGTCAGCTCGACGAACGCGTCGTCGAGGGTGGACTGCTCCAGCCGCAGGTCGGCGGCGATGATCTGGTTGCGGGCGAGCACCGAGGTGACCGCGTGCAGCACGTCACCGGTGCCGGTGACCACCAGTTGAGCGCCGGTGCGGTGCACCGCGCTCACCTCGGGCAGGTCGGTGAGGAGCCGGTCGTCGACCGGGCTGGACGGGCGGAACCGGATGCGCTGCTCCGGGACCACCGCCGACACCAGACCCGCCGGGCTGTCCAGTGCGACGACCCTGCCCCGGTCGATCACGGCGATCCGGTCACAGAGCCGCTCGGCCTCCTCCATGAAGTGGGTGACCAGCACGATCGTCACGCCACTGTCCCGGATCTGCTCGATGAGGGCCCAGGTGTCCCGCCGGGACTGCGGGTCCAGCCCGGTGGTCAGCTCGTCCAGGATTGCGATCTGCGGGTTGCCGACCAGCGCCAGCGCGATCGACAGCCGCTGCTTCTGGCCGCCGGAGAGCTTCTTGTACGCGGTGTTCCGCTTCTCGGCCAGACCCAGCCTGTCGATCAGTTGCGCCGGGTCGGCCGGGTCGCGGTAGAACGAGGCGTACAGTTCCAGCGCCTCGGCGACCCGCAGTTGGTCCGGCAGTTGGCTCTCCTGGAGCTGCACGCCAACCCGCTGGCGGAGTTGGGCCGCGTCCCGGCGGGGGTCGAGCCCGAGGACCGACACCCCGCCCCCGTCCGGGACGCGAAGCCCGGCGACACACTCCACCGTGGTGGTCTTCCCTGCGCCGTTCGGACCGAGTACGCCGAAGATCTCCCCGGCCTCGACCGTGAACGACACGTCGGCAACGGCGACGACATCGCCGTACCGCTTGTGCAGGTTGGTCACCTCAATGACCGGCATCGTGCCGCCTTCCGCCGTCGTACCCGTACCTCTTCAGCGTGGCGGCAGCGGCCCGGCGGCGAATCGACCGGCCGTTGGTGATCTTTGTGGCAGCGGCTGACCCCGGCGATCCACCAACCGGTTGATGTGCAAGGAAGGGCACCTTGTTAACGCCTCGTGTAGAGCTGGGGCCCCCTATTAACGCGCCGCGTCAACGCGCCGCCCGGCGGGGGTCGGCACTGATCGCTAGGCTGCTCGGTCGTGGACGCCAGCAGAATCGCCAGCCCGGTGACCGGGGCCGTCGGACGCTTCTTCACCGGGGCGGGGCTGCTCCTGCGGGGGCTGGGTCTCTACGTCCGCAGCCCCGGTCTGATGCTGCTCGGCATCGTGCCGGCACTGATCTCCGGTGTGCTCTTCGTGGCCGCGTTCGCCACCCTCGTGTACTTCGTGGACGACATCGCCGCCCTGGTCACTCCGTTCGCCGACGACTGGTCGACCACCGCCCGGAACCTGGTCCGGGTGATCGCCGGGCTGGCCGTCCTGGGCCTCGGCGGCCTGCTCGCGGTGGTCAGCTTCACCGCGGTCACCCTGGTCATCGGCGACCCGTTCTACGAGAAGATCTCCGAGCGGGTGGAGGAGCGGTACGGCGGCACCCCGGGTGCGGTGGAGGTGCCCTTCTGGTCGTCGCTGCGTCGCAGCCTCGCCGATTCGGTACGCCTGGTGGCCCTCGCGGCGCTGGTCGGTATCCCGCTCTTCGTGGCCGGCTTCATCCCGGTGGTGGGGCAGACCGTGGTGCCGGTGATCGGGGCGGCGGTGGGCGGATGGTTCCTCGCCCTGGAGCTGGTCGGGGCGCCCTTCTACCGGCGCGGCATGCGGTTGCCGGACCGTCGGTCGGTGCTGAAGGCGGACCGGCCCATGGCGCTCGGCTTCGGCGTGGCGGTCTTCGTCTGCTTCCTGATCCCGCTCGGCGCGGTACTGGTCATGCCGGCCGCGGTTGCCGGCGCCGCGCTACTGGCCCGCCGCTCGCTCGGCCAGTCGATCGACGAACGGGCGTCCACGCCGCCGGCAGGCCACCCCATCGAGGAGAGCTGACATGGAGATCACCCTGATCGAGGGAGACATCACCGCCCAGCGGGTGGACGCGATCGTGAACGCCGCGAACTCGTCCCTGCTCGGCGGCGGTGGGGTCGATGGCGCCATCCACCGGCGTGGCGGGCCGGCCATCCTGACCGAGTGCCGGGCACTGCGGGCATCGCGATACCCGGACGGCCTGCCCACGGGACAGGCGGTGGCGACCACGGCAGGGGAGCTGCCGGCCCGCTGGGTCATCCATACCGTCGGGCCGGTCTGGTCGACCACCGAGGACCGCTCGTCGCTACTGCGTGACTGCTACGCCAACAGCCTGCGGGTGGCCGACGAGCTGGGCGCGACCACCGTGGCGTTCCCGCTGATTTCCGCCGGCATCTACGGCTGGCCGATTGAGGACGCCGTCGGCCAGGCGCTGTCGGTGCTGCGCCCGGCCGCGCCGGTGAACGTCACCGAGGCCCGCCTGGTCCTCTTCGGCGCCGACACGCACGCAACCGCCCGCCAGGTCTTCGACGCCGGCCCTCCGGCATAGCGAAAGCCCCCGGAGACGCCGGGGGCTTTCGGGATGTAGCGGTCAGAAGGTGGTCTTCACCTGGTCAACGAACCCCTGCCACGCCTGGGGGTCGAACCGCTCCTCGACGAGGCGTTCGCTGACGCGGTGCAGCTCGGCCTCACCCCCGACCCGGCGGCGTACGTCGAACGGTTCCTCGTCTGGGTCCGTCCCCGCGTCGACTGACGCTGATCAGGTCAGCTCGGCCAGGCAGGACCACTGGGACGCGACCGGCCGGTAGCCGAGCTTGGCGTTGATCGCCAGCATCGGCGCGTTGGCCTCGTCGTTCGAGGTGTAGGCGACGCGGACGCCGCCCGCGGCGGCCCGGTGCAGCGCCGCCTTCTTGACCAGCCGGGCCAGCCCCCGACCCCGGTACGCCGGCACGGTGCCGGTGTAGTCCGACCACATCCGGTCCCCGTCCCGCTTCACGAGGCTGAACGCGGCCACCTTCCCGTCGACCTCGACGGCGGTGCTGGCCGTCTTGTCCAGGCCGAGGTTCTCCCAGACGTCGTACTGCCAGCTCTGGAAACTGATCGCGTCGATCGGCACGTCGCTGGGCTCGTCGACCGACGAGGCGGCGTTGGCCTCGTACAGCAGGTGCGGGTCCAGCTCGGCGATCGGGCGCAGTCGTACGCCCGGCGGCGGCTCGGGTAGCGGGGGCGCCGGATCCAGGTCGAGCGCGGAGTAGCGCAGCTCGCGGCTGGGTTCGAAGCCGTGCCGCCGGGCGAACGGCAACGCGTCCGGCTGCGCCCAGGTGCGTATCCGGCGGACCCCCAGCGGGGTGAGGTGCTCGGTCGCGGCCGTCAGCAGCGCGGTGCCGATGCCGCGTCGCCGGTGCTCCGGGCGGACGTGCAGCAGTGCGATGTCACCGATGTCCGGCGTCGACGTCCAGCCGGGGCGTTGGGCTGACACCCAGCCGACCACCTGGGCGTCCACCTCGGCCACGAAGGCGGTCCAGCCCGCCTCGGGTGGCGGTTGGGCGATCATTTTCCGGGTCGACTCCACCCCGCGCACCAGGTACGGGTAGACCATCGCCCGCAGCGCCACCACGGCGGGGGCGTCGTCCGGCTGCGCCACACGGATCCGCATGTCAGTCCGCCATCCGTACGGCGGCGACGGCCTCGACCTCGACGAGCTGGTCGATGTAGCCGAGCACGGCCACCCCGAGCAGGGTGCTGGGCGGGTCGTGGTCGCCGAAGGAGTCCCGGACCACCTCCCAGACCTTCACGAGATCGGCCTGCTCGGACGACGCCACGTACACCGTGGTCTTGACCACGTCGGTCAGCCGGGCGCCGGCGGCCCCGAGTGCGGTCTCCAGGTTCGCCATCACCTGCCGGGCCTGCGCGGCGTGGTCGCCGGGCGCGACGGTCCGCCCCTCCGCGTCGAGCGGGCACGCGCCAGCGGTGAACACCAGCCGGGCGGGCGGTTCGACGGTGGAGGCGTACGCGTACTCGGCAACGTCGGAGAGATCGGGGACGTGCAGCAATGCGACAGGATCCGGCATGCCCGCGAGGCTAACGACGACGGAACACCGGGGCGACGGATTAATGACCGGCGAGACGCTCAGGCGGAGGCGCGCCGGATCAGCTCGGTGGGGAGCATGACCGCCGGTTCGATGGTCTCGCCGGCGGCCATCCGGAGCAGCTGCCGGGTCATCCGCCGGCCGATCTCCACGATCGGCTGCCGGACGGTCGTCAGCGGCGGCTCGATGTACGCGGCGGTCTCGATGTCGTCGAAGCCGACCACCGCGACGTCCTCCGGCACCCGCCGGCCTGCCTCGCGTAGCGTCCGCAGGGCGGCGTGCGCCATCAGGTCCGAGGCGGCGAAGACCGCGTCCAGGTCGGGGTGCTCGGTGAGCAGCCGGTGCATCGCCGCCGCCCCGGATTCCCGGGTGAAGTCCCCGATCGCGACCAGCTCGGGCAGCCCCGCGTCGGCGACCGTGCTGCGGTAACCGCTGAGCCGTTCGATCCCGGCCACCATGTCCTGTGGTCCGGCGATGGTGGCGATCCGCCGGCGACCGCTGTCGATCAGGTGCCGGACGGCCGCGGTGACCCCGCCGACGTGGTCGACGTCGACGTACGGCACGGGCACGTCGCCGAGCGGGCGACCGCTGCACACCACCGGGATGCCGAGCCGGGCGAGCGTGCCGGGCAGTGGGTCGGCGCCGTGCAGCGAGGCGAAGAGCACCCCGTCGACGTGCCGTCCGGTGGTGAACCGCTCGACCCGGTGGTGCCCCGCCGGTGAGCCGGCCAGCATCAGCACCAGCTGCTTGTCGGCCGACTCCAGCTCCTGGCTGACCCCGCGGATGATGCCGGGGAAGACCTGGTCGTCGGAGAAGACCCGGGTGGCCGCCTCCGGCATGACCAGGGCGATCGAGTCGGTGCGTTGGGTGACCAGGCTGCGGGCGGCCAGGTTGGGCACGTACCCCAGCTCGGCGACCGCCCGGTTGACCGCCTCCCGGATGGGCTGGGCGACGGTGGTGGAGCCGTTGACCACGCGCGAGACGGTGGCCCGGGACACCCCGGCCCGCGCCGCCACCGCCTCGAGCGTCGGCCGTTGCGCCGTCGTCATCGCGACTTCCCCCGCTCGTCACAGCCCGTTCCGGGAGATCACCTCCTGGTACCACCGGGCGCTGGCCTTCGGTGTGCGCCGCTGGGTCAGGTAGTCGACGTGCACGATCCCGAACCGCTTGCGGTAGCCCTCCGCCCACTCGAAGTTGTCCAGGAACGACCATACGAGATAGCCGCGCAGGTCCACGCCCCGGGAGATCGCCTCGTGTGCGGCCCGCAGGTGTCCGTCGAGGTAGGCGATCCGGTCGGTGTCGATCACCTGCCCCGGCCCGTCGGGCGAGTCGGCGCCCGGCTTGTCGGGGAACGCGGCGCCGTTCTCGGTGATCAGCAGCGGCACACCGGGGTAGTCGGTGGCGATCCGCTCCAGCAGCCGGGTCAGTCCGGCCGGTTCGATCATCCAACCCATGGCGGTGAGCGGCCCGGCGGCTGGCAGGAACTGCACGGCGCCCTCGGTGCCCGGGTACGCACCGCCGCCGCCGGCTCCGTCGGGTCGACCGGCGACGTAGCTGGGCTGGTAGTAGTTGATTCCGAGCAGGTCGATCGGGGCCGCGATCAGCTTCTCGTCGCCGTCCCGGATGAACGTGGGCTCGACGATGCGCGCCACGTGCTCCCGCACGTCGTCCGGGTAGCCGCCGGCCAGCAACGGGTCGAGGAAGATCCGGTTGTGCAGGCCGTCGACCAGGCGGACCGCGGCGGCGTCGGCCGCGCTCTGCGGGTCGGCCGGCCGTACGTCGGCGGGGTTGAGGGTGATGCCCACGCTGCGTGCGCCGGCCGCGCGCAGCGCCTGCGCCGCCACGCCGTGCCCGAGCAGCAGATGGTGTACGGCGGTGAAGGCCGCCGCCGGGTCCTGCTCGCCCGGGGCGTGCACCCCGTTGCCGTAGCCGAGGTACGCCGAACACCAGGGCTCGTTGAGCGTGGTCCAGACGTCCACCCGGTCGCCGAGGCGGGCGTACACGGCCGTGGCGTACGTGGCGAAGTGCTCGGCGGTGTCCCGGTTGGTCCAGCCGCCCCGGTCGCCCAGCGTCTGCGGCAGGTCCCAGTGGTAGAGGGTGACGATCGGGTCGATCCCCTGGGCGAGCAGCTCGTCGGTGAGCCGGTCGTAGAAGTCCAGCCCGCGCGGGTTGGCCGGGCCCGTGCCGTCCGGTTGGATCCGGGGCCAGGCGACCGAGAACCGGTACGCCCGCAGCCCCAGCTCCGCCATCAGCGCCACGTCGTCGGCGTACCGGTGGTAGTGGTCGCAGGCGACGTCGCCGGTGTGGCCCTGGTACACCTTGCCCGGTGTCCGGCTGAAGGTGTCCCAGATGGACGGACCGCGTCCGTCGTCGTGGGCCGCGCCCTCGATCTGGTAGGCGGCGGTGGCCGCCCCCCAGAGGAAGTGCTCAGGAAACCGGAGTTCGTTCACGCCTTGACCGCACCTTCCATGATCCCGCCGATGATCTGCCGGCCAAACAGCACGAAGACCAGCAGCAGGGGCAGCGTCGCGATGGCCGTCCCGGTGAACACCTGCGACATGTCCTGGTAGTACCCGTCCGACAGCGCCCGCAGGGAGAGCTGCACGGTCGGGTTCGCCGGGTCGTTCAGCACAGCGTACGGCCACAGGAAGTCGTTCCAGGTGGTCATGAACTTGAGCAGGCCGAGCACGGCGGCGGCCGGGCGCAGCGCGGGCAGCACCACGTGCCAGAAGATCCGGGCGGTGCCGCAGCCGTCCATCCGGGCGGCCTCGATCAGCTCGTCGCTGACCGCCTGGCCCGCGTACTGCCGCATCATGAACACCCCGAACCCGGTGACCAGCGCCGGCACGATCACCGCCGGCAGCCGGTCGTTCCAGTGCAGCCGGGTCATCAGCATGTACAGCGGGATCACACCGAGCTGCGTCGGCACCATCATGGTCGCGATGACCACGAGCAGCAGCGCGTTGCGGCCGCGGAACCGCAGTTTCGCGAAGGCGAAGCCGGCCAGGCTGGCGAAGAACACCACGGAGACGGTCACCGTGCCGGCCACGATCGTAGAGTTGATCAGGCCGGTCAGGAAGTACGCGTCGGTGTTGTCGAACAGTCGGGAGATGTTGGCACCGAGGTTGCCGCCGGGGGTGATCGGCGGCGGCAGCTGACCCATCGCGTCGCTGGTCCGGCTGGCCACCACGAACATCCACCAGATCGGGAAGATCGACATCCCGGCGGCGGCCACCAGGGCCAGGTAGGTGAGCGGGCTGGCCCGCCAGAGCCGGCTCATCGGGCCGCCCCCTTCCCGCCGGCCGGCTTCCTGGCGTCCGGTCCGCCGCCCAGCCGGCGCAGGACCAGCACGTTGACCGCCGCCACGATGGCGATGAGCGCGAACAGCAGCCAGGCCACCGCCGAGCCGTACCCGAAGTTGTAGTGCGGCGCGAAGGCGTTCTCGAACATGTACATGGTCACTGTCTGTGATTCGCGGAGCGGTCCGCCCCGGATCGGATTGGTGCCGGAGTGGAACAGCCGGGGCTCGGTGAAGAGCTGCAACCCGCCGATGGTGGCGATGATGACGCAGAAGATGAGCGTCGGTTTGAGCAGCGGCACGGTGATCGACCAGAACTGCCGGACCCGGTTGGCGCCGTCGATCGCCGCCGCCTCGTACAGGTCGCGGGGGATGGCCTGCATCGCGGCCAGGAGGATCAGCGCGTTGTAGCCGGTCCACCGCCAGTCGACCATGGCGGAGATGGCCACCCAGGAGGCGACCCGGTCGGATTTCCACGCCACCGCGTCCAGCCCGACCAGGTCGAGCAGCCAGTTGACCATGCCGAACTCGCGGCCGAAGAGCACCCCGAACACGATCGCCACGGCGGCCGTGGAGGTCACGTTCGGGACGAGCACCGCCATCCGCCAGCCGATGCGGCCCCGCAGCCCCCGGTTGAGCAGGTTGGCCAGCCAGAGTGCGGCGAGCAGCTGCGGGACGGTGGAGATGACGAAGATGCCCAGCGTGTTGACCACCGAGTGCCAGAAGTCGACGTCGGCCAGCAGCCGGGTGTAGTTCTCCGCGCCGACGAACGGGTGGTCGGTGCCCAGCAGGTCCCAGTCGTGCAGCGAGACCCAGAACGTGTACACCAGCGGGTAGACCCCGAAGACCGCGAAGAGCAGGAAGAACGGGGCGATGTAGAGGTACGGCGAGAACTTGGTGTCAAGCCGGCTGAGCCGCCCCGACGATCGCCGATGGTCGCCGGGCGCCGGTGCGACCGGCGAACGGGCGTCAAGCTGGACGGTCATGCCCGGGAACTCCTTTCCGCCGTGCGGGCGGGACTCCGGTTGTCGGAGCCCGCCCGCACGCTGATTCGGGCTACTTGGCGGCGGCCTTCTTCGCGTTGGTCACCGCGTCGGTCCAGCCCTGCTCGGGGTTCCGCTGGCCCAGCTCCACCGTCCGTACGGCGTTCTCCACCTCGGTGCGGACGGCCTGGTTCTTGGGGCCCATGTAGACCGGCTTCAGGCTCTTCGCGCCGATGCCGAAGATCGTGCCGACCGGCGCACCGGAGAAGTACGCGTTGGTCGCTCCGGTGATCGCCACATCGTCGAGTGCCTGCGGCGAGGAGGGCAGCGGGCCCTTGGCCTTGAACGCGCCGATCTGGCCCTTGGCGCTGGTCAGGAACTTGGCCAGCTCGATCGCCTCGGCCCGGTGCTTGCTCTGCTTGGGTACGGCGAGGTGCGACCCACCCCAGTTGCCGCCGTTGCCGGGCACCTTGGCGATGTCCCACTTGCCCTTGGCGGCCGGCCCGGCGTTGCCCTCGATCACCCCGGTCATCCAGGAGGGGCAGGCGATGGTGGCGAACTTCGACTGCTTGAAGGCGGACACCCATTCCTCGGACCAGGAGCCGTACTTTCCGGAGAGGCCCGAGTCGATCATGTCCATGGTGGTGTCATAGGCCTGCCGTACCGCCGGGTTGCTGTCGACGACCAGGTTGCCGCTGGTGTCGTAGTAGCTGTAGCCGTTCGTGTTGCCGGCGGTCTGCAGCAGGATCGTGTTGAAGGTGTTGGTCGCCGCGTCGAGGAAGGACGCCCCGGTCTTGGCCGCGACGAACCGTTCGCCGGTGGCGATGTAGTCCTGCCAGGTGGGCCAGAGCTGGGAGACCGCGTCCCGTTCGGTGGGCAGGCCGGCCTTGGCGAAGAGGTCCTTGCGGTAGCAGATGGCGATGCCGCCGACGTCGGTGCCGAGGCCGATCAGCTGCTTGCCGTCGGCGGTCAGCCCGGCGTTCCACTTCCATTCGAGGAAGTTGCCCTTGAGGTCGGCGGCGCCGTGGTCCAGCAGGTTGACGAAGTTGCCCGGGTTGGCCTTGTACTCGATCATCAGGCCTTCCTCGATGGCCACCACGTCGCCGGCGCCTCGGCCGGCGGCGAGCCACTGGGTGAGCTTCGGTGAGTACTCGTCGAGGTTGGTGCCGGTGCCGCGCTCGACGATCTTCACGTCGGGGTGCGCGGCCATGTACTCCTGGTAGAGCTGCTCGTAGCCGAACTGGCCGAAGACGTCGACGGTCAGCGTGACCGGCCCGTCCCCGTCCGCCTCGTCGCCGCCGCCTTAGCCGGCGGTGACGAGCAGGGCGGTGGCGGCGGCGAGGGCCACCGCGGCGAGGCGGCGGCGCGGGAAGACAGCCATGGGATTCGGACCTCTCTCAAGGTGGTCGGGTGGTGGCGGATGGCCAAGAGAGCGCTCTCACGACAGGTGGTGAGCCGTCCGTCCGCTGTCAAGAGAGCGCTCTCTCATCGATGCCCGTCCGTGACGTGCACGCCCACACGACCGAGAGCGCCACCCCCCCGTGGGGTGACGCCCTCCTCGTGTCGTCCCGGGCCGGCCCGGGCGGCGGTCAGCGGGTGCGCAGCCCGTCGAGCAGGCTGCGGTCGCCGCTGACGTCCAGCGTCTCGAAGTTGATCCGGCCCCAGAGCGCCAGCAGCAGGTCGCTCGCGCTGCCGCTGACCTGCGCCCGGGCGTGGTGATCGTCGTGGTCGAAGATGGTCGCGGTGTCGAGCAGCGCCACCCCCTCCCCGCGCAGCCGCAGATACCACTCCTGGGCGGCGTCGGTCGCGGAGAGCTGCACCACGCCGTGCCACTCGCCCGGATCCCGCCGCCGGCCCGCGGGCAGCCAGGTGTCCAGCACCTCGCTCACCCCGTCGGCGGCGAGCTTCGCCTCCACCGGCTCACCGGCGGCGATGGCGAGCTGGGCGTCCCAGCGGTGCACCGCCGTCTCGTGCGCCATCCGGCGCGGCCAGAAACCGGCCTTCTTCGGCTGCGGGGCCCAGTTCCACGCCGGAGCCTCCGCGTCGAGCCCGTCGAAGAGGGTCATCAGCTGGTCGTACCCCTGCTGCCAGAGTTGGAGGGGACTCCGGCCCGGGTCCGCCACGAGTGGCTCCCGGCGGGGCGGCGCGGTGGACAGGCCGGAGCCGACAAACGAGGAAACCCAGTGGTAGATGCCGGCGAGGTGCAGAGTGAGATCGTTGACCGTCCAGCCCGGACAGGACAGCACCGGCGTCTCCGGCGGCGCTTCGGCCACCGCCGAGGCGAAGGCGGGGCCCTCCGTCCGGAGCGCTCCGATCCAGAAATCCTTGCTGCCCTGTAATTTGCTCATCGCCATCCTCCCGGGGGTGCCGGGCCACCACTGGGTGCCACGGCTGCCCCTCAGCCTAAGGTGAAAGACGTGTCAGACGCCTACGCCCAGCCGACAACCGAAGCCGATCGTGCCAGCACTGGTCCACTGGCCGGCTACACCACGCTGCGGATGGGTGGGCCGGCCCGGCGGATCATGGCGGCGGGCAGTGCCGACGAGATCGTCCGGGCCATTCGGGCCACGGACGACCCGCTCCTGATCCTGGCCGGCGGCAGCAACGTGGTGATCGGCGACGCCGGTTTCCCCGGCACCGTCGTCCTGGTGCGCTCCCGCGGCCTGCGGATCATCGCCGAGGACGCTGATTCGGTCACCGTACGGGTCGAGGCCGGCGAGCCGTGGGACGACCTCGTCGCGGCGACCGTGGCCAACGGCTGGGCAGGGCTGGAGTGCCTCTCCGGCATTCCCGGCTCGACCGGTGCCACCCCGATCCAGAACGTCGGCGCGTACGGCCAGGAGGTCGCCGAGACCATCACCGGGGTCGAGGTGTACGACCGGGCCGAGGACAACCGCCAGTTCGTCCCCGCCGCCGACTGCGGCTTCGCATACCGGGGCAGCATCTTCAAGTACCGGGACCGGATGGTGGTGCTCTCCGTCGACTTCCGGCTCGCCCGGTCCCCGCTCTCCGGCCCGGTGCGCTACGCCGAACTGGCCCGGGCGCTCGGTGTCGAGGTGGGCGAGCGGGTGCCGGTGGCCGATGCCCGAGCGGCGGTGCTGCGGCTGCGCGCCGGCAAGGGCATGGTGCTCGACGCCACCGACCCGGACACCCGCTCGGTCGGCTCGTTCTTCACCAACCCGGTGCTCGACCGGGCGACGTACGAGCTGCTCCGGGAGCGCGCCGCCGAGCTGGGCGAGCCGCCGGCCTGGCCCGGCCACGACGACACGATCAAGGTGAGCGCGGCCTGGCTGATCGACAAGGCCGGCTTCACCAAGGGCCACCCCGGCCCGGACGGCGTGGCGATCTCCGGCAAGCACACGCTGGCCCTCACCAACCGCAGCGGGGCAGCCAGCACGTCTGACCTGCTCACCCTGGCCGCCGACATCCGGGACACCGTGCACACCCGCTTCGGCGTGACCCTGCACCCCGAACCCGTCCTCATCAACTGCGCCCTCTGACCCCCCGGCCCGGCCCCGTCAGGTGCTGGGAGCGACGCTGGGCCAGGGGAGGGTCAGTTCGCCCTGCCGCCAGCGGTGGGGGCGGTTCAGGACGGGCCAGCCGGCTTCTTTCAGGTGGGTCACGGCGCGTAGCCAGCGTTGGCGGGGGCCGAAGGTGGCGTACGGGGCGGCGGCCTGCCAGGCGCCCTCCAGCGCCCGGATCAGGTCGTGCACCGGCTCGCCGGGGACGTTGCGGTGGATCAGCGCCTTGGGCAGCCGCTCGGCCAGCTCGGCGGGGCTGCCCAGCGTGGTGAGTTTCGCGGCCAGGGTCAGCGTCCGGGGGCCGTCGGCGTCGATCAGCAGCCAGCCGGCGAGCCGGCCCAGCTCGTCGCAGGTGCCCTCGACGAGCACCCCTCCGGGGGCCAGAGCGGCGGTCATCGTCCGCCACGCGTCCGACACCTCGTGCTCGTCGTACTGGCGCAGCACGTTGAACGCGCGGACCAGCACCGGCCGGAGCCCGGCCAGCTCGAATCCGCCCCGGGCGAAGGTCAGCCCGGGTGGGTCGGCGTCCGGCGTCGCGGCCGCCACCCGGGCCGGGTCGATCTCCAGCCCGACCAGCCGTACGTCCCGGCGGACCCCGGCGGCCAGTCGGGCCCGCAGCTCCACCGCGGTCACCGGGGTGGCGCCGTAGCCGAGATCGACCACCAGGGGATCGGCCGCCGCCCGTAGCCGGTCGGCGCAGGTGGAGACGATCCAGTTGTCCACCCGGCGGAGTCGGTTCGGATTCGTCGTCCCCCGGGTGACCACGCCGAGCGGCCGCCGCCGCGCCGCCCCGCTCACTCCCGGCGCTTCACTGCGGCCCTCGGCTCGCGACTGCGGGGCTCGCAAAATCGGCTCACTCCTCGCGCTTCACTGCGACCCGGTGCACCTTGTGCTGGGCGGCCTGCGCGCGCGGCCGGACCACCAGCCGGTCCACGTTGACGTGCTCGGGGCGGGTGGCGCACCAGGCGACGCAGTCCGCCACGTCCTCGGCGACCAGTGGATCGGGCACACCGGCGTAGACGGCGGCCGCCCGGTCCGCGTCGCCGTCGAAGCGGACCAGCCCGAACTCGTCGGTCTTCACCATGCCCGGGTCGATCTCGATCACCCGCAGCGGTCGCCCGCACAGCTCCAGCCGGAGCGTGCCGGCGATGGCGGTCTGCGCGTGCTTCGCGGCGGCGTAGCCGCCCCCGCCCTCGTACACGGTCAGGCCGGCGGTGGAGGAGACCACCACGATCGTGCCCGCCCCGGACGCCTCCAGCGCCGGCAGCAGCGCCTGGGTCACCCGCAGCGTGCCGAGCACGTTCACGTCGTACATCCACTGCCAGTCGTCGATCGAACCGGACTCCACCGGGTCCAGCCCGCGCGCGCCGCCGGCGTTGTTGACCAGCAGGGTGACCGGCCCCGGTGCCCGCGCGGCGGCCTCGGCCAGCCCGGCCACCGACTCGTCCGAGGTGACGTCGCAGGTCACCGCGGTGGCCTGCCCGCCGGCGGCGGCGATCTCGGCGATCAGGTCGGCGAGCCGGTCGGTGCGGCGGGCGGCGGCGAGCACGTGGAAACCCTCGGCGGCGAGCCGGCGGGCGGTGGCCGCGCCGATCCCGCTGGAGGCTCCGGTCACGATGGCGACAGAGGTCATCCCGTCATTGTCACCCCGGCCCTCCAGCCCGGTCCGGGCGGGCGTGACGGCTGTCGGCAGCGGGCATGGAGGGTGAGCGGTGATGAGGTCCGTCACGCCGGGGGGCCGCGCCGACGAATTTCCGTAGGCCGATGGGGAAGATGAGATCCGGCGTACGGGTTGACCGAGAAGCGCCGGTCGTGCGAGGCGGCATTAACCGTTACAAGAGGAGCGGACGTGGCGGAACTGCACACCGGCGTCGGGCGTCAGCGAGGTGCCCAACCGTGGCCTCGGCCCCGCCGCATCGCGACCCTGTCGGTGCACACATCCCCGCTGCACCAGCCCGGCACGGGCGACGCCGGGGGAATGAACGTCTACATCCTGGAGGTCGCCCGGCGGCTCGCCGAGGCCAACGTCGAGGTGGAGATCTTCACCCGCGCCACCTCCGGCGACCTGCCCCCGGTGGTCGAGATGGCCCCCGGCGTGCAGGTCCGGCACATCACCTCCGGCCCGCTGGAGGGGCTGACCAAGGAGGAGCTGCCCGGTCAGCTCTGCGCCTTCACGGCCGGGGTGCTGCGCGCCGAGGCGTCCCGCCCGCCCGGCCACTACGACCTGATCCACTCCCACTACTGGCTCTCCGGCCAGGTCGGCTGGCTGGCCAAGGAGCGCTGGGGGGTGCCGCTGGTGCACACCGCGCACACCCTGGCCAAGGTCAAGAACGCCCAGCTCGCGGCCGGTGACCGGCCGGAGCCCAAGGCCCGGGTGATTGGCGAGGAGCAGGTGGTCGCCGAGGCCGACCGGCTGGTCGCCAACACCCGGGTGGAGGCCCGCGACCTCGTCGAGCGGTACGACGCGGACCCCAACCAGGTCGCCGTCGTGCAGCCGGGCGTCGACCTGGACCGGTTCCGGCCCGCGCCGGGCGACCGGTCCGCGGTCGCCCGGGCCGCCCGCCAACGGCTCGGACTTCCGGTCGACGGGTACCTCGTGACCTTCGTCGGTCGGATCCAGCCGCTCAAGGCACCCGACGTGCTGATCCGCGCGGTCGCCGCGCTGCGGGAGCGCGATCCGGCGTTGGCCGACCAGGTGACGGTCGCGATCTGCGGCGGGCCCAGCGGCAGCGGGCTGGACCGGCCGACCGCGCTCATCGAGCTGGCCGCCGCGCTCGGGGTCACCGACCGGGTGCGCTTCCTGCCGCCGCAGACCGGGGACGACCTGCCGGCCTTGTACCGGGCGGCCGACCTGGTCGCGGTGCCGTCGCACAACGAATCCTTCGGGCTGGTCGCCCTGGAGGCGCAGGCCTCCGGTACGCCGGTGCTGGCCGCCGCCGTCGGCGGGCTGGTCACCGCCGTACGAGATCAGGTGAGCGGGGTGCTGATCGACGGGCACGACCCGGTGGACTGGGCCCTCGCGCTGGCTCGCCTGCTGCCGGACCAGGCCCTGCGGGCGGCGCTGGCCCGAGGCGCCGCGCAGCACGCCCGGCACTTCTCCTGGGACCGCACGGTCGCCGGCCTGCTCGCCGTCTACGGCGAGGCGACCGCCGCGCACCGCGCCCGCCTCGTCGCCGACCTCGCCGGCAACCCCGCGCTCTCCTGCTCCTGGTGACCGGGCGCTGGTCGCCGCCCGGTGCTCCGGCCGGGCCGGTCGTAGAGTGGGTCCGGTGAGCCCACAGAGCGATCTTGCGACCCTGATCGAGTCCGTCTGTGCCGAGCGCGAGCTGGCCTGCGAGTCGACCGGGCCGGGCTCGTACGCGGTGACCCTGCCGGGCACCCACAAGCTCAAGACGGTCTGCAACCTGATCGTCGGCGAGCACGCGCTGCGGATCGAGGCGTTCGTGATGCGCCAGCCGGACGAGCGGCGTGAGGAGCTGTGGGCCTGGCTGTTGCAGCGCAACGCCCGGATGTACGGGGTGTCCTTCTCCACTGACGCGGTCGGCGACGTGTACCTGACCGGGCGGGTCAACCCGGCCGGAGTCGACGCCGACGAGCTGGACCGGCTCCTCGGTGCGGTGCTCACGTACGCCGACGAGTCCTTCGACACCATGCTGGAAATCGGCTTCGGCAGCTCCATCCGCCGGGAGTACGAGTGGCGGGTCAAGCGCGGCGAGTCGACCGCCAACCTGGCCGCCTTCGCGCACCTCTTCGAGCCCTCCGGCTCCGACCCGGCCTGACCGCCCGTCGCACCCCGGCTCGACCCCAGCGCCCGGAGGCGGGTTGCCGGCTGGTGGTTCGGAGCGGTCCTGACGGGTATGCCGCACCGCGCGGTGCGGCAAGGGACCCCCGCGCGCCGAGGACGGAGTGTCGAGGAGCGTGAGCGTCCCATGGCTCAGCGGAACAGCTCAGGTCGCGGCGGGACTGCGACCAGGACGAAACGACAGACCGGCAACCAGACGCCGAACACTCCCGGAATCTCCGAGTCGGAGATCTCCGGGATGCGGGTGGACGACATCCGCGGGCAACTGCGCAAACGCGGGGTCTCCGGGATCTCCGCACTGCGCAAGCCCGACCTGGTGAAACAGTTGGTGCGCTCGCTGCGCGCCGAGAGCAGTGGCGCGGGCCGGCGCAGCACCGGTCCGGCCGGCCGGGCCGCCGGCACCCGGGCGTCGGCGGGTCGTGCCGCCGCGACGAAGAAGTCGGCGGCGCGGGCGGCGCCGAGCCGCGCGAAGGCCGCGCCGGCGAACAAGAGCGCCCCCGCGAAGCGGGCCGCGGCCAAGAAGACGACGGCCGCGAAGAAAACGACGGCGGCCGCCAAGAAGGCGACGGCCGCGAAGAGAACGACGGCGGCCGCCAAGAAGACGACGGCCGCGAAGAGAACGACGGCGGCCGCCAAGAAGACGACGGCCGCGAAGAGGACGACGGCGCCGGCGAAGAAGACGACCGCGGCGAAGTCGACGACCGCCCGCAAGACGGCGGCCGCCCGCAAGACGACGGCCGCGCGTAAGGCGACGACGGCCCGGAAGGCGACGACGGCCGGGACCGCCCCCGCGCGGAAGGCTCCGGCCAAGAAGGCCCCGGCGCGGCCGTCGGCGGCGAAGCGGGCGGCGCCCGCCAAGCGTGCTGCGACGGCCCGGCCGGCCGGCGGCGGTACGGCGGCTGGCGGGATCCGGACCGGTCGGGGCACCGGACGGTCGGTTCGCAGCTCGCAGGTGATCTCGTCGATCGCGGACCGGCCGGAGCGCCCGGGACGGAGCCTGATCACCGCGAACCACGAGGTGATCCAGCGCTGGGCACGCGAGCGCGGGGCGAAGCCGGCGACCATCGCCGGCACCGAGCGGGAGGGCCGGGCGGGGGTTCTGACCTTCAACATCCCCGGTTACCGGGAGAGCAGCCGGATCCGTGAGATCACCTGGGATGCCTGGTTCCACACCTTCGACCTGCGTCGGCTGAACCTGATCTACCAGGAGCAGATGCGGGACGGCCGGCAGAGCAACTTCTTCCGGACCGAATCACCCGATCGGGAGGACGGTTGAGGTGTTTGCGGGAATGCGCGAGGGGTATGCGGCTGTTGCCACAGACCGAGGCCCGAACTGCGGATACTCGCCGGTTGTGACCGGCAAGACAGTGGTCTGGGTTGAATCCAGAATCCGGGCGAACTAACTTTATTGCACCGCGCCACGCTTGGAAACGTTCGGGGGAGCGGCGGATCGATCAGATCCGCGCACCAGGCGAGGCGCGAGGGGACGGGTGGATCAACCGTTGGGGGACGGTGCCCACCTGTTTGGACCGGCGGCGCGAGCGGGCGACGCTTACGGGGGTGAGTGTTGCCCGCCGCCGCCGGCCCCGCCGGCGGGCGCCCACCACGACCTTTGGTCGTGGTGGGCGCTTTGCGTGTGTCGTACCCCGTGGCGGGTTCGGCCCGATCAGGCGGCCGGCACGCGGTCCCCGGGCGGTGTCGGCTCCCGGTCGGCGGCCCGGCGTAGCGCGGCGACGTGCCGCTCCCGGGACGGCCCGGCCAGCAGATGCCCGAACGCGGCCAGGAGGCCGAGCCCACCCACGATCAGCCAGTGCCGGTCGCCGAGGTACTGGAGGCTCACCCCGCCGAGCGTGGGTGCGACGAACGCCGCGGCGGGGAACGTCAGGTAGAAGACCGACTGGTACCGCGCGCGCAGTTGCGGCGGTGCCAGATCCGCGTTGATCTGCGCGTTGGGCGGGGCGGCGAGCATCGAGCCGACCGTCCAGACGACCGCGGCGCCCAGGTAGACGGCCAGCTCGTCGGCGACCGCGAGTACGCCGAAGCCGACCGCGAGCAGGGCGGTCGAGGCCGCCAGCACGACGTCCTTGCGGTGCCGGTCGATCAGCCGGGGTACGAACAGTTGCCCGAGCACGATCAGCGCGCCGCCGAGCGCCACGACCAGCCCGTACGCCGAGGGGCCCAGGCCGTCCGCGCGCATGGCCAGCGGCATGATCGTCTGGGTCTGCAGGGTGAGCACGGCCAGCACGAACGTGAGCCCGACGAAGACCAGGAAGGTCCGGTCGGTGAGCGCGGTGTGCAGACCCGGTCCCCGGGACCGGACGGAGCGCTCCGCAGGCGGTGCGGTCGGCGTCGTCGCACTGGGCCGCAGGGTTTCCGGCACCTTCCAGCCGATCACGGCGGCGGCGGTGAGGGTGGCGGCCGCGTCGACCAGGAACAGCGCGGTGAAGCTCGCCTCGGCCAGCACCCCGGCGAGCACCGAGGCGACCGCCATGCCCAGGTTGAACGCCCAGAACTGGAGGTTGAATGCGCGTGAGCGGCGCTGCGCGGGCACCACGTCCACGATCGCCGCGACGAAGGCCGGGCTCGGCATGGAGTGCACCACGCCGACCAGTGCCGAGAGCACCGCGATCAACAGCAGGGGTCGACTGAAGGCCAGCGCCACCATCAGGACGGCGGTGACCAGGTGCGCGGCGAGCAGGGTGGACCGACGGCCCCACCGGTCGGCCAGCACCCCGCCGAGCAGCACGCCGGCCGCCCCGCCGGCCCCGTACGCGCCGACCACCGTGCCGGCCAGCGCCTCGCTGGCCCCTCGCGCGTCGGTGAGGTACAGCGACAGAAAGAGCATGGCGAACGCGCCCGCTCGGTTGATGAGCAGGCCGGCCCAGAGGTACCAGAAGGTGGCGGGAAGCCCACCCGCGGTGTCGTGCCACCAGTGCCGCAGGGCGTGCACTCGACCTCCCGACAGTTCGGTTTCCTAACTGTTTCCTCTGAACGGTAGGAAATCGACCCGGGTCCCGCTACCCGATTACCTGATCATGGGCTCTTCGTCACAGCGATCGGTCCGCCGGTCAGACGGTCGCCGCCTCAGCGGGTTGCGCCGCGGGCGGCGGGGTGGCGCTGATCGGTGCCAGCGCCTCGCCGGTGCGGCGCAGGGTGGCGGCGCGTCGCTCCCGGGCCGGGCCGGACACCAGGTGTGCCACCGCGGTCACGACGCCGATCGCGGCACAGGCGAGCCAGAGCGTGGCGTTGGCGGCATGCTCGCGCACCAGGCCGCCGAGGATCGGCGCACAGGCACCGGCGATCTGCCACGAGAGGGAGAACACGCCCTGGTAGCGCCCGCGCAGCTCGGCCGGGGAGAGCTCGGCGATCAGGGTGGAGTTGGACGGCGAGTTCAGCATCTCGCCGACCGTCCAGATCAGCACGGTCAGCCCGTAGAGCCAGACGGTGCCGGCGAACGCGGTCAGCCCGAACCCGGCACCCATCACCACGGCGGCCAGCGCGAGCACGTGCGAGCGGCTCCGGCCCCGGATCAGTCGGGGCACGAAGAGCTGGCCGATCACGATCAGGACGCCGTTGAGCGCGATCACCGAGCCGTAGGTGGCGGGGCTGAGGCCGTCGTCGCTCATGGCGATCGGCAGCATCGAGATGTGCTGGAGGAACACCAGGGCGGCCAACAGGTTCAGCGCCACGAAGCCGAGGTAGACCCGGTCGCTGAGGATCGTCCGCAGGGCGCCGCGCGGGGCCTTCGCCGCGGTGGCCGCACGGCCGCTCTGCCGGGTCTCCGGCACCCGGGTGAAGATGATCAGCGCGGTGATCAGCATGGTGGCCGCGTCGACCACGAAGAGCAGCAGGTAGTCGGCCTGCGCCGCGAGGCCGGCGAGGACGGCGGCGCAGGCGAAGCCCAGGTTGATCGCCCAGTAGTTGAGCGAGAAGGCGCGCAACCGGTCCTTCGCCGGCACCACATCGATCATCATGGCCCCGAACGCGGGCCGGGCCGCCTCGGCGAACAAGCCGAGCAGCAGCGCGCCCAACGCCACGGCCCAGAGGTCCTTGGCCAGCCCGAGGCCGAGCATCATCGCGGCCGCGCCCACGTGCGCGGTGAGCAACGTCGGTCGCCGGCCCCACCGGTCGGCCAGGGTGCCGCCAGCGGTGGTGCCGACCGCGCCGCCGACGCCCCACAGCCCGAGCACCAGGCCCGCCTGGGAGGCGGAGAAACCGCGCTCCTGGGTGAGGTAGATGGCGAGGAAGACGAGGACGAACGAGCCGAGCCGATTGATCAGCGTGCCGGTCCACAGGTACCAGAAAGTGGTTGGCAGGCCGCCGGTGGTATCCCGGAACCAGCTCCGCATCGTCCGCACGTGGTGCCCCCGCTTGCAAGTAATGACCGATGTGACTTGAGCGCCTTACAACCTAGTCGGGCGCGGAGTCGCTGGTCACCAGCTTTTTCACGTGGTGGTCGTCACGACGGGTGCCCGCGTGTCCCGGCAGCGGTTGAGGCAGGATGATCCGCATGACTGCGAGCGAGGGGCCCACCGTCGGGACGCTGGTCCTGCTGCGGCACGGCGAGAGCGACTGGAACGCCAAGAACCTCTTCACCGGCTGGGTGGACGTCGACCTGACCGAGAAGGGCGAGGGTGAGGCGCGGCGCGGCGGCGAGCTGATGCGCGAGCACAGCCTGCTGCCGGACGTCGTGCACACCAGCGTGATGCGCCGGGCGATCCGCACCGCCGAGCTGGCGCTGAACGCCGCCGACCGGCACTGGATCGCGGTGCGCCGGTCCTGGCGGCTCAACGAGCGGCACTACGGCGCCCTGCAGGGCAAGAACAAGAAGCAGACCCTGGACGAGTACGGCGAGGAGCAGTTCATGCTCTGGCGCCGGTCGTACGACACCCCACCGCCGCCGATCGCCGCCGACGACGAGTGGTCGCAGGTGGGCGATCCGCGGTACGCGCTGCTGCCGACCGAGCTGATGCCGCGCACCGAGTGCCTCAAGGACGTCGTCGAGCGGATGCTGCCCTACTGGTACGACTCGATCGTGCCGGACGTCCTGGCCGGCCGGACGGTGCTGGTGGCCGCGCACGGCAACTCGCTGCGGGCCCTGGTCAAGCACCTCGACCAGATCTCCGACGAGGCGATCGCCAAGCTGAACATCCCGACCGGCATACCGCTGCGCTACGACCTCGACCCGCAGCTGCGCCCGCTCACCCTGGGCGGCACCTACCTCGACCCGACGGCCGCCAAGGCGGCCGCCGCCGCGGTCGCCAACCAGGGCCGCTGAGACGTTAGCAAGGGCCCCTTGTTATGCGAAAAGCGATAACAAGGGGCCCTTCCTTGCACGTCAGCTGGCGGTGGGGGCGCTCTCCCCGGTGATCAGGTAGACCACGTGCTCACCGGCGTTGACCGCGTGGTCGGCGAAGCGCTCGTAGAAGCGGCCGAGCAACGTGGCGTCGATAGCGGTCTCCACCCCGTACGGCCAGTCGTCGCCGAGCAGCATGGCGAACAGGTTCTTGTGCAGCTCGTCCATCGCGTCGTCGTCGCGGTCCAGCTCGCCGGCGAGGTCGGCGTCGGGCTTCGCCAGCACCGAGCCGATCTTCACCGCCATCCGGTCGGCGATGTCCGACATCTCGGTGAAGATCGTCCGCAGCTCCGCCGGTACGGCGGGCGAGGGGTGCCGGCGCAGCGCGGTCTTCGCCACGTGGTCGGCGAGGTCGCCCATCCGCTCCAGGTCGGCGGCCACGTGCAGTGCGGTGATCATGGCTCGCAGGTCGGAGGCGACCGGCGCCTGCCGGGCGAGCAGGTCACAGACCCTCTCCTCGACGTGCCGGTAGAGGTCGTCGATCTCGGCGTCCCGCTCGATGACCGTCTCGGCGGCCTGCCGGTCGGCGGTGAGCAGGGCCCGGGTGGCCTGGCGCATGGCGGCGCGGACGCCCTCCGCCATGTCCACCAGTAGTTGGCTGACGATCTGGAGATCGGCCCGGAACTCGTCGCGCATCATCACGTCCTGTGGTCGGTCGCCGCCGACGGGTGTCGGCGCAGGGGTTGAGCAGGTGCGCCGCCAACGGTAGGTGGCGCGGGCGGACCGTTGATGAACCCCGGTGAACGACGCCAGACGCGGGGGTGAACATTCGCGAAAGTGAGGGTGGTTCGTCCCGGTCTGTGTGGTAGCCAGGTTAACAATGACCCTACGATCGCCGGGTGGAGTGGGCGGTGGCGGTCGTGGTGGCCGTGGCGTTGGTGGCCGGGTTGGCCGCCGGTTTCCTGCTGTCCCGGTTCCTGCCGGCGCGGGAGGGCCTCTCCACGTCGACGGGGGGCGCAGGCTCCCGCTGGAGCAGGGGGAGGCCCGCGATAGCCGACGAGCAGCAGACCGGGCTCGGCCGCCGGACGATCGACTCGCTCCGGGCCGGTGTCGTGGTGCTGGACAACGACGACGTGCCCGTGCTGATCAACCCGGCCGCCCGCGCGATGGGTCTGCTGCGCACCGGCAGCACCCCGGGCTCGATAGCCGCACACCCGCTGATCCGTACCCTCGCTGGCCAGGTGCGGCGCACCGGGGTGCGGCGCGAGATCGAACTGGACCTGCCCCGGGGTCGCGACAGCGCCGGGGAGAACCCGCTCGGCGTGCACCTGCGGGCGATGGGTCTCGGCAACGGCTTCATCGCCGTGGAGGCGGTCGACGTGACCGAGTCGCACCGACTGACGCGGGTGCGACGTGACTTCGTGGCCAACGTGAGCCACGAGCTCAAGACACCGATCGGGGCGCTTCAACTGCTTGCCGAGGCGTTGCTCGACGCCACCGAGCCGGCCGAGGCCGCGGCACCCGACCTCTCCGAGGACCTGGTCGCCGCCCGCCGGTTCGCCGAACGGATCCAGCACGAGTCGACCCGGCTGGGTCGGCTGGTGCAGGAGTTGCTGGAGCTGACCCGGTTGCAGGGCGCCGAGCCGCAGCCGCCGGCGGAACCGGTGGCGCTGGACTGGGTGATCGCCGAGGTGGTCGACCGGACCCGCACCACGGCCTCCGCCCGGGGCGTCGAGGTGTCGGTGACCGGGGAGCGCGGCCTCACCGCGTACGGCAGCGACACCCAACTCGCCACCGCGGTGGCGAATCTGGTGGAGAACGCCATCAACTACTCGGGTGCGGACACCACGGTCCAGGTCGCCATCCACGGCGACGACGAGCACATCGAGATCGCCGTCGCCGACCAGGGCATCGGCATCGCCCCGACGGACGTGGACCGGATCTTCGAGCGGTTCTACCGGGCCGACCAGGCCCGCTCGCGTGCCACCGGCGGCACCGGGCTCGGCCTGGCCATCGTCAAACACATCGCGAGCAACCATGGCGGACGGGTGGAGGTGTCGAGCACTCTTGGTGGTGGATCGACGTTCACCCTCCGGCTGCCCGCCCGTCCACCGGACGACCTGCTGGCGACACTGCCGCCGGCTGGGATCGAGGCCGGTCCGGCCGAGCTACGGCAGGTCTGACAGCAATGGAAAGGAAATCCCCGTTGAGCCGCGTTCTGGTGGTCGAGGACGAGGAGTCGTTCTCCGACGCCCTGTCGTACATGCTCCGCAAGGAGGGCTTTGAGGTTTCGGTCGCCGCGACCGGCACCGACGCCCTCACCGAGTTCGACCGAACCGGCGCCGACATCGTGCTGCTCGACCTGATGTTGCCGGAGATGTCGGGGACCGAGGTCTGCCGCCAGCTCCGGCAGCGGTCGGCCGTTCCGATCATCATGGTCACCGCCCGCGACAGCGAGATCGACAAGGTCGTCGGCCTGGAGATCGGCGCCGACGACTACGTCACCAAGCCGTACTCGCCCCGCGAGCTGGTGGCCCGGATCCGGGCGGTGCTGCGCCGGCAGAGCCCGGAGGTGGCCGACTCGGGTGCCCCCACCCTGGCCGCCGGGCCGGTGCGGATGGACATCGAGCGGCACGTGGTGACCGTCGACGGTGGTGCCGTGCAGCTGCCGCTCAAGGAGTTCGAGCTGCTGGAGCTGCTGCTCCGCAACGCCGGCCGGGTGCTGACCCGGGGTCAGCTCATCGACCGGGTCTGGGGCGCCGACTACGTCGGTGACACCAAGACGCTGGACGTGCACGTCAAGCGGCTGCGCTCCAAGATCGAGCCGGAGCCGTCCGCGCCGCGCTTCATCGTCACCGTCCGGGGCCTGGGCTACAAGTTCGAGCCGTGATCGGCGTACCCGAAAGGGCCCGCGCTCGGTGGGGCCAGACCGGCCGGGGAGATCACCCTCCCCACCTGTAGAGCTGCCCCAGATGTGGGACCGCCCAACCCCCCGAGAGCCGCCCGGCAGCCACCAACCGCGCGGCTCTCGGTGAGGCTTGACGGGCCCGCGGCGCGACGCGCGGTCAGCCCCACATCTGGGGCAGGTCGACAGGGCCCACGGGGTACGGACGCCAGACCAGCCACGTCCAGGGCGATGCCGGTCAGACCTCGTCGGCGGGGTGCGGGGCGACCAGGCCCTGCTTCGTTCGGGCCGCGCACAGCTCGGCCAGCCGCTCGTACGCGGCCGCGCCAATCAGCGCCGTCAACTCGGGCCCGTACGACAGGTACATCGGCTCGGCGCCGACGTGCGCGTCCGTCGAGGAGGTGCACCACCAGTCCAGGTCGTGCCCGCCGGCACCCCAGCCCCGCCGGTCGAACTCGGACAGGGTGGAGACCAGCACCTTGCTGTTGTCCGGACGCTTGACCCAGTCCTGGTCCCGTCGGATCGGCAGCTGCCAGCAGACGTCCGGCTTGTACTCCAACGGGTGCACGCCGTCGCGCAGCGCCTGGGCGTGCAGCGCGCAGCCACCCCCGCCAGCGAAATCGGCGTCGTTGAGGAAGACGCACGGACCGTCGGGACCCTGGGTCGCGGTCCGGCGGGCCGGGTTCTTGCCGTCGATGGTGTCGTTGTCGGTCCAGTTCTTGAACCCTCGCCGGAAGTGCTGCCAGGTCGACGGGGTGAGCGTTTTGACGGCGTTGCGGACCCGCTTCTCGTCGTCCGAGTCGGTGAAGAACGCCCCGTGCGAGCAGCAGCCGTCGGCGGACCGGCCGGCGATGATGCCGTGGCAGCCCCGGCCGAAGATGCAGGTCCAGCGGGAGAGCAACCAGGTCAGGTCGGCCCGGATCAGGTGGGCCTCGTCCGCGGGGTCGGCGAACTCGATCCACTCCCGGGGAAAGTCCAGCGGCACCTCGCGGCTGCGCGGGTCACCCGGATCGTCCACCACTACGCGGAGCTCCATCGTCACCCGGCCCAGCGTACGCGCGGTCCCCTCTGCGGGCCGGCGAGCCGCGCAAACGTCTTGCACCTAGGGTCTTCACCATGCGACTGGGTGTCCTCGACGTCGGATCCAACACGGTGCACCTGTTGGTGGTGGACGCGCACCACGGCGCGCACCCGTGGCCGGCGCACTCGGAGAAGGTGGTGCTCCGGCTGGCCGAGCAGATCGGCCCCGACGGAGCGTTGACCGACGCGGGCGCGGACGGTCTGGTCAAGGCGGTCGGCATGTCGAAGGCGGCGGCCGCCGGGCTGGAGGCCGACGACCTGATCGCGTTCGCCACCTCCGCGGTGCGTGACGCCACCAACGCCGCCGAGGTGCTGGCGCGGGTCCGCGACGAGACCGGCGTACGGCTGGCGGTGCTCTCCGGGGCGGACGAGGCGCGGATGACCTTCCTGGCGGTGCGGCGCTGGTTCGGCTGGTCGGCCGGTCGGCTGCTGGTGCTGGACATCGGCGGCGGCTCGCTGGAGATCGCCGCCGGGATCGACGAGGACCCGACCGTCGCGGTCTCGCTGCCACTCGGCGCCGGCCGACTGACCCGGGAGCGGTTGCAGGTCGACCCGGCGAGCGCGGCGCCGCCGTCCGCGGAGGCCGTCGACAAGCTGCGGGAGTACGTGGACGGCCGGCTGGACAAGGTGGTCGACCAGATGACCGGCGTCGGCTGGGACCGGGCGGTGGGCACCTCGAAGACGTTCCGCACCCTTGCCCGGCTGGCCGGGGCGGCGCCGTCCGGGGCCGGGCTCTGGGCGCGGCGCAGCCTGACCCGCGCCGGGTTGCGGCAGGTCATCGGCTTCATCCGGCACATCCCGCCGGCCCAACTGATGGAGCTAGAAGGGGTCAGTACGGGCCGGGCCCATCAGTTGCTGGCCGGCGCGGTGGTCGCCGAGGCGGTCATGCGCCGTCTGGATCTGGAGTCGTTGGACATCTGCCCCTGGGCGCTGCGCGAGGGGGTCATCCTCCGCCGGCTCGATCAACTCGCACCGATGTGACCGGGGCGGGCGGTAACGGGTGGTTTGCCGGCGCTCGTCACGATGGCGACGGCGCAGCCGGGCTACCCTGGCTGATGTGACTTCCCGCGTTCCGGTGCTCCTGTCCAGCTCGTCGGTCTTCCCCGAGCCGACCGCGGCGGCGTTCCAGCTGGCCGCGGCGCTCGGCTACGACGGGGTCGAGGTGATGGTCTGGACCGACGTCGTCAGTCAGGACGCGGGCGCGCTGCGCGGTCTCTCCGCCCACTACGACGTGCCGGTGCTCTCGGTGCACGCACCCTGCCTGCTGGTCACCCAGAGGGTGTGGAGCCCCGACCCATGGGAGCGGCTGCGCAAGGCCGCCGAGCTGGCCGAAACGCTGGAGGCACCGACCGTCGTGGTGCACCCACCGTTCACCTGGCAGCGCGACTACGCGCGCCGGTTCACCGAGGGGCTCGCCGAGGTGGAGGACCGGTTCACCGGGCTGCGCTTCGCGGTGGAGAACATGTACCCGGTGCGGATGGCGGGCCGGCGGTTCGTCCCGTACGTGCCCGGCTGGGATCCGACCGACACCGGGTACCCGTCGTACACCCTGGATCTGTCGCACTGCGCGGCCTCGCACAGCGACCCGCTGGAGATGGCCGACCGGATGGGCGCCGGGCTGGCCCACGTGCACCTCGGCGACGGCACCGGTGAGGGTCGCGACGAGCACCTGGTGCCCGGGCGCGGCACCCAACCCTGCGGGGAGCTGCTCTCCTCGCTGGCCGGGCGGGGCTTCTCCGGAGCAGTGGCGGTGGAGGTGGCGACCCGGGGCGCGAAGAGCCGGGCGGTGCGCGAGGCGGACCTGCGCGCCGCGTTGGAGTTCGCCCGCCAGCACCTGACCGCGCCGTCTCCGGTCGACGCCTGACCCCCGACGGGGACGTCAGGGCGTCGACCGGGACGACGTCAGCTGACCGGGGTGAGCGAGTCGGCGCCCGCCGTCGGCTGCGCGGCGACCGTCAGCTGCTCGCCGACCGCGGCCCGCTTGCGGGCCCGGTGCGCCGCCACGTGCGAGCGGGTGGCGCAGCGCTCGGAGCAGAACCGCCGGCAGCAGTTGGACGAGGTGTCCAGGTAGACGTTGCCGCACCGCTCGTCGGCGCAGACGCCGAACCGGGCGCTGCCGTACTCGCAGAGCCAGACCGACAGCCCCCAGACCGCGCCGGCCAGGTATTCGGCGCTGACCGAAGCGCCCCGGCTGGTCACGTGCATGTGCCAGTCGCTGGAGTCGTGCCCGGAGATGCGCGGCTGGACCGGGAACGCCTCGAGCAGCGCGTTCAGCTCCGTCACCGCGTGGGCGTCCCGCCCCGAAGTGCCGTACTCGAAGACGTCGCGCAACCGCTTCTGTGCCCGCCGGAAAATCGCGACATCCCGTTCCGCGACCTCGTCGCGCATCCAGGCGTTTTCGTCGGGGAAGAGGGCCCGCAGGTCGTCGAGGTCGTCCAGGCGGGCGTTGACCAGGTCAACGCCGGTCCGGGCGTACGCGTCGAAGTTCACGCCCCCAACCGTAGACGACTCACGGGGTGCGCGGCGCGTCGATGTAGTGCGGCAGAAACCGCGCGTAGCCGTCGGTGATCAGACTCGCGCTCTCCCGCACCCCCACGCCCGCCGATTCGCGGTCGACGATCCAGCTGCCCAACACCATCCGGTTGCCGTCGAACTGCGGCAACGCCCGGAATTCCTGGTAGCACCAGCCCTCGTCGCCGTAGATCCCCGGGTTGGTGATCTCCTGCTCGGCGGTGACGATGCGTACCGAGCCGCCCTCCCGGCCCAGCAGCGGCTTGGCCACGTACTCCGGCATGTCACGCGGCGAGTCGAGGTACGCCGGCAGCAGGTACTCGTGGCCGGGGTACAGCTCCCACAGGACCGCGAGCAGCGCCTTGTTGGACAGCAGCAGCTTCCAGGCCGGCTCGATCCAGGTGGTCGGGGTGCCCGGGGCCAGCGCGGGCGGCCCGTACGGCTCGGCCAGCATCCACTCCCACGGGTAGAGCTTGAAGCAGGTGGTCACCGGGCGGCCGGTGGAGTCGACGAAGCGCCGGCCGTCCCAGCCGATCTCCTGGATGGGCTGTAGCTCCACGGTCAGGCCGGCCTGCCGGGCGGTCTCGGCCAGGTAGCCGGCGGTCATGTGGTCCTCGCCCGACTCCTCCTCGTTCGACCAGAGCACGTGCACCCGGGGGTCGTGCAGCCCGGCCCCGATCTTCGCCCAGGCGCCGACCAGCCGCTCGTGCAGGCTGTTCCACTGGTCCAGCTCCGGCCGGGTCTGCTCCAGCCAGTACCACTGGATGATGCTCGCCTCGACCAGCGCGGTCGGGGTGTCCGCGTTGTACTCCAGCAGCTTCGGCGGCCAGACGCCGTCGTAGGCGAGGTCGAACCGCCCGTAGAGGGTGGGCGGCGCCTCGCGCAGCGAACGGGCCACCGCCTCGGCCGCCCACTCCGGGATGCCGAACTCGGCGTACCGGTGCTGGGCCACCACCTGCTCGGCGGCAACCACCGACATCCGGTGCAGCTCCTCGGTGGCCTCCTCCAGCCGCAGCACCTCATCCAGGTCGAAGGCGTACGCGGCGGTCTCGTCCCAGTACGACATGACGCCGCCGTCGGGCAGTTCGGTGTCGACGTAGACCAGCCCCTGAGCCCGGATGGTGGCGTCCCAGTCGGGTCGTGGCGTGACCTGCTCGCGGCGCACCTCAGCCGCCGCAGGCGGCGAGGTGGGTGCCGAACCCGCCGCGCTCGGGCAGGGCCGCGGCCGTCGGCTCGGGGGCGGCGCGGCCGACGCCCGGGTCGGCGACCCGCATCGCGAGCGCGACCGTGTCGCCGCCGCCGACCGGCCCGAGGGCGCAGTCGTCGTCATCATCGTCGTCCGAGGTCATGTTGCAGCCGGAGAGGGCGAGCGCGAGTGCGGTGAGCGCGCCGAGCTGCACGGAGGCCGACCGGAGCCGGCGGCGGGGGCGTTGGTCCACGGCATCGTTGTAGCCGATCGACGCCACCGCCGCAGCCCCGGCCGCCCCTCGGCGGGGGCTCTGGCAGGGGCGTTAGGCTCGGCTCATGCTCCGTTCCGTCATCCTCGCCGCCTCCCGGTCATCCCAGGTCGAGCGGCTCGTCGCGACCGCCCCGTTCACCCGGGACGTCGTCCGCCGGTTCGTCGCCGGCGCCGCCACCGACGACGCGTTGCGCGCGACCCGCGGCCTCGTCGACGACGGCCTGGCGGTCACCCTCGACCACCTCGGTGAGGACACCGTCCGTCCCGAGCAGGCCACCGCCACCCGGGACGAATACCTGAAGCTGCTGAAGATGCTCGGCGCCGCCGGGCTGACCCCGGCCGCCGAGGTGAGCGTGAAGCTCTCCGCCCTCGGCCAGATGATCGACGAGCAGTTGGCGTACGACAACGCGCGGGCGATCTGCGCGGCCGCCGACGCGGCGGGCACCACGGTCACCCTGGACATGGAGGACCACACCACCACCGACTCGACGTTGGAGGTGCTGGAGAAGCTGCGCAAGGACTTCCCGTCGACGGGCGCGGTGCTCCAGGCGTACCTGCGGCGCACCGAGTCGGACTGCCGGGAGCTGTCCTCGGCCGGGTCGCGGGTGCGGCTGTGCAAGGGCGCCTACAAGGAGCCGGAGTCGGTGGCGTACCAGTCGGCCCGCGAGGTGGACAAGTCCTACGTCCGCTGCATGAACATCCTGATGTCCGGCGACGGCTACCCGATGCTGGCCACCCACGACCCCCGCATGATCGCCATCGGCGAGGACCGGGCCCGGTGGTTCGACCGGGGGCCGGAGCGCTTCGAGTTCCAGATGCTCTACGGCATCCGCCCCGAGGAGCAGGCCCGGCTGGCCGGTGAGGGCTACACCGTGCGCACCTACGTCCCGTACGGCGACGAGTGGTACGGCTACCTGATGCGCCGGCTCGCCGAGCGCCCGGCCAACCTGGTCTTCTTCGGCCGGGCCCTGATCTCGAAGAAGTAGTCCGCACGCGTATCCGGGTCGACGGTCGTGGCTAATAGGGTTAGCTACGGCTATGACAACCAGCCAGGTGCGGCGGGACGGCGGCCACATCGCGTACGAGGTGCACGGCGAGGGCCCGTTGGTCGTCCTCTCGCACGGCATGGGCGAGAACCGGGCGAGCTTCCGGCACCTGGCGCCGCTGCTGGTCGCGGCCGGCCACCGGGTCGCCTCGGTCGACGTTCGGGGGCACGGCGAGTCCAGCGTCGGCTGGCCCACGTACGCCCCGGCCGAGGTCGGCGCCGACCTGCTGGCCGTGGTCCACGACCTCGGCGCCGGGCCGGCGGTGCTGGTCGGCAGCTCGTCCAGCGCGGCGGCGGTGGTCTTCGCCGCGACCGACGCGCCCGAGCTGGTCTCCGGCATCGTGCAGATCGGCGCGTTCGTCGGTCAGCAGAAGCCCAACCCGGGGATGCGGGTGGCGCTGGCGGTGGTGCTGCGCAGCCCTCGACTGTTCGGGATGTTCCACAAGACGCTCTTCCCGGTGCACCGGCCCGCCGACGACGTGGCGTACCGCCGATCGATGGTGGCCAACCTGCGCGAGCCCGGCCGGATGGCCGCGGCGCGTCGGGTGGTCGCGCCGGTCGAGCCGCACTGGACCGCCCGCGCCCCACAGGTCCGGCAACCGGTGCTGGTGCTGATGGGCGCCAAGGACCCGGACTTTCCCGACCCCGGTGCGGAGGCGCGCGCGGCCCGCCGGCTGTTCCGCACCGCCGAGGCCCGGATGATCGAGGAGTCCGGGCACTACCCGCACGCCGACCGACCGCAGCGCACCGCGGATGAGCTGCTCGGGTTCCTGGCGGTGTGCATCAGTGCCTAGGTCGGCCTCAACCAGCAGACCGTGTCGCTGAAGGCCGCGGGCGGCTTCGGCCTGTCCCGAGGGGTGGACCGCTCGTACCATCAACTGGTCGTCGGCCTCGACGTCTCGTTCCGTTCCTGGCCGCGCGCTCGCGTACCCTTCGCCGGGTGACCGACGGGGTGCATCAGCCATCACTGCGACGGCTCTGGCCACTGTGGACGGCGCTCGTGGTGTTAGTCCTCCTGCTGGGCTGCGGCCTGCCGACGGTGCTGCTGGTCGGCGTGGTGCGCGAGTCCGGGGACCGGGCCGTCGTCGGCCGGGTCGGCACGTCGGCTCCCGACGATCCCGCCACCGCGGTCGCCCGAGGACTGGGCGACCGGATGACCGACCAGCTCAGACGGCAGTCCACCGCGCTGCTCGGCGGGGACCGGGCCGGCTTCCTCGCCGTCGCCGAGCCCGCGGCGCAGACCGACCTGCGCCGCCGCTTCGCCGCGCTGCGCGCGCTCAAGGTCACCGTGTGGCGGGCCGAACCGAGCGGCCTGCCGGCACCGGTCGTCGGCAAACCGGGTGAGTGGCGGCTGCTGGTGCGCTTCCAGTACTGCTTCGTGGTTCCCGGCTGCCGCCCCAGCCCGGTGCTGATCGGCACCCGCTGGCGGGAGAACGGCGCCCAGCCCCTGCTGGTCGCCATGGAGGAGTCCAAGTCGGCGGAGACCGGCACCCGACCCTGGGAGATCAGTGACCTGGCCGTGGCGATCGGCCCGCGGACCATCGTGGCCACCACCCCGGCGCTGCGCGGCAGGTTGCCCGGCCTGCTCGCGCAGGCCGAGGCGGCGGCCACGGTCGCCGACGGGTACGTGGTGACCGGGTCGCCACCGGACCGGTACCGGATCTTCTACGCCGGGCGCAGCGAGTGGCAGAGCTGGTACGGCGGAGGCCGGCCACAGTGGACCGGCGGCTACGCGGTGACGGTGGGCGGCGGACACCACGAGGTGGTGCTAAACGCCGACGGGCTGCCGAGTAGCGGCGCCGACGACCTGCTGCGGCACGAGCTGACCCACGCCGCGTCGCTGCCGGAGCGCGGCTACCCGGGCAAGACGACCTGGTGGCTGGTGGAGGGGCTGGCCGAGTACGCGGGCGCCGGTGGCCAGCCGGTCGACCGGTACGAGGGACTCGCCCAGGTGCGCAAGCTGGTCCGGAGCAGCTGGGACGGCCGGCTGGAGGGCATCACCCCCGCCGACGACGCCTCCGCGGACCGGGTCGGTGGCAGCTACGGCGTCGGCTACCTGGCCGTCCGGCATCTCGTCGACCGGTACGGGCCGCAGCGGCTGCTCGCCTTCTTCGAGGCCGTGGTGCACGGGCGCAAGGCGTTCGAGGACGCCGCCGAGCAGGCGTTCGGCGAGCAGTGGTCGACGTTGCACGACGAGTGCGTGGCGTACGTCCGCGCCGCCGCCGCCTGACGGCCCGTGGGGGTCGTGGCGGTGAGCCGTACGATCGATGGGTGCGCCGCACCCAGTCGCCGCGGCCTACCCACGTCACGCGGCCCCGCCTGCTCACCGCCCTGACCGCCGTCGCCGTCCTCACCGCCACCACCGCCGCCTCGTGCGGCGACGACCAGCCGGCCGTCACGCTCGCCTCGGTCGCTCGCAACCCGGTCACCGAGGTGATCGACGCACCAGCGACGGTGACCGCCCGCGCCGCCGCCACCCTGACCGCCCCCGCCGACGGCACCCTGGCCAGCCTCCGCGTCGAGCCGGGACAGCGGGTGAAGCGGGGCCAGGTGCTCGCCGTGGTCGATTCACCCTCCGCGCAGCAGCGGTTCCGCCAGGCGAAGGAGGCGCTCACCGCCGCGAAGCGAGCCGGCCGGGGCGTCTCCACCGGCGACCTGGCCGGCAGCCGGCGCGGCACCGACAAGGCCGCCGACGAGGCGTTCGACGCGGCGCGCAAGGCCGCCGAGAAGATCTCCGACCCGCAGCTGCGGGACGCGCTGCTGACCCAGGTGACCTCCGCCCAGCGGCAGTACACCGCGGCCGCGCGCACCGCCGACCAGGCCGTCCGCGCGGTGCAGAGGGGGATCAGCGGGCTGAACTCGGCCGTCGGCGCGCTCTCCGCGGCGCAATGGTTGCAGGCCCAGCAGGCGTACGACCTGGCGAAGGCGACCGTCGACGCGCTGACCATGCGCGCCCCGATCGCCGGGGTGGTGCAGCCGGGCGGCACCCGGGCCGGCGGTGGCCCGGCCGGTGGTCTCGCCGGGTTGCTCGAGCAGGCCGGTGGCGCCCAGGCGGCCGGGATCGACCCGTCGGCGCTGGCCCCCAACCAGGGCGGGCCGCCCGCGGGCGTGGATGACGCGGTCGCGGTGGGCGGCCGGGTCACCGCCGGCACGCCGGTGCTCACCGTGGTGGACACCGGGCAGCTGGGGCTGCTGGCCGAGGTGGACGAGACCGACGTGCTGCTGGTCAGGGCCGGCGTGACCGCGATGGTCGAGCTGGACGCCGTCACCGGCGCCAGTTACGACGCCACGGTCCGCTCGGTCGACGTGCTCCCCACCAACTCCGCCCAGGGCGGTGTCACCTACCGGGTCCGCCTGGCGTTGGGCACCGGAAAGCTGGCTGAGGACGAGCTGGCCCCGACGCCGCGCCCCGGCATGAACGCGATCGTCCACCTGCGGGTGCGCGAGGCCGCCGACGCGGTGACCGTCCCCGCCTCGGCGGTGTTCTCCGCCGACGGCCGGGACGCCGTCTGGGTCGTCCGGGACGGAAAGGCGGACCGGGCACCGGTGACCGTCGGCGTCCAGGGATCGGACCTGGTGCAGATCCTCGACGGTGTGCAGGCCGGCGACCGGGTCGTGGTACGCGGTGCCGACCAGGTCCGCGACGGCCAGGAGGTGCGGTGACCGGCTCCCCGCCGGCGATCGAGGCGGTGGACGTGTCCCGGACGTACCAGCTGGACGGGGTGTCGGTCAAAGCGCTGCGCGGCGTGTCGCTGGTCGTGCAGCCGGGTGACCACGTGGCGCTGGTCGGGCCGTCCGGGTCGGGCAAGTCCACCCTCATGCACCTCCTCGGCGGGCTCGACCGGCCCACCGGCGGCCGGCTGGTGATCGGCGGCCGGGACGTCAACGCCCTGTCTCCGCCGGAGATGGCCACCCTGCGCAACGAGACGATCGGCTTCGTCTTCCAGGCGTTCCACCTGCTGCCGCGTACCTCGGCGGTGGAGAACGTGGCGCTGCCACTGGTCTACCGGGGCGTGCCGGCCCGCCAGCGCCGGGAGCGGGCTGCGGCGATGCTCGGCCGGGTCGGCCTCGGGCACCGGCTGGACCACCGGCCCAACCAGATGTCGGGCGGTGAGCAGCAGCGGGTGGCGATCGCCCGCGCGCTGGTCACCGAGCCGACGGTGCTGCTGGCCGACGAACCCACCGGCAACCTGGACAGCGTCACGGGCGCCGCGGTGCTGGAGCTGCTGGAACAACTGAACGCCGAGTCCGGGGTGGCGCTGGTGATGGTCACCCATGACCAGGAGGTCGCGGCCCGGGCCCGCCGCCGGATCACCATGCGCGACGGCGTGGTGGTGGCGGACAGCGCGGCCGACGACGACCCCACCCACCTGCATGATCGACCGCTGTCCGTTGATCATGGTCGACCTGCGACACTGGTCCCCGCTCCCAGCGCGGAGCCCCGGTCCGTGTCCGGAAGCGGCCCGGGGCACCCGTCCGGTGGCTCTGGTGGCGCCGCCGGAGCCACCGGGCGCCTTCCGCACCCGCCGGCCAACGGCCGTGGGGCCGACGACGCCGCCGCGGTGACCGGCGACGGAAGCGAGTCGTGAGGGTCGCCGAGGCGTGGCGGGTGGCGCTGGACGCGTTACGGGCCAACCGGCTGCGCAGTGCGTTGACCATGCTCGGGGTGATCATCGGGGTGGCCTCGGTGGTGCTGCTGGTGGCCATCGGCACCGGCACCAAACAGAAGGTGGAGCAGCAGGTCGAGGGGCTCGGCTCCAACCTGCTGCTGGTCGTCCCCGGCCGGATCGAGGTGGGGACCGCGCCGGTGGTCTCGCCGCTCACGCTCAAGGACGTGGACGCGGTCACCCGGGTGGTCGGCGACCCCGATCGGGTGGCGGTCACCATCGCCTCCGGGGCGACCGCGCGGGCCGGCGCCCGCTCCGACTTCACCACCGTGCAGGGCGTACTGGAGACCACGCCGGAGGTGTTCACGCGGTCGCTGGCCCGGGGCCGCTACCTCACCGGCACGGACGTGGACACCAGCCGGCGGGTGGCGGTGCTCGGCGACTCGGTGGCCCGCGCTCTCTTCCCCGACCGGGACCCGCTCGGGCAGCAGGTGACGCTGGCCGGCGTGCGGTTCCGGGTCATCGGCGTCTTCGCGCCGCTCGGGCAGAGCCTCGGCGTCGACCGGGACGACGAGGTGCACGTGCCGGTGACCGCCGCGCAGCGGCTCTGGGGCACCCAGCGGGTGGACGGCATCGCGGTGAAGGCACCGGACCGGGAGCGCATCGACGAACTGGGCGAACGGATCGTGGCCGAGCTCAGCCACCGGCATCCGGACACCGAGTTCAGTGCGGTCACCCAGCAGCAGATCCTCGGCGTGCTCGGCGACATCCTCGGTGTGCTCACCGGCGTGCTGGCGGCCATCGCCGGCATCTCGCTGCTCGTCGGAGGGGTGGGCGTCTCCAACATCATGCTGGTCAGCGTCCGGGAGCGGACACGGGAGATCGGGCTGCGCAAGGCCGTCGGTGCCCGCCCCCGTGACATCGGTGTGCAGTTCCTGTTGGAGGCGGTGCTGCTCACCACGATCGGTGGGCTGACCGGGATGGCGCTCGGCGTGGGTACCGCACTGCTGGTGGACGCGCTGTCACCGATCCCGGCGGCGATCACCTGGTGGTCGTTGGCGCTTGCCTTCGGCGTGTCGGCGGCCGTGGGCATCGTCTTCGGGGTGGTTCCCGCGCAGCGCGCCGGCCGGCTCGACCCGGTGGTCGCGCTGCGCGCGGAGTGAGCCACGACCACGCCGGGCTGCCGCAACCGGACGCCCGGCGCAGGCGGGGAGATACCGGGAGCGCGGACCGGGTGAACCGGCAACCAGAACATGATCAGTTGTACGAAGGGATCGCGCCGGTCACAGCCGCCCCGCTACCGTACTGGTAACACGCGCGTCGCCGGCCCGGCCCGGAGCATCCGTCGGGTTGGCACGCGCCGGGCATGGGATGGGTCGGTGAGCCATGGCCGGGTCGCAGTCCGACGGACGGCTGTCGGAGGTCAAGTTCCTCACCGTTGCCGAGGTGGCGACGGTGATGCGGGTGTCGAAGATGACGGTCTATCGCCTGGTGCACAGCGGTGAGCTCACCGCGGTCCGGGTCGGCCGTTCGTTCCGGGTGCCTGAGCACGCGGTGCACGAATATCTCCGGGGTGCCTTTCAGGAGACCGCCTGAGCCACCGCCGCGCTCACCGAGCGCGACGTAGCGGGAGCTTGCGGGCCCCACGGTCACGCCCGGAAAGCGGCATCGACGGGGGCGCGTTGGTCCTGCTGACGCTCTCCGGCTACCCTGGAGCCCGACCGAGACCCCACCGGTGCGCCCCGCCGCCCAGACTGGTCCGGTCCGTTGTCCGCAAGCGGTCGCCGTCGCCACCTGCGTGGTGTCAACCGGTCCGCCCCGCACGTTGTATCGAAAGGCTGTCGTATGGGCTCGGTGGTCAAGAAGCGCCGCAAGCGCATGGCTAAGAAGAAGCACCGCAAGCTGCTGCGCAAGACCCGCGTCCAGCGTCGCCGTCTCGGCAAGTGATCGCCGCCGGGCTTGCGGCCCGGCATCCGGCATCACTTGCCACCTGTCGACCTCCGGAGGCTCAGGTGATCAGGCCGTGGTCGTCCCGGCTCGATCACTCCTGCCGGGGTAGGTGCGTCAGATGACCCCCGGTAGCACCTCAGGTGCTCCGGGGGTCGTCGTCGTCACCGGGGTCGGTCGCTACCTGGGCGCCCACGTGGCGGCCCGGCTGGCTGCCGACCCGCGCATCGAGCGGGTCATCGGGGTGGACGCGCCCGAGCCCGGCGCCGAGTTCACCGACCTGCTGGACCGCGTCGAACGGATCCGCGTCGACGCCGGTTCGCTCGGCGGGCTCCTCGCCGACCTGGACGTCGACGCGGTGGTGCACCTCGCGCTGGTCAGCTCCGCCGACCCGCAGCACGGTGGCCGGTCGGCCATGAAGGAACAGAACGTCATCGGCACCATGCAGCTGCTCGCCGCCTGCCAACGGGCGCCCCGGCTGCGCAAGCTGGTGGTCCGCTCGTCGACCGCCGCGTACGGCGTGTCGTTCCGGGACCCGGCGGTGTTCACCGAGGAGACCGAGCCGCGCGAGGTGCCACGCGGCGGTTTCGGCCGCGACATCCTCGACGTCGAGGGATACGTACGCGGTTTTCGCCGTCGTCGGTCCGACGTCACCGCGACGGTGCTGCGCTTCGCGCCGTTCATCGGCTCGACCGCCGACACGACGCTGACCCGCTACTTCGCGCAGCCGCTGGTGCCCACCGTCTTCGGCCGCGATCCGCGCCTGCAGTTCCTGCACTTCGACGACGCGCTGGAGGTGCTGCACCGGTCGATCGTGGAGGATCACCCCGGCACCTACAACGTCGCCGGGCCGGGGGTGCTCTCCCTGTCCCAGGCGATCCGGCGGGCCGGTCGGGTGGCCGTCCCGGTGCTGGAGCCGGGCCTCTCCGGCGCTGCCGCGCTGGCCCGCAGCATGGGCTTCGGCCGTTACGGCCTGGACCAGGTCGACCTCTTCGTGCACGGTCGGGTGGTCGACACCACCCGGCTGGAGCGGGAGTACGGCTTCACGCCCCGCTCCACCGCAGCGGCCTTCGACGACTTCATCCGCGCCCACCACGGAGGCGTCGTGGTCACCCGGGATCACCTGGCCGTCGCTGAGCAACTCGTCCTGGACGGCATCCGGCAGGTCCGCTCGGCGATGCGGGAGCGGTCGTGACCGGGTCGGGGGAGGCGCGTGACCCAGCAGGCCTCGGGCGGTTCGACGTACCGCGGGAAACGACCGCGCCAGCCGCGGAGCCGGCGCGGCGCAACGGACACCGACCGACGGCCCGGGTCGCGCCGACCCCGGCGGCGGCCGACGAGGTCGACACCGCGGCCACCGATGAGCCGGCGGGCGGCCTGGCCACGGACGAGCCGGCGGGTCCGGCCCCCGGTGGCACTGAGCCGGCCGTTCCGGATCGGCCGGGCGACCACTGGGACCGGAAGGTCGCGAACGGCCTCGCGTTCCTGCGCCGGCGGCTCTCCGGCGACTACGAGGTCGACGAGTTCGGCTTCGACCCGGAGCTGACCGACGCGGTCTTCCACCCGCTGCTGCGGCTGCTCTACCGGGACTGGTTCCGCACCGAGGTCAGCGGGGTGGAGCACGTGCCCATCGACGGTCCCGCCCTGGCGGTCGGCAACCACTCGGGCACGGTGGCGCTCGACGCGTTGATCCTCTCGGCGGCGCTGCACGACAAGCATCCCGCTCATCGCTACCTGCGCCTGCTCGGTGCGGACCTGGTCTTCCGAATGCCGGTGGTGTCGGAGATCGCCCGCAAGACCGGTGGCACCGTGGCCTGCAACCCGGACGCCGAGCGGCTGCTCCGTAACGGCGATCTGGTCGGTGTCTTCCCCGAGGGCTTCAAGGGCATCGGCAAGCTCTACGCCGACCGGTACAAGCTGCAACGGTTCGGCCGGGGCGGCTTCGTCTCGGCGGCGCTGCGCACCGGCACCCCGATCGTGCCGGTCGCCATCGTCGGTGGCGAGGAGATCTACCCGATGCTCGCCGACATCAAGCCCCTCGCGCGGCTGCTCAAGCTGCCGTACTTCCCGGTCACGCCGACCTTCCCGTGGCTCGGGCCGCTGGGCATGGTGCCGCTGCCCAGCAAGTGGCTGATCCAGTTCTGCCCAGCGATCCCGACCGCGCACCTGACCGACTCCGCGGACGATCCGCTGGTGGTCTTCAACCTCGCCGACCAGGTGCGGGAAACCATCCAGCAGACCCTGCACACGCTGTTGGAGCGGCGGCCGGACCCGTTCGGCCCCTGAGCGGGAGTCGGGTCAGCCGCTGCGGCGGCGGCGTGACAACGCCAGGCCGGCGGTGACCGCGCCGGCGACCAGACCGGCCGCCGCGGTCGACGGTACGGCGATCTTCACAGCACGGCGGCCGGTACGGAAGTCCCGCACCTCCCAGCCACGCTGCCGCGCCTGCCGCAGCAGGGTGCCGTCCGGATTGACCGCCACCGCCCGCCCCACGGTGGAGAGCAGCGGCAGGTCGTTGGCCGAGTCGCTGTAGGCCGCGCAGCGGGCCAGGTCCAGCCGCTCCACGGCGGCGAGCTGGGTGACCGCCTCGGCCTTCGCCGGCCCGTGCATCAGGTCGCCCACCAGCCGCCCGGTGTACGCCCCGTCCACCACCTCGGCCACCGTGCCGATGGCGCCGGTCAGGCCGAGCCGGGCGGCGATCACCCGACCGATCTCCACCGGGGCGGCGCTGACCAGCCAGACCCGCTGGCCGGCGTCCAGGTGGCGCTGGGCGAGCTGGTGGGTGCCGGTCCAGATCCGGGGAGCCATCAGCTCGTCGAAGATTTCCTCCGTGAGGCGTTCCACGTCGTCCACCCGCCAGCCCTCGACGAAGGCCAGCGCTGCTTCCTTGGCCTGGGACATGTCACCGGCGTGCTCCCGGGCCAGCAACCGGAACCGGAGCTGCTGCCAGGCGAACCGGGCCAGGTCGGCGCTGGTGAAGTAGTTCCGGGCGGCGAGGCCGCGAGCGAACCAGTAGATCGACGCGCCCTGCATCATCGTGTTGTCCACGTCGAAGAACGCCGCCGCGGTGGGGTCTGGCGCGGCCGTCGGAGCCAACTCGGTCTCCGCCCAGCCGGCGGTGTGACCGTGGACGTCGGTGCTGACCGTCACCTTGCGGCTGCGGGCCACGCGTCTCCCTTCCTCGCCGGTGCGACGGATGCCTCCAGCGAGGGTAGCCGGGAAGCATGGTCGACCGGCCGGGCAGACCGCAAACTGTGGCACGACCGGCCGGACCTGCGGTACGGGAGTGGCCGGCGCGTCCGGCCGCCCCGGGTGGGTCAGCGGGTGCCGGGGCAGGCGGACGGCGCGGGGCCGAGGGCGTCGCTGGCCGCCGGCGCCGGCAGGCCGCAGGCGATCGCCGCGCGCAGCGTGTCCGAGCGTTCCCGGATGCTGTCCAGCAGCACCAGCGAACGCCGGGTGCGCTCCCGGTCGGCCCGGGTGGCCCCGTCGAGCAGGTTGCTCACCGCTCGGTGCTGACCGGCGACGAAGGTGTTGACGGTGTCCAGGCTGGCCGGCTCGGCCCGCTGCACGGCGGCGGCGGTGAGCAGGCGCACACCCTGCCGGGTGTCGGCGTCCATGTCGTCGAGGACCGCGCTGTAGCCGATCCGGTCACCGCGCAGCTCGGCGGCCTCGCCGAGCCGGGTCCGGGCGAAGTCCAGGAAGAGCTGACCGCGGCTGATGTCCGAGCTGGTCAGGGCCAGCTGGGCCCGCTCGGTCGAGCGCTTCATGCCGTACAGCGCGTCGCCAGGGACGGCGTTCTCGCTGGCGGCGGAGATGCCGGAGACGGCGATGGCGCCAGCCGCGATGCCGATCAGGATCGCGCCCCGGGCGCGGGCCCGGCGGGCGGTGACCGCCGGGAGCAGCGAACCGCGGGTGGTGCTGGGGGAACGCGTGGTGGCCGGTTCGCCGGCCGGCGGGGTGGTGCCCAGCCCTTCCCGCACGGCGGTGGCGAGCAGCATCGCCCGCAGGCCGGTGCGGAAGTCGGGGTCCACCTCGACCGCCGGTGGATCGACGCTGAGCCGCTGACCCACCGCGACGAGTGGGGCGAGCTGGCCGTCCACCCGGGACCGGACGTGGTGCCGCCGGCCGCCGTTCGCCTCGTCGAGAAGCTGCGCGAAGCGCTCCGCGCGCCGGCGGGAGAAGAGGATGTTGTCCACCGCAGGCACCTCCTCTCGCTGGTCACGGCCGGTCGGCCGCAGTCGTTGCCAGCGACCGGGCGGCAGTGTGACACCACGGAGGTGAGGCCCCGTCCGGCATGCCGGTCGGACCTCGGTGACCCGGGCCCTGCCGGGGCAACCACCGGTCGCACCCGGAGAAACGCCGCGGACCGGGCACGGGTTACGGGCCTGGCGGGGCGGAAATCACAGAAAGTGATCGTTGTCACCAGGCGGGACCGACTGAGCTGCCGGACGTCGATCGACGCCCATCGGTCTCGCGGAACAGAACTACGGCTGGAAGCCGTCGGGCAGGAGTCGGGCCAGCGCGCGGACCGCCCGGTACTGGAGGGCCTTGATGGCGCCCTCGTTCTTGCCCATCGCCCGGGCCGTCTCGGCGACCGAGAAGCCCTGGAGGAACCGGAGCACGATGCACTCCTGCTGCTCCGGGTTGAGCTGCTTCACGGCGGTGAGCAGGGCGACGTTGGTGATGTGCTCGACCACCGCGGCCTCCGGGCTGCCCTCCGGGCCCCGGTCCTCCCGGTCGGCGTCGAGCACGTCGCCGGTGGTGACCTCCAGCCGGTACCGGCCGGACTTGAAGTGGTCCGCGACCAGGTTGCGGGCGATGGTCACCAGCCAGGCGCCGAGGTCGCGGCCCTGCCAGGTGAAGCTGCTGATCCGCTTGAGAGCGCGGAGGAAGGTGTCCGAGGTGAGGTCCTCGGCGAGCTGCCGGTTGCCGACCCGGAAGTAGACGAATCGGAACACGGTGTCCACGTACCGGTCGTAGATGAGGCCGAACGCCTCGGACTCGCCGGCCTGGGCTCGCTCGATCAGCGTCCAGACCTCGGTGGCCGGGTCGGACGGATCCGGTCGGCTCGGAAAGCCGGTCGGGGTGGTGGTGGCCGGCACCGCCGGGATCACCGCCGTCTCGCCCGCGGACGGGTCGGTGGTCGCCGCCGGTGTGTCGCTGACCCGTCGGCCCTGGGCCGGCATGGTCGGTCGGGCCGGTACGGCGACCCGGCCCCCGGCCGGCTTCGAGTTCCCGCCGGGCACCGCTGGTCGCGGTGGCGGCTCGTTGTGGTGTGGCCTGTTGCGTATCCGCTGCGCTGTGCCGTCGCCCCGCACGGCGGCGCTGTGTGGTTCGTCCAGCGGGGCGCGGGCCGCCGGCCGCTCGTTGACCTGGGCACGAGTCGTCTGACCGGTCAGGCCGACCGGGCGTTCCGCGTAACCGAAGGTGGTCACCGCGTCGCCCCCGTCCCGTCGGTCGCCGGGCGGACCGGTCTGCGGGTCGTCGGTGCGGACCGACCGGGCTTCCGGTCGGGCAGGACGGTTCCGGGGTGTGCCGACGGGCGGCAGTTCCCCTTGAGGTGCTGGTCCAATGCGCTCACAGGCACGGGGGCCTCCTCGGGCTGAGGGGTGTCGACTCACGGCAAATGGGGTGAGCCGACCCGAGTGATGATAGGGCCAACGTCACCCGCGCGTGGCAAGTCCGTTACACAGGGCGGAAGTATTTCCCGCTCCATCGCACCGTCGGCGGACCGGTTGTCCGTCGTGTGCGCTTGACTTTGGAGCGGCGTGGCGCTCCAGGGTGGATCCCCTGGTCGGGGGCGGATTGCCCGTTCGGATGAACCGTCCCGCCGGGTGGTCGTGTACGCCCGGCCGAACCGCCGACGGATGGCGTCAGCCGTCCCATCGACGGGACCTGATCGGATCGCCGGTGGCGCAGAGATCAGTCCCGTGGGCGGGACTGTCGCGGCACCGCGGTCCGGCCGCCGGGCGTGGCCTGGCGGCGCCCGCTGTGCCAGACTCGATCACCGTGCAGGACGCATCGGCAAACCCCGCGCCGAACCTCGCCGACCGGGTCCACCGGGCGGCCCTCGACCACGGCGACCGGGCCGCGCTGCACTGGCGTGACCGGACACTCAGCTGGTCCGAACTGGACGCCGCAGTGGACTCCACCGTGCACGCGCTGACCGCCACCGCGCCGCCCACCGACCCGGGCGGTACGCCGCCACGCGTCGCGATCGCGCTGCCCAACACCCTCGACTTCGTGGTCAGCTGGCTCGGCGCCCTGCGCGCCGGACTGGTCGCGGTGCCGGTCAACCCCGGCTTCACCGCCCCGGAGCTGCGGCACGTGCTGGCCGACTCGGGCGCGTCGGTGCTGATCGGCACCGAGCGGATCCGGAGCCTGGTCGCCGAGGTGGCCGCCGAGCTGCCCGCGCTCACCGCCGTGCACGGCACGCCGCCGCGGTCGGTCGACGACGCACCGGAGCCGCCCACACGCCCGCGTCGGGGCGGTGCCGACCTGGCCGTGCTGCTCTACACCTCCGGGACCGAGGGCCGGCCCAAGGGCGCGATGCTCTCGCACCACGCGCTGCTGGCCAACCACGAGCAGGTCGGCCGGATCGAGCCGCCGGTGGTCGGTCCGGAGGACACCGTGCTCCTGGCCCTGCCGCTGTTCCACGCGTACGGGCTCAACCCGGGGCTCGGTGCGGTCGTCCACCATGGCGCGACCGGCGTGCTGCTCGACGAGCCGGGGCCCACGGCGGGGCTCGACGAGATCGCCCGGCACCGGGTCAGCGTGCTGGTCGGCGTACCGTCGATGTTTCTGGCCTGGGCCGGCGCGGCGGAAGTCCGCGCGGCGACCGCCTCCGTCCGGGTGGCGGTCTGCGGCGCGGCGCCGCTGGAGCCGGCGATCGCGGCACGCTTCACCGAGGCCACCGGCCATCCGGTGCACATCGGGTACGGCCTCACCGAGACCGCGCCGGTGCTCACCTCCACCCTGGTCGGCGGGGTGGCCAAGGCCGGCTCGATCGGTCGGCCGCTGCCCGGCGTCCGGTTGCGCCTGGTCGGCGCCGACGGCGCGGACCTCTGGCGCGACGGCCTGGCCACCCCCGACGAGGACCCGGACGAGATGGACATCTCCGACGCGGCGCCGGGCACCGACCCGGGGCAGATCGTCGTGCGCGGCCCCAACGTCTTCACCGGCTACTGGCCGGACGGCCGGGACGGGCCGGACGCCGACGGCTGGTGGGGGACCGGCGACGTCGCGTACGCCGACGAGGACGGCGACCTCTTCCTGGTCGACCGGCTCGGCGAGCTGATCCTCGTCAACGGGTTCAACGTCTATCCGCACGAGGTCGAGCTGGTGCTCGCCGGGCACCCCGGGGTGGCCGAGTCGGCCGTACTGGGTGTGCCGCATCCCCGGACCGGCGAGACTGTCCGGGCGTACGTGGTGCCGGCACCGGGGCGGCAGGTGACCGGCGAGGAACTGCTTGCCCACTGCGCGCGGAACCTGGCCCGGTTCAAGTGCCCGACCGGGGTCGAGTTCGTCGACGCCCTGCCGCACTCGGCGATCGGCAAGGTACGCAAGACCCAGCTCCGGTCGGCGACGCCGGCCGACCCGCCGGCGAACGCCGACACCCGCACGGAGGTAACCGATGTCCACTGACGCCCGGCTCGCCCTGGTCACCCGCCCGGGCTGCCACCTGTGCGACGACGCCAAGGCGGCGCTCGACCGGGTGGTGGCGGTCACCGGGGACAAGTGGGTCGAGTGGGACGTCACCGGCGACGAGGGGCTGGAGCGGGAGTACGGGGACCGGCTGCCGGTGGTGATGCTCGACGGCAAGGAGCACGGCTACTGGCGGGTGGAGGAGGAACGGCTGCTGCGGGACCTGACCACGCCGCAGCTCTGAGCGGTGCCTATGGTGCTCTGATGACCCCTGCGCGCCCCCACCTCGTGTGGGACTGGAACGGCACCCTGCTCAACGACCTCAGCCTGGTGGTCGCGGCCACCAACGCGGCGTTCGCCAGCGTGGGCGGGCCGGTGGTCACCTCCGACGAGCACCGGGTGCGGTTCCGCCGGCCGATCGCCGAGTACTACGCCGAGGTGCTCGGTCAGGCCGTGGACGACGACGAGTTCGGCCGGCTGGACCGGATCTTCCACGACGCGTACCGCAGCGGGTTGACCACCTGCGAGCTGGCCGCCGACGCGCGGACCGCGATGGCCACCTGGCCGGGCAACCAGAGCCTGCTCTCCATGTGGTTCCACGAGGAGCTGGTGCCGACCGTGCACACCTACGGGCTGACCGGCCACTTCACCCGGGTGGACGGGCTGCGTGCCACGGTCGGCGGCGGCCGCAAGGCGGAGTCGCTCGAACGGCACCTCGCCGAGCTGGGCGTGGACGGCGCGTCGGTGGTGCTGATCGGCGACTCCATCGACGACGCCGACGCGGCGCTCGCGGTGGGTGGCCGGGCGGTGCTCTACACCGGCGGCTTTACCGACCCGGCCCGGCTGCGCGCCTCCGGTCACCCGGTCGCCGACACCCTCACCGACGCCGTGACCCTGGCCCGGGAGGTCAGTTCCGCAGGTAGGTGAGGACGGCCAGCACCCGCCGGTGCTGCTCGGTGTCCGGTGGCAGGGTGAGCTTGGTGAAGATGTTGCGCACGTGCTTCTCCACCGCGCCGTCGCTGACCACCAGGGCGCGGGCGATGGCGGTGTTCGAGCGCCCCTCGGCCATCAGGGCGAGCACCTCGCGCTCGCGCGGGGTCAGCTCGCGCAGCGGGTCGTCCCGGCGGCGTCGGGCGAAGAGCTGACCGACCACCTCCGGGTCGAGCACGGTGCCGCCGGCCGCCACCCGGCGCAGCGCGTCGAGGAACTCGTCGATCGCGGCCACCCGGTCCTTGAGCAGGTAGCCGATCCCGCCACCCGCGCCACCGGTGGTGGCGAGCAGGTCGTCGGCGTACGAGACCTCGACGTACTGGGACAACACCAGGATCGGCGTTCGCGGCACCAGCCGGCGGGCCTCCACCGCCGCGCGCAGCCCCTCGTCGGTGTGCGACGGGGGCATCCGGACGTCGACGATCGACACGTTCGGCCGGTGCTCCACCACCGCCTCGACCAGCGCGTCGCCGTCCCCGACGGCGGCCACCACCTGGTGCCCGCTCTCGGTCAGCAGCCGCACCAGCCCCTCGCGGAGCAGGACGGCGTCGTCGGCGATCACGATGCGCATGGCTGTCTTGTCTACCACGTCCGGCTCGCCGAGAGGGCTCGACGCGGTGTCCGCCGGCTCACAGCGGAAGCTCCGCGCGGATCTCGGTGGGCCCGCCGGTCGGGCTGACGACGGCCAGTTCGCCGCCGGCGGCCCGCACCCGGTCGGCGATGCCGACCAGGCCGTGCCCCTTGGCCAGGTGCGCACCGCCCTGCCCGTCGTCGCCCACCCGGACCAGGAGACGGCTGCCCTGCCGGGTCAGCGCGACGGTGGCTTCGGTGGCCCGGCTGTGTTTGGCGACGTTGGTCAACGCCTCAGCCACCATGAAGTACGCGGTGTTCTCCACCGCCGGGTCGAGTCGCCCGCCCGGTGTGCCGAGCTGCGGGTCCACCTGAAGCTCGATCGGGATCAGCCCCCGGCCGGCGAGCGCGGCCAGGGCGCTGGGCAGGCCCCGGTCGACCAGGATCGGTGGGGCGATGCCCCGGGACAGCGCCCGCAGCTCGGCCAACGTGTCCCGGGTCTGGGTGACCGCCTCGTCGATGGTCCGGCCGGCCGCCTCCGGGTCGGAGGCGAGCTGCTGCCGGGCCCGACTGAGGTCCATCGCAAGCCGGACCAGGCGCTGCTGGGGGCCGTCGTGAATGTCGCGTTCCAGCCGGCGCAGCGCGGACGCCTCGGCGGAGACGGCGGCGCGCTTCTGCTCCTCCAGCACGGTGATCCGGTCCCGCATCTCGGCCACCCCGGTCAGCATGGCCCGGGCGAAGCTCGCCTGGAGCAGCGCGCAGCCCCGGATCACGATCGGCAGGGTGATCAGGAAGAACACCCCGATCGCGGTGGTCAGCCCGATCCGCGCGGTGGTCGAGTCGCCGAGGCCGAGCAGTTGGGCGAGGTCGCTGTCGCCCTCGCCGTCGCCGCGCGGCAGCGTCCAGTCGTACGCCCAGTAGAGCGAGCCGGTGACCGCGGCGGCCCACCAGGCCAGCGCCACCACGAACGTGACAACCGACACGATCAGACGCAGCACGCCGTGTGCCACGTCGAGCCAGGACTGGGCGTCCCGCATCGGCACGAAGATCCGCCGCCAGGCGTTCGCTCCCGCCTCCGGCAGCCGGTAGTGCGGCCGGATCCGGGGCTGACGGAGTACCGCCGGCAGCCGCAGCCGCTCGATGTCGGCGAGCCCGCGGGCGGCGTACAGGGTGCCGCTGATGATCGGCAGGCCGATCACCGTGACCACCAGCCCGACGCCGACCACGAGGCCCACCACGAGGACGACGAAGCTGGTCAGGGCCAGGGGTAGGCCGAGCAGCACGTACCCGGAGTCGACGAAGAGCTGGCGGGGGATGCTCGGTGCCAGCGTCGGCTGGTCGCTGGTGGCGGCAACGGCGGTCATGCCCAAAGGCTAGGCAGCCCGGGTCCGTCACCCCATCCCGAAGCCCTGCCTCTCCTCCGTAGTGCTGTCCCTACCTGCCTCGGCACGCCTGTCCGACCTGGGCGCGGGATTGGTCAGAGAAGTCGGGAATGAGCAATAATTACGCGGGCGGTGCGGGTGGACGCCGCTGGATCGATCTTGCAGAACGGAGGCGCTGGTGGGGTCGCGCCGCGCAGCGACAAGATCGCGATTTGTGCACGTCTTCACAAGCGCCTACTCTCTAGTTCCGACGCGCCCTGCTAGCACAGCCGGCAATCTCGGTCGCCAGCGGGAGTCCATAAGCGGCCGACCAGCGGAGTTGGCCGAGGATCGCACCGCACGGAGTCTCATGAGTCAGCATCGTCACCCAGGCGCGCCCGGCCGCGCCGGTGCCGTACCCGCGCTCCCGGACCTGCCCGAGGCGACCGTCGCGCGACTCCCGGAATACCTGCGTGCGCTGCACAACCTCGCCGACGTCGGCCACGAGACGGTCTCCAGCGAGGGCCTGTCCGCCGCCGCCGGCGTCAACTCCGCCAAGCTCCGCAAGGACCTCTCCCACCTCGGCTCGTACGGCACCCGGGGCGTCGGCTACGACGTCGCGCTGCTGATCGAGCAGATCGAGTACGTGCTCGGGCTCACCCAGCGCAGGGCGGTCGCCCTGGTCGGCGTGGGTAATCTCGGTCACGCTCTGGCCGGTTACGACGGTTTCGCGAGCCGGGGCTTCCGGATCGCCGCACTGCTCGACGCCGACCCCTCCCGGGTCGGCGAAGAGATCAACGGCCTGGTGGTCCGGCATGTCGACGAGCTTCCGGCGATCGCCGCGGAGGAGTCCATCGCGATCGGCGTGATCGCCACCCCGGCCGCCGCCGCCCAGCGGGTCGCCGACCAGCTGGTCGCGGTCGGCGTGACGAGCATCCTCAACTTCGCGCCGTGCGTACTCTCGGTTCCGGAGGGGGTTGACGTGCGCAAGGTCGACCTCGCCATCGAGCTGCAGATTCTGTCCTTCCACGAGCACCGCAAGGCGTCACTGACCGCGCTTCCCGCCACCGGCGGGTCCGCTCTCACCGCCCTGCCGGGTGGGCTCGCGGCCACCGACACCCAGGAGGCGATCGGCACGTGAAACTGCTCGTCGTCGGCGCGTCCTACCGGACCGCCCCGGTCGCCACGCTGGAGCAGCTGGCCGTGCCCCCCGCCGACCTCACCCGCACCCTGGACCGCCTGGTCGCCCAGCCGTACGTGGCCGAGGCGGTACTCGTCTCCACCTGCAACCGGGTGGAGGTCTACGCCGCCGTGTCCGGTTTCCACGGCGGGCTCGGCGACGTCTGCGCCGTCCTGGCCGAGCAGGCCGGCAGCTCGCCGGCGGCGCTCGCCAGCCACCTGTACGTGCACTACGACGCCGCCGCCGTGGACCACGTCTTCCGGGTCGCAACCGGGCTGGACTCGATGGTGGTCGGCGAGGCGCAGATCCTCGGGCAGTTGCGCGACGCGTACCACTGGGCCACCGGCGCGGACTCGGCCGGCCGCCTGCTGCACGAGCTGATGCAGCAGGCACTGCGGGTCGGCAAGCGGGCCCACGCCGAGACCGGCATCGACCGGGCCGGCCAGAGCGTGGTCACCGCCGCGCTGGAGCTGGCCGCCGGGCACCTCGACGGTGACCTCGCCGGTCACCCGGCCCTGGTTGTCGGGGCCGGCGCGATGGGCTCGCTCGGGGTGGCCACGCTGTCCCGGCTGGGCGCCGGGCCGCTCACCGTCACCAACCGGGGCGCCGACCGGGCCGCGCGGCTCGCCGAGTCGTACGGGGCGAACGCCGTGCCGATGGCCGGGCTGACCGAGACGCTCTCCACAGTGGACATCGTAGTGGCCGCCACCGCCTCCACCGAACCGGTCCTCAACCGGACGGTGGTCGGCGCGGCGCTGGCCGAGCGGGACCCGGCCCGGGGCCCACTGGTCCTGCTCGACCTGGCCGTCCCGCGCGACGTCGAGGAGGGCGTCGTCGACCTCCCCGGCGTCGAGGTGATCGACATCGACCGGATGGCGGCGCTGCTCGCCGACGGTCCGGCCGCCGCGGACGCCGCCGCCGTCGAGCGGATCGTGCTCGGCGAGGTGGAGAGCTTCCTGTCCTGGCTGCGCGGCGCCGACGTGGCGCCCACCGTGGCCGCGCTGCGCGGCCGGGCCGACGACGTGGTCACCGCCGAGCTGCGCCGGCTGGCCCAGCGCCGCCCCGACCTCGGTGGCGACCTGCGGGCCGAGGTGGCCCGCACGGTGCACCGCGTGGTGCAGCGGCTGCTGCACCAGCCCACCGTCAAGGTCCGCCAGTTGGCCGCGGAGCCCGGCGGCGACCAGTACGCAGCCCTGCTGCGCGAGCTGTTCGACCTCCAGGTGCCGCAGACCTCGCCGGTGGACACCGTTCCCGACGTGGTGGCACCCGACCTCGGCGCGGCGTTCAGCGCCATCGACCCGGTGCTCGGCGCGGACGCCACCGACCCGACCCCGCCCACCGGAGGTGCGCGATGACCGCCCCCCTACGCCTCGGCACCCGGGGCAGCGCCCTGGCCATGGCCCAGTCCGGTCAGGTCGCCGAGGCGTTGACCGCCGCCACCGGCCGCCCGGTGGAGCTGGTCGAGGTGATCACCGCCGGCGACCGCTCCAGCGCGCCGGTGCACCGGCTCGGCGTCGGGGTGTTCGTCTCCGCGCTGCGCGACGCGCTGGCCGCCCGGACCATCGACTTCGCGGTGCACTCCTACAAGGATCTGCCCACGGCCGCTGCCGGCGGGCTGCACATCGCCGCGGTGCCGACCCGGCAGGACCCACGCGACGCGTTGATCGCCCGGGGCGCCCGGACGCTCACCGAGCTGCCGCCCGGGGCCACCGTGGGCACCGGCGCGCTGCGCCGGATCGCCCAGCTGCACGCGCTCGGCCTGCAGCTGGAGGTCACCCCGATCCGGGGCAACGTGGACACCCGCCTGGCGCGGGTGCTCGGCCCCGAGGCCGACCTCGACGCCGTCGTGCTGGCCCGGGCCGGGCTGGCCCGACTCGGCCGGGCCGACGTGATCACCGAGACGCTGGACCCGATGCTGATGCTGCCCGCGCCCGCCCAGGGTGCGCTGGCCGTGGAGTGCCGGGTCGACGACCAGGACCTGGTCGAGTTGCTCGCCGTGCTCGACCACGCACCGTCGCACGCCGCCGTCACCGCGGAGCGCGCGTTGCTGGCCACCCTGGAGGCCGGGTGCAGCGCACCCGTCGCCGCCTATGCGGAACTCGCCGAAGGTGACGCCGGCGATGAGATCTACCTGCGCGGGGCGGTGATCAGCCCGGACGGCACTCGTGACCTCCGGCTGTCCCGCACCGGAACGCCCGCCGACGCGGCGGAGATCGGTAAGGCACTCGCCGCCGAACTCCTCGACCTCGGCGCCGACTCGATCCTCGGCCAGGAAGGAAACACCGGCTCGGGGACCCAGCAATTTGGGAGCACAGAATGACCCGCACCCGTAAGCCCGTCGGCCGTATCGCGTTCGTCGGGGCTGGCCCCGGCGACCCGGGCCTGCTGACCCGTCGGGCGCACGACGCCCTGGTCGACGCCGACCAGGTGATCTACGACCGGGGAGTCCCGGAGTCGTTGCTCGCCGTCGTACGCGCCGAGGCCAGGGACGACGCCGAATTCACCCCGGCCGAAGGCGCGCCGGGGGACGTGGCGAAGGTGCTGATCTCCGCGGCCCGGTCCGGGCTGAACGCGGTGCACCTGGTCGCCGGCGACCCGTTCGGCCACGACTCGGTGGTCAAGGAGGTGCAGGCGGTGGCCCGCACCGCCGCTCACTTCGAGGTGGTGCCCGGGGTCGGTCAGGCCGAGGGCGTGGCCACCTACGCGGGGGTCCCGCTGCCGGGTGTGCGTACCGCCGCCGACGTCGAGGACGTCAGCGCGCTGGACTTCGAGGCGCTGGCCGCAGCCGTCGGCCGGGGCTCGCTCGCCGTCGCGGTGGACGCCGGTGACCTCGCCGCCGTCCGGGACGGGCTGCTGGCCGCCGGGGTCGACGGCACCACCGGCGTCGGGGTGACCGGCGACGGCACCGGCGAGACCCAGTACACGACCACGTCGACCGTCGACAGCTTCGTGGCCGCCGCGCTCGGCTTCACCGGCCGGGTGGTGCTCACCGTCGGCGCCGCTGTGGGCCAGCGGGACAAGCTGAGCTGGTGGGAGAACCGCCCGCTGTACGGCTGGAAGGTGCTGGTGCCGCGCACCAAGGAGCAGGCCGGCGTGATGAGCGCCCGGCTGCGCGCGTACGGGGCGATCCCGTGCGAGGTGCCGACCATCGCGGTCGAGCCGCCGCGTACCCCGGCGCAGATGGAGCGGGCGGTCAAGGGCCTGGTCGACGGCCGGTACGCCTGGGTCATCTTCACCTCGGTGAACGCGGTCCGCGCGGTCTGGGAGAAGTTCGCCGAGCACGGCCTGGACGCCCGGCACTTCGGTGGCGTCAAGATCGCCTGCATCGGTGAGGCGACGGCGGACGCGGTCCGCGCGTTCGGCATCCAGCCGGAGTTGATCCCCGCCGGGGAACAGTCCTCCGACGGGCTGCTGGCCGAGTTCTCGCCGCACGACGAGATCCTCGACCCGGTGGGCCGGGTGCTGCTGCCGCGCGCCGACATCGCCACCGAGACGCTCGCCGCCGGGCTCACCGAGCGCGGCTGGGAGGTCGACGACGTGACCGCGTACCGGACGGTCCGGGCCGCGCCGCCGCCCGCCGAGATCCGGGACGCGATCAAGTCGGGCGGGTTCGACGCGGTGCTCTTCACCTCGTCCTCCACCGTGCGGAACCTGGTCGGCATCGCGGGGAAGCCGCACGCGCGTACCGTTGTTGCCGTCATCGGGCCCAAGACGGCGGAGACCGCGACGGAGTTCGGCCTGCGGGTCGACGTCCAGCCGCCGCACGCCTCGGTGCCCGACCTGGTGGAGGCGCTCGCCGCCTACGCCGTCGAGCTGCGCGAGAAGCTCGCCGCCATGCCGGCGAAGCAGCGTCGCGGCTCGAAGGTGCAGGGGCCGACCGCCCTGCGCTTCCGGTAGTCGTCTTCAGGAGGGGCTCCCATGTCGTACCCCGAGATCCGGCCCCGCCGGCTGCGCCGCACCCCGGCGATCCGCCGGCTGGTCTCCGAGACGCGGGTCGACCCGGCCGAGCTGGTCGTGCCGATGTTCGTCAAGGAGGGGCTGACCGAGCCCCGCGCCATCGCGTCGCTCCCGGGGGTGCTCCAGCACTCCCGGGACTCGCTGCGCAAGGCGGCGGTCGAGGCGGTCCAGGCCGGTGTCGGCGGGATCATGCTCTTCGGTGTGCCGGAGCATCGTGACCCGACCGGGTCCGGTGGCATCGACCCGGACGGCATCCTGAACGTCGCCATCCGCGACGTGGTGGCCGAGGTCGGCGACGCCACGGTGGTGATGAGCGACCTGTGCCTGGACGAGTTCACCTCGCACGGGCACTGCGGCCTGCTCACCCCGGGCGGCGAGGTGGACAACGACGCGACCCTGGAGGCGTACGCCGAGATGGCGGTGGCCCAGGCCGCCGCCGGGGTCCACATGGTCGGGCCGTCCGGGATGATGGACGGCCAGGTCGGCGTCGTGCGCCGGGCGCTCGACGCCGCCGGGCACCAGGACGTGACCGTGCTGGCGTACGCCGTGAAGTACGCCTCGGCCTTCTACGGCCCGTTCCGGGACGCGGTGGAGTCGGCGCTGGAGGGCGACCGGCGCTCCTACCAGCAGGACCCGGCCAACCTGCGCGAGTCGCTGCGCGAGGTGGCGCTGGACGTCGCCGAGGGCGCCGACCTGGTGATGGTCAAGCCGGCGCTGCCCTACCTCGACGTGGTGTCGGCGGTGCGGGCCGCGGTGGACGTTCCGGTCGCCGCCTACCAGGTCTCCGGTGAGTACGCGATGGTCGAGGCGGCCGCCGCGAACGGCTGGATCGACCGCGAGCGGGTGATGCTGGAGACGCTCACCTCGATCAAGCGGGCCGGCGCGCAGATCATCCTCACCTACTGGGCTGTCGAGGCCGCCGGACTGCTCCGCGAGCGCTACTGAGCGGCCGGTAGCGGGCCTCTCGCGCGCCCCCATCGCGCCCCCCCGACCCCCCTTTGCTCTGCTTCAACGGGCGCAACACTTTTCGGGTCCGGCTGTTGCGTCCGTTGAAGCAGAGCAAAGGGCGCCAACCACGCCCTCGCCCCCGCCTCCGCCCCCGCCTCCGCCCCCGCCTCCGCCTCGGCCCCCGCCCCCGCCGGGTGTCCACAGGTTTATCCACAGGGATTGAGCTCGGGTGGCACTACCGGGGATGGTGGCCGAATGGCGTCGGCACTCGATCCTCCTTCTCCCACCGGTCCAACCGTCGGTCAATTTCCCATTGCCGGTCTGGTTCGCCGGGCACGTCGGATCGTCCGGCTGAGCCAGCACCAGATGGCTCGCTTCGCCAAAGTTTCGCCCTCGACGGTGGGGCGGGTCGAAGCGGGCAGCCTGACCCCCAGCCTGGCCGTGCTGGAGCGCCTCCTCGCAGCGGCCGGGCTCTACATCGCCGTGGTCGACCAGAACGGCCGGGTGATTCTGCCGATGGCCGACCGGGAGGACATTCACGACGGCGCCGGTCGCCGCTACCCCTCACATCTGGACACCATCCTCGACCCGGAGCCGGGGGAGTGGTGGGCGGACATCTACGGGCTGGCCCGGCCGCCGGAGACCTATCACCGCTCCTCGGCGGATCGGGAGGCGCGGCGACGACGCAGCCAGTGGGAGGTACGGGTCGCGCAACACCGTCATCTGCCACCCCCGCCGGCCATCCACGACTACTACTGACCGCTGACGCCGGGAACGAGCGAGCGGGCCGTCGTCCGGCGCAAACCTGGACGACGGCCCGCTCGGACCAGCGAACGAGCAGAAACGGGTCAGTCGTCGTTCGTGATGGTGCCGGTCGCCGCCGGGTCGGCCAGCCGCAGGCCGGGCACGCCGGCCACCAGCAGCGTGAGCCTCTCGTCCGCCTCCCGCTTCCGGTCACCGCGCACGGTCACCGGCAAGGCCAGCGAGGTCTGCCCAGCGGCCAGGGTCCGGCAGCCGACGTACGGGTCGAAGTCCGAACCGGCCTGCGCCGTGCCGCCGAGGGTGGCGGCGCAGAGCAGCACCGGCTGGGACAACGGCCGGGACACGGTGGCGGTGAAGGTGAGCTGCCGGGTGCCCTTGTCGCCCTCGACCACCGTTGTGTCGGCGACGGTCAGCGACGCCCGGGAGCGGAACCGGGCCACCTGCGGGTCGTGGTCGCTGGAGCCCCGCGACCCGTCGCCGCTGAACTCCGCGGGCCAGTCCGCGTTGACGTGCGCTGCCCGCACCTGCACCAGGTCACCGTAGAGCGCGTCGTTGACGAACAGGTGGTCGAGCGTCTGCGCCTGCCCCTCGAAGCTGTACGAGTACGCGGCCGACGGGGTGTCCGCGACCAGGTTGTCCCACAGGTTGTGCAGGCCCGCCTCGTAGAGCGGGGCGAGCTGGTCCGACGGGGTAGGCTGGCTGCCCGTCGCGATGGGATCATCCGGGCGGGGGAAGACGTTCAGGTCCCCGCCGTAGACCACCCGGGCGTTCTGGTCGGCGGCCTCGATCGCGGTCACGATCGCCGCGCCGTACGCCGCCTGCTCCCGACGCTGCCCGACCCGGCTGTCCGGGCCGGAGGAGAAGTGGTTGCTGAGCGCGTACAGGGTGAACCGCTCCGCCGAGCCCGGCGTCGCGGCCACGCTGAACCTGCCCAACTGGGGAGCCCGGGTGAAGACGTTGTTCCCGTCCCGGCCCGTCGAGGTGTCCACGTCGGCCGGCAGCACCGCGTTGAGCGCCTTCGGGTTCTGCACGTCGGCGTTGGCCGGCAGCCCCGGGGCGCGGTACTGGACGGTCGGCGCCGAACCCAGCAGCGGGTCGGTCGCCGTCGCGGCAGCCAACGACAGCCGGTCGGTGCGGTACAGGAAGGCGGCCGTGATGCCGCGGGCGTCCGCGCCGGTCCGGTCGTAGGCAGCGGCGTACGCCGGACCGCCGGCCGCCGCCACCGCGAGCGCCAGCTCCTGGATGGTGTCCGGGGCGCCGTCGGCGTTGTTCGTGTCGCCGCAGGCCAGCGCGGCCCCGGACACCGTGCAGATGTCCTGGTCCTCGGCCTCCTGCACCAGGATCAGGTCCGGCGCGTGCAGGTCCTTGACGATCTGGTCGGCGAGCGCGGTGAGGTGCTCGCGGTAGTCCGCCTCACCGCTCGGCACGTAGTCGAACGGCGGGTTGACGCCCGGGCAGCCGGCGTTGCCGGTGAAGTCGCAGCCGTCGAACGGGTCGTCCCGGTGGTCGTAAAGGTTCTCCACGTTGTAGGTGGCGACCGCCACCTCCTGCGACCGGTCGGCCGGCTTCGGCGGGTTGTTCTTCGACGGGTCGGCCCCGGCGTCGAACTCCGCCCGCTCGACCTGGACGCCGTACTTCTCGAACGAGTAGTAGACCCCGCCCACCGCGTCCGCGCGCAGCGTGTCGAAGGTGTGCGCCGGCGGGAGCAGCGCGGTGCTGACCCCGGCGGTGGCCTTCACGCCCATGCTGCCGAGCAGCACCCGCTGGCCGTTGCCGTCGTCGAAGCGACGGGTCGGGTCGTTGTCCAGCGGGTGGGAGTCCCGGAACACCCGCCGGGCGTACGGGTCGGCGCGGTCCAACAGTGGGTCGTCCCGGTCGACCACCCACAGCTCCGCGTCGGCGGTGGAGGAGAAGACGTCCCGACCGCTCACCGCGCCGCTGCCCGCGCGTACCCGCAGCCGGGCGCCCTCGTGCCGCTCCCAGAAGCGCTGCGCGTCGGTCAGCTCAGCTGGCGGGGCCGCGTCCGTCACCGCGACCGCCGTGGCCACGTCCAGGCCGGTGGCGATCCGGCGGACCAGCGAGGCACCGGAGAGCTGAGTGAAGTTGAAATACTCGGACACCCGGGCCCGGAGCACCACCTCGTCGCCGACCGTCGGCACGTAGCCACCGATCAACGAGGTGAACGTGCCCATGAACACGAAGATGCCGTCGGAGCTGGTCGGGTCGCCGTCGGTGTCGCCGGTGCGGCTCTGCAGGAAGAACCCGTGCTGTTCCGCCCCGGCCGAGGTGCGGGCCAGGGTCAACTGGGTGATCACCCCACGTACGTCGTACAAAGTGCTGCTCGTGCCGTTGCCGCTCGCCGGTGCGAGCGGCGACCGGTCGGTCGGGCCGGACTCGGCGTCGGTGGTCGGGCCCTGCACCTCGCCGACGGTGAGCTCCCGGGTCACCTGCACGACCAGAGCGCAGCTGGCGGTGCCGCCGCCCGCGTCGGTCGCGGTCACCGTGACGGTGTACGCCCCGGCGGCGAGGTCGGCGCTCGCGCTGACCGTGGCGCGGGCGGTGCCACCCAGCCCTTCGGCCGGGGTCAGCGCGGTGCGGGTGATCGAGCCGGTGGCCGGGGTCGGGCTGACCGCGCTCACCGCCAGGTCGACGACGGTGTCATCGGGGTCGGTGGCGGTGACCTCACGGGTAGCCGCCGTGCCGGCAGCGGTGACCAGCGGCCCGCCGCAGGTCAGCGTGGCCGGCGCGTCGACCGGGCCACCACCGTCCACGGTGTGCGTGCCGAGCCCGTCGAAGGTGTCGACCGGGAAGCCGGCCCACTGCGCGGCGGGATCGAACGCGTCCGACGGGTCGGTGTCACCGGCGGTCACGGCGGGCAGCCGACGCAGGGTGTTGTCGGCCGTGCTGGTGACGCCGGTGCCCCACTCGGTGCCCGGGTCGACACCCACCTGGCCGATCGAGTCGAGCACCGTGGTGCCCCGGCGCAGCACGATCGCGTCGTCACCGTTGAACAGGCTCGCCCCGGTCGTCTGGTCGGCCTGGGCGAGGATGGCGGACCCGGCCGAGGCGCTGGCGAACACGAACGCGTCGCCAGCGGCCACCGTCCCGGTCAGCGCGATGTTGGTGGCCGTGGCGGAGCCGTTGAAGAAGAGCTGGAGCTGGTAGCCGCCGGTCGTGAGGTCGACGGCACCACCGGTGCCGTTGAACAGCTCGATCGCCTTGTTGTTCGACGAACCTTCGACGTACTCCGAGATGAACAGGTCGGTGGGTGCGGCGCTTGCCGCGGTGGGTGCGACGCCGAGGGCCGTGACGGTCACGGCGACGGTGGCGGTCGCGAGCGCGGCGATTGTGCGGCGCGGGCGCATAGGGCCTCCACGATGGGTGGATGGGAGTCAACGCACGTTAAGGTGCGCGACTGTCCACCGTCCATCCCCCATTGGACAGTTTCGTGAATTCTTTCAGCGTGGCGGATCGATGCGGTGCACCAGCTCGGCGATGTCGACGCTGTATTCGCACCAGTCCCGGTCGGGCCGGTAACCCAGCTCCGCGTTGACCTTGAGCATCGCCTCGTTGGCCTGGGCGTTCCAGGTCTGCACCTCGGCCAGCTCCGGCTCGGCGGAGCGCAGCTCCCGCAGCATCCGGGCCTTGATCGCTCGATCGATGCCGTAGCCCCGGTGGTCCTGGGCGACGATCGTGTCGTACTGGTCGGCGCGGGTCGGGTGCTGGGCCGGCACCACCACCTCGGTCAGGCCGGCCACCTCGCCGCTCTGCTCGTGCCGAGCGAGCACGATGTACGGCTTCATGCCCCGCCGGTGGAGGGTGTCCAGGCTGTCCCGCAGCCGCTGCGGGTCGTAGGAGCTGGGGCGCAGCTCGCCGTCGTCGACGTCGCGCACCTCCGCCTTGGCCCGCGCGTACGCCTCGATCAGGTCGTCCGGCGGCCCGCCGGGGAAGAACTCCAGGTGGTAGCCCGCGCCGATGCCGGTGGCCATTCCGGCCAGCTCGGTCCAGTCGACCGTGGAGAGGTCGAGCACGCTGCGGGTCTCCACGTACTCCCGGGTGAAGCCGAGCGCCTCGTAGAAGCCCACCGCCGGCGTGTCGCCGACCACCTCGACCCCGATCGACCGGAAGCCCTCCTGGTAGACCCGGCGGGCAGCGCGCAGCACCAGGTCACGGCCGAGCCCGGCGCGCCGCACGGACGGGTGCACCAGCACTTCGAGCACGCCGATGTCGCCCAGGAGCAGCACGTGGACCTGCCCGAGCACCGCGCCCGGACCGCCGGGGTCGGTCGGATCGGCCTGGGCGATCCAGGAGAGCCGCCGCTCACCGGGCATCACCTCGGCGAGGTATTCCCGCAGGGAGTCCTCCCGCCACGGCGGGTCCTGCGGCAGATCGACCGCCAGAACCGCGTTCAGCGTGTCCAGCAGCGACGCGATCTCGGCGGACGACGCGGTCCTGGGGTCCCACTCGCGCACCATCACCTGTCTAGCTTGCCGCTAACAGCTGCCCGGGGGAAGTGTCCAGTTCTCCAATGTATGCGGACGATCACTTCACGTACGGCTGGCCCGTCCGTATCGGTTTGCGGTGTCGTAGACGTCCTGGGCGTACCGGCGCACGTCGTTGTACGACAGGATCGCGTTCCACCAGTCGGCGGCGATGCTCAGGTTGCGGTTGTTCTTGCACAGGTAGTTTCCCGCCGCCAGGGCCGCGTCGTCCAGATCGTGCGGGTCCTTGACGCCGTCGTTGTCGGCGTCGGCGCCGATCTCCTGCCAGGTGGTCGGGATGAACTGCATCGGCCCGATCGCGCGGTCGAACGAGGTGTCCTGGTCGAGGTTCCCACGATCGGTGTCGATGATCCGCATGCGCCCGTCCCGCCCGTCCAGCGGCAGGCCGATGATCTGCGGAAGCGCCTTGCCGTCCGGCCCCAACCGGGCGCCGTTGGCCGTGCCGTGCCCCGATTCGACCTGGCCGATCGCGGCCAGCGTGGTCCAGCTCAGCGCGCAGCTGCGGTTGGTCTGGGCGAGCACCAGCTCGGCGTAGCCGTACGCCTGCATCGCGGCCGGCGGGACACCGACCTTGGTGCCGACCTGCTGCGCCCAGCCGGCCAGGGCGTCCGAGGGCCGCCCACCGGTCACCGGCCCACCGGCCGGCCCGGTCGGCAGCGCGCCGGTCGGCAGTCCGCCGGTGGGAAGGGGCCCGGTCGGCAGCGGTCCGGTGGGAACTCCGGACGGCAGCACCGGGGGCGGTACGGCCGCGGCCGGCGTGTCGGAGGCGTCGACGGCGACCGGCCGGGGTGCGCGGATGGCCGCCGGGACGAGCAGCGCGCCCGCCGCGGCGGTCGCGGCCACTAGGGCGAGCAGGAAGACCCCGGGCAGGGTGAGCCGACCGCTGGGGCGGCGGGCCCAGGCGCGGGTCGCCCGGGCAGCGGTCGCCGCTGCCTGCCGTGGCGGCAGGCGAAGCGCGTGCGCGAACGGCACCCGTCGCCGCCGGCCCGGATCGATCTTCGGTGCGCTGGCCACGTCGTCCACACTGGCCGGCTTCGGGTCTGCCTCGGCGGCGGGCAGGGGTGTGGTCTTCGCATCGCCAGCCGGCGTCTCGGCGCCCGCCCCGGCCGGCGCGGTCACCGCGTCCGAGTCGACGGCCGGGGGTGCGGCGGTCAGGTCGTCAGCGGGTGCGTCGGCGTTCGTCCCTCCACCGGTGGCGTCGGTCTTCGTCCCTTGACCGGGTGCGTCGGCCTTCGTGCCTCCATCGGGGGCGTCGGTCTTCGGGGCTCCGGCCGTCGGGTTGGGCGCAGCGGGGGCCTTGCCACTCAGCCAGGGCCGGCGGGGGCGGGGCACGGCCCGTGGCACCGGATCCGGCGCGGCCCCCGATCCTTCGAGCGGCCCGTCCAGCGGCGCGGACGGTCGCAACGGTTGCACACGCGTTTTGTCCTCGCCGTCCACCACCCGTCGAGTATCACCCATACCCCGTTGGACGTCAGGTCCCCGTACCCTGGTTGCCATGCCCAGGTACGAGTTCCGCTGCCGCGCCTGCGGCGACACGTTCGAGGTCAACCGTCCAATGGCGTCGGCTGGCGCGCCCGCCACCTGCCCGCAGGGCCACACCGACACGGTCAAGCTGCTCTCCGCGGTCGCGGTCACCGGCCGGGGTGCGGGCGGCGGCGCCGCGGCCGCCACCGGGGGCGGCTGCTGCGGCGGTGCCTGCGGCTGCTGATCCAACCAATTCGCGGCCGTCTGGTCGGCCGCCCTTGCCGGGAACGGGTCCGAGTGGCACTTTGAGGCGGCACGTGCCCGGCCGTTCTCACGATGTGTGACCGCTCGGACTCAGGCAGCATGAACCCGACGTCACGGGCGGAGGTTCCACGCATGTCGCCACGGATCCAGCTCCCGAGCGGTTGGGTGACCTTCGTGTTCACCGACATCGAGGGCTCGACCCGGCTGGCCCAGCTGCTCGGCCCGGACTACCGCCCGGTGCTCGCCGAACACCGACGGCTGCTACGCCGGACGCTGGCCAGCACCGGTGGCGCCGAGCTGCTGACCGAGGGCGACTCGTTCTTCCTGGCCTTCGACGACGCCGCGGCGGCGTTGACCGCCTGCCTGACCGCCCAGCGCGCGCTGGCCAGCCACGACTGGCCCACGGAGGAAGCGGCGCCGCGGGTGCGGATGGGCCTGCACACCGGTTACGCCGAGCCGCGCGACGGGGAGTACGCCAGCCCCGAGGTGCACCGGGCGGCCCGGGTGGCCGCCGCCGCGCACGGCGGGCAGGTGCTCTGTTCGGCGTCCACCGCCCGCCGGGCGGAACCGCTGCCACCCGGTGCCACCCTGCTCGACCTGGGCCTGCACCGGCTGCGTGGCTTCGACGACCGGGAACGACTGTTCCAGCTGGTCGCGCCCGGGCTGGAACGGCAGTTCCCCCGGCCCCGCACGGCCGACGCGGTGGCGCACAACCTGCCGACCCAGGTGACCTCGTTCGTCGGCCGGCAGGCCGAGCGGGCCGAGCTGGGCCGGCTGGTCGAGGAGCACCGGCTGGTCACCGTGCTGGGCGCGGGTGGGGCGGGCAAGACCCGGCTCGCCGTGGAGCTGGCCAGCGGGGTGGTCGAGGCGTACCCGGACGGGGTCTGGTTCGTCGACGTCGCCGTGGTGACCGACCCGGGGTTGGTGGCGTTCGCCATCGCCGCGGTGCTCGGGCTGCGACCCGAGCCGGGCCGGCCGATACTGGACACCCTTGTCGAGTACGCGGCCGGCCGTCGGATGCTGGTCGTGCTGGACACCTGCGACACGCAGCCGGCCGCCTGCGCGGAAGTCATTTCCCGCCTGCTCTCCGGCGGGGGCGGTGTGCGGGTGCTGGCCACCAGCCGCGAGTCGTTCAGCCTGCCCGGCGAAGTGGTCTGGCGGATCCCGCCGCTCTCGGTCGATCCGAGCGCGGAGGGCGCGGAGAGCGACGCGGTGGCGCTGTTGCTGGACCGTACGGCGGCCGCACGCGGTGGGCGGCAGCCGGATCCGGCCGAGTCGGCCGATCTGGGCCGGGTGGTGCAGCGGCTGGACGGTCTGCCGCTGGCCATCGAGCTGGCCGCCGCCCGGTTGCGGGTGCTCTCCGTCGGTCAGCTCGCCGAGCGGCTGGACGACGTGCTCGGCACGCTGGACGCCGGCCGGGAGGACCCGGAGCCGCCGCCGGTGGAGCGGGGATGGTCGGGGAACCAGCAGGACACCGTGGACCTGGTGGCCGCGGCGGCCGGCGCGTCGCCGCCCACCCCGGCGAGCAGGGCGGTGCAGCGCTCGGCCACCAAGCGGCACCTGACCATGCAGGCCACCGTCACCTGGTCGTACCGCACGTTGGGGCCGCGGGCCGCCCGGCTGCTGCGCTGGCTGGCGGTCTTCGCCGGGCCGGTGGACCTGGCGACGGTGGAGTGGCTGCTGGGCGACGACCCGTTGGATCCGCTCTCGGTGCTGGTGGACAAGTCGATGGTGCTGGCCGAGCCGCGTGCCGCCGGCAGCACGTACCGGATGCTCGACCCGATCCGGGCGTACGCCGCGCGGCGGCTGGCCGAGGCGGGCGAGGAGCAGGCCGCCCGGGACCGGCACGTGGCCTGGTCGGCGCACGCGCTGGAGCGGGCACACCTGGGCCCGGACGGTCGGCCGGTGACGCTGTCGCTCTACGCCCTCGACCCGCTGGCCGGGGAGCTTCGGGCCGCGTTGCGCTGGTGCACCACCGGCGGCAGCGCGCGCGCCGGCCTCCGCCTGGCCGGCGGCCTGGACCAGTGGTGGCGTGAGCGTGGGCTGGCCCGGGAGGGGCGGCTCTGGCTGTTCCGGCTGTACGGGCGGATCGCCGAGACCGGAGAGCAGATCCCGGAGGCCGAGCTGGCGGCGGCGTACCACATGCACTCGCTGCACGCCGGCGGGGACGGCGAGTTCGCCGAGGAGCTGCGCTTCTCCCAGCGGGCGGAGGCGGCCGCCCGGCAGGCCGGTGACGCCGGTCTGCTGGCCCGGGTGCTCGCCGGGCGGGCCGCGCCGCTGGTCGACATGGGACAGTGCGTCGAGGCGGAGCGGGTGTGCCGGGAGGTCATCGACTGGGCGCACGGTCAGGACGTGGTCGGCGAGGCGTTGTTCGCGGTGTTCAGCCTGGCCGAGCTGCTGTGGCGGAGGGGCGCGCTGGAGGAGGCGGCGGATCTGCTGGGTGCGGTCCGTCCGGTGGAGGCGGCCCGGCCGGTGGAGCGGGGCCGGCGCTCGGTCGACATGCTGCTCGGTATGGTCGCGCTGGCCCGGGGCGACGTGATCGCGGCGCACGAGCACCTGCTGGTGGCGCTGCGCTCCCGGATGGGCCACGGCTACCACGGCCTGGCGTGCGAGACGCTGAACGCGATCGCGGTGCGCTGCGCGGCCGGCGGGGACCAGTTGACCGCCGCTCGGCTGTTCGGGGCGGCGCAGGCGACGCGGGCCAGCATGCGGTCCACGCCGGGCATCTACGGCGGCTACTGGGACGACCAGCAGGCGGAGCTGCGTGGGGTGCTGGGTGACGCGGCCTTCGACGACGCGTACGGAGAGGGCGCCGAGCTGGGGTTGGACGAGGCGGCGGCGCTGGCGCTCGACGTGGAGCATCCGGACCTGGCGGCGGATTCGACCCGGTTCAGCACCGGGCTGTCCCAGCCGGCGCCGCGTCGTCCCGCCGAACCCGACCGGCACCCGGCCACGCGGACCGAACGCGCCTGACCCCACCCTCCAGCGTTGTTGATCAAGAGGTTTGCGTCAGGAAGCGGGCTTCCGATGACCGAAACCTCTTGATCAACGCGGCCAGGAGGCGGGGTGGGGTGGGTGGGTTTAGCGGGCGGCGGCGCGGCGCTCGGCGTCGGCCTTCATCCGGGCGGCACGGTCGATGTCGGCCTGCTGCACGGCCGCCACCGAACCGAAGATGCTGACCGCCTGGTAGTAGGTCCAGGCCAGGCTGTAGCAGGCGGGCCGGACGACCGCGTTGTACGTGGCGCAGACCCGCTTGAGGTCCTCGTAGAAGGCGCTGTCCAGCCGGGACTTGTTGGCGGAGAACTGACCGACCGACTTGTAGTTGCGGTAGCCGAAGTCGTGTCGGTAGCAGCCCAGGTTGAAGGTGAACCCGAGCGGGTTGTCGGGGCTCGACGAGCAGTAGTCGGTGGACCAGTTGAAGTTGTACTCGGCCCAGGGTGCCCGGTTGACCCGGGCGTTGTTCCAGGAGTTGTAGCTGCTCGCGCTGGTCTGGGTCCAGCTGGAGAGCACCGAGAGTCGCTGTGCGGGGGTGACGGCGGCGGCGGGGGAGGCGACGGCGAGGGTGGCGAGCAGCGCGAGCGCGCCCGAGGCGAGCAGGGTGGCGAGACGTCGGGACACGGGTTACCTCCGCGGGGGTGAGCGGGCGGGGCGGTAAGTTACCGGCGGGTTACCGGATGTCGATCAGTGTCGATCAACTGATCAACTCATCGGTATGTGTCTCGCGAACTATTGGTGACATACGTTGAAACAGACGAATGCCCCGGGTGCTCGATGGCACCCGGGGCACTCGGCGAGGGCCGTACGGTCAGCGCAGAACGAAGGCCGGCGGGCTCGCCGGGCTCTCGTTGGCCGACCGGTCCAGCGCGGTCACCTGGTAGGTGTACCGCCGGCCGGGCTCGGCCGACGTGTCCACCCAGGACTGCGCCCCACCGGCCGTGGCGCGGACGGTGTCGACCAGGTGCGATGCGTCCGCGATGCCGCACCGACCGGGCAGCGTGGTGCCGTCGAACCGGTAGATCGCGTACGAGGTGGCAGTGCCGAACGGCCCGGCGCCGTCGGCCGGCTGACGCCAGGTCAGCCGCACTCCGTCGGCGTTCCGGGTGGCCTTGGTGACCACCGGGAAGAGCAGCGGCTTGGACGGCAGGTGCGGCATGGCCGGCACCAGCGCCGGGCGGGAGTAGTGCTCGGCGGCGTAGATGTCGGTGGCGCCGAGCCGGTTGGCCCGCACCTGTACGGCGGAGAAGTGCACGTTGCCCTGCACCTCCGGGTACGCCTGATTGAGCGTCAGGTGGTCGGACAGTTCCTGCGGGTTCTGCCAGAACGGCCCGTACGCCGCGTCGCCGCTCTTGTAGTCGGCCTGGCCGATGTAGAGCTGGACGCGGGTCCCGCGCACCGTCTCGGCCCACCACGGCACCAGCCGGGCGTAGTCGGCCGCCGGGTACTGGCCGATGTACCAGTAGAGCTGCGGCACCACGTAGTCGATCCACTCCTGCTTGACCCACTTACGGGTGTCGGCGGAGATGATGTCGTACGACTGGCTGCCAGTGGTCTCCGAGCCGAGCGGGTCGGCGGCCTTGTTGCGCCAGATGCCGAACGGGCTGACTCCGAACTTCACCCACGGCTTCACCGCCTTGATCTTGCCGTTCATCTCCTGGATCAGCAGGTTGATGTTGTCCCGCCGCCAGTCGGCCCGGTCGGTGAAGCCCCGGTTGTACGCCGCGAAGGTGGCGTCGTCCGGCACCTGGTGGGTACCGCTGGGGTAGGGGTAGAAGTAGTCGTCGAAGTGCACACCGTCGATGTCGTACCGGCTGACCGCGTCCATCATCGCGGTCTGCACGAACTCGCGGACCTCGGGGATGCCGGGGTTGTAGTAGAGCCGGCTGCCGGCCACGCCGGCCGGCGGGTAGGCGAAGGTCCAGTCCGGGTGCTGCCGGGCCGGGTGGCCGGGGGCGAGCAGATTGATGTCCGCGCCGGCGCCACCGGGGGCCGGCATGGAGACGCGGTACGGGTTGAACCAGGCGTGGAACTCCAGGTTGCGCTTGTGCGCCTCGTCGACCAGGAACGCCAGCGGGTCCCAGCCCGGGTCCTGCCCGCGTACGCCGGTCAGGTACTCCGACCAGGGCTCGTACGGGGAGGGCCACAGCGCGTCGGCGGTCGGGCGGACCTGCACCACGACCGCGTTGTGGTTCAGCCGCTCGGCGAGGTCGAGCAGGCCGCGATACTCGGCCTGCTGGGCGGCGACCCGGTCCGGGTCGGTCTGAGATGCCTTGCTGGGCCAGTCGATGTTGACGACCGACGAGATCCACATCGCCCGGAACTGCCGCTTCGGGGTGGCCGGGTCGGTGCTGCAGGCGGCGGTGGTGGCGGTGCCGGCCGCGGCGGGCGCGGCGCTCGCGGGGGTGGCGGTGACGAGCGTGCCGAGCAGGGCTGCGACCAGCCCGGCGGCTCCGAGCCGAGTTGCCTTCATGCGGTGTGTCCCTTCGTTGGGGCTCCCGGGTGTTCAGCGCGGCACTACCGGCAAGATTCGCCGCTGGCTATCTGCCGCTGGAAGGAAATTTTCACACTCGGGTCGTTATCGCAAGGGTTCGCACGCGCTCGATTCGCCCGCCGGGCATCGGGTCGTTCCGCGCCGTTGCTCATCGTGGCGGAGGTCGCACTCGGTGTGAAGGATGGTTGCCGCGGTTGACAGCTCCCGTGGGTGGGTAGCAACGCCGGTCACCGGCCGCCACGGTGGTGGTCGCACGGTGGGAGGAGTGAGCACGACGGCCGGCCTGGGTTGAAGAGGCGGCTCGGCGCGGTCGACCTCACCGGCTTCGGCATCGGCATCGTGATCGGCACCGGGGCTGGTCCCGCCGTCGATCGCGGCGGTGCACCCGCGCTGGGGCACCCCGTACCGGATCTCGGCGATCATGACGGTCACGGTCGCGCTGCTGGCCGGCTTCCTGCCGCTCTCCGCCCTGGCCGACCTGGTCAGCATCGGCGCGCTGTGCGCGTTCGTGCTGGTCTCGGTCGCGGTGCCGATCCTGCGCCGCAAGCGTCCGGACCTGGAGCGGCCGTTCCGGGTGCCGTTCTCCCCGGTGCTGCCGATCGTCTCCGCGCTGGCCTGCTTCTACCTGATGCTCAACCTGTCGGTGGAGACCTGGCTGCGGTTCCTGGCCTGGATGCTGCTCGGCGGGCTGATCTACTTCGGCTACGGCTACCGCCGCAACCGGCTGGCCCGGCACGAGCCCGCCGTCGCCCCGGCCCCCCGCGAGCCGGCCGCCGACAGCTGAGCCCGAACGTGCGCAGGGGCCCCTCGCGATCGCGAGGGGCCCCTCCTTGCGTACGTGTCAGGGACGGGGCTGGGGTTCGCCCGTCGGGCCCTTGAGGACCGGCTTGCCGTCGACCCAGGTCACCTCGTCCAGCCAGGTCTGGCGGCCGGGGTCGACGCTGCCCTCCTGGCCGGGCGGCCAGGCGTGGTACAGCAGCCAGGTCCGACCGTCCTTGACCACCATCGAGGCGTGCCCGGGGCCGGAGGCGGCTTCGCTGGTCTTCAGGATCGGGTTCTCGGCGGCCTTCACGCACGGACCGGTCGGGCTCTCGCAGATTGCGTAGCCCTCGGCGTACTCGGCCCGGTCGTAGGCGTTCGCGGCGAAGAAGAGCAGCAGCCGACCGTCCTGGCGCTGGAAGAACGGCCCCTCGATCAGGGTGCCCTCCCACGGCTCGGTCTGCTTGAGCAGCTTCGTCGGCTCACCGACCAGCGTCAGGCCGTCCTCGGCGAGGCGCTGCGACCAGAGCCAGGTGTCCACCCCGATCGCGTTGCCGTCGTTCTTCCACAGCAGCCAGAGGCTGCCGTCGGTGTCCCGGAACGGGCTGGCGTCGATCGCTCCGCCCAGCTCCGCCTGGCAGATCAGCGGGCCGGCCGAGTCGTCCCGGTACGGGCCCTGCGGCGCGCTGGCCACCGCCCGCCCGACGCACTGCCGCCCGGACTCCCGACCGGCGACGGTGTAGTAGAGCAGGAACTTCTCCGGTGCCAGCTGGATCGCCTCCGGCGCCCAGGTCTTGCCGGCGTCCGCCCAGTCCGGCAGGGCCGGCAGGGCGTCCCCGGCTTCGGTCCAGTCGACCAGGTCCGTGGAGGTCAGCACCGGGACGTTGCGGCCTCCGGAGTTGGTGTGGAACAGGTACCAGGTGTCGCCCACCTGGATCGCCTGCGGGTCCGGAGCGTCCGTGCTGATGACGGGGTTGGTGAACATCCTGGAGCCGCCTCCGTTGCTGTTGTCGATGGATTCGTCGCCGTCGGAACAGCCCGTGACGAGCAGCGCGGCGGCGAGGGTGATCGCCGCCGCGCCGCGTCGCCGGGTGGTTGCCCGGGTCATCCCTTCAGACCGCTGCGGGAGACGCCCTGGATGATGTGCCGCTGGGCCAGCACGAAGAGGATCAGCACCGGCAGGCTGGCCAGCACCGCACCCGCCATGATCACCGGATAGTCGGTGACGTACGACCCCTGGAGCAGGCCCAGGCCCGGCGGCAGGGTGAGCTTCTCCGGGCTGAACAGCACGAAGATCGGCCAGAGGAAGTCGTTCCAGTTGGTGAGGAACGACAGGACGGCCAGGGTGGCCAGCGCCGGCTTGGACAACGGCAGCACCACCCGGAAGAAGATCTGCCACTGGTTGGCGCCGTCCAGCGTGGCGGCCTCCTCCAGCTCGTTGGGGAGCGAGAGGAAGAACTGCCGCAGGAAGAACACCCCGAACGCGCTGGCCGCGCCCGGCACCACCACCACGGCGAGGGTGTCGATCCAGTTGAGCTGGTCGACGATCAGGAAGTTCGGGATGAGCAGCGACGTCGGCGGGATGAACAGCGTCCCGACGATCAGCGCGAAGGTCACCCCGCGCCCCCGGAACCGCAGCCGTGCCAGCGAGTACGCGGCCATCGAGGCGGTCACCAGCACCAGCAGCGAGTGCAGCGTGGCGACCAGCATGCTGTTGAGGAACCAGCGCAGGACCGGGTTGGCCGTGTTGTTCAGGATCTGCTCGTAGCCGTAGCCGGCGAGCGGATTCGGTAGCCAGCTCGGCGGGATCTGCTGGGCGGCGGTGTAGGTCTTCAGAGAGGTGATGACCATCCACACCAGCGGGGTCAGGAAGATCAGGGCCAGCGCCACGAGGGTGGCGTAGAGCACGATCCGGCTCGCGGCCGCGGAACCGCGGCTGGTCCGCGTGGGCGTCGTCATGGCGGTCCCCTCAGTCTTCCTTGTAGCGGAAGAGGCGGAAGTTGGCGATGCTCACGACCGCCAGCATCAGGGCGAACACGATGCTCATCGCGGCCGCGCGGCCGGCGTCGTTGTCCCGCAGGCCCTCCTCGACGATGAACCAGACCACCGTCCGGGTCTCCGTGCCGGGCGCCCCCTGGGTGATCAGGAACGACTGGCCGAACATGTTCGCCGAGGCGAGCACGGTGGTGGTGATCACGAAGAGCAGCACCGGGCGCAACCCGGGCAGGGTGACGTTGCGGAACCGCTGCCAGGCGCTGGCGCCGTCCATTCGGGCAGCCTCGTACAGCTCCGGCGAGATGTCCTGCAGACCGGCCAGGTAGATCACCGCGTTGAAGCCGGAGGTCCACCAGACCGTGACACCAACCAGCGAGATCCACGCCCACGGCATGTTGGTAACCCAGGGGGTGTCCGCGGGCAGCCCGACGGCGCCGGCGAGCCGGTTGACCAGGCCCAGGTTGGCATCGAGCAGGAACCGCCAGAGCAGGCCGACCACCGCCACACCCAGCACGTACGGCGCGAAGTAGATCGCCCGGAAGAAGGTCCGACCCGGGAAGGAACGGTTCAGCAGCAGCGCCAGCCCGAGCGGTACGACCACCAGCAGCGGCACCGACAGCACCGTGAAGATCGCGGTGGCCCGGACGCTCTCCCACCAGTCGCCGTAGATGGCGGAGTCGCTGGAGAACAGGTCCTTGTAGTTGTCCAACCCGATGAACGGCCGGTTGGGCAGCTGGAAGTCCCACTGGTGCACGCTGAGCCAGAGGCCGAGGACGATCGGCAGCAGGCCGAAGACCCCGAACAGGACCAGGTAGGGGGCGAGGAACAGATATGGCGTCGCCCGTCCGGTCCGGCCCGCCGAGGCGCCCCGGCGGGCTGCGTTGGCCGCCGGGGGCGGCGCGTCACCGCGCGCCGCCCCGACCTCGATCACGTCCGCCACGAGCTATCAGCTCCCGTACTTCTTGCGGTTGTCCTCGAGCTGCCTGTTGGCCTTCGCGACCCCGTCGTCCAGCGCCTGCTTGGGCGACTTCTTGCCCAGCGCGGCCTCGTTGAACGAGTTGTAGAAGGTCGTCATGACCTCGCCCAGGCCCGGGGCCGCCGGCGGGAAGGCCGCGTACTCCAGCTCGGGGGCGAGCGACGAGATCTCCGGCAGCGCTTTGAACTCGGCGCCCTCGCGGACCGCCTTACGGGCCGGCACCTGGCCGCCCTTCGCCCAGTCCAGCGAGTGCTCGCTCAGCCAGTTGATGAAGACCTTCGAGCCGGAGACCTTGTTGGCGTCGTTGGCCCGCTGCTTCACGATCGTGAAGTTGTGCGAGTTGGCCCAGGCCGCAGGCTTGCTGCCGATCTGGGGCAGCGGGGCGACACCCCACTGCACCTCCGGGCTCTTCTTCAGATCGTTGATCTGCCAGATGCCGTTCCAGGTGAAGGCGTTCTTGCCGCTCTTGAACGCCAGGTAGTCGGCGTCCTGGCCGACGTTGGCTGGCGAGTAGCCCTGCCTGATCATGTCGACCAGCCAGGTGCAGGCCTCGACGGCCGGGTCGGAGTTGAAGGTGGCCTTGGCCACGTCGGCGTCGAAGAGCGTGGCGCCCCACTGGTTGAGCAGCGAGTAGAAGGTCATGCCGCCGGTGAACTGGAACGGGCTGACCCAGAAGCCCTGCACGCCGGCCTTCTTCAGCTCGGCCAGCGCTGCGACGTACTCGTCCTTGGTCGTCGGCGGCTTGTTCGGGTCCAGGCCGGCCTTCTGCATGACGGTCTTGTTGTAGTAGAAGCCCAGCGGGTGCATGTCCAGCGGGATGCCGTACCGCTTGTTGTTGTAGAGCCCGCCCTTCCACACCGTGGGGGCGAAGTCGCCCTCGGCGAGCTCCAGGTTCTTGGCCACGTCGTCCAGCTCGGTGATCACGCCACGGGCGGCGAAGGTGGCGAGCTGGTCCATGTGCATGACCGCGATGTCCGGGCCGTTGCCGCTGGAGGCCGCGCCGGGGAGCTTGTTGTAGTAGTCCTCCCACTGGTACGTGGCCACCGACACGGCGATGTTCTTGTGCTCGGTGTTGAACTGGTTCACCAGCGCCTTGAAGATGTCGCCGTCGCCGCCGGTGAAGCCGTTCCACAGCTTCAGGTCGACCTTGGGGCCGGTGTACTCCTTGCCGCCGTTGCCGGCGGCCGGACCGGAGCTGCTGTCACCGTCGCCGCCGCAGCCGGCGAGGGTCAGCGAGGCAGCGGCACCGAGTCCGAGACCGAGGCCGAGCAGGCGACGCCGACTCATGTCGTTCTGGATCATGCTGGTTCTCTCCTTGAGGGGGACGGAATGAATTGTGCCTGGTCAAACCCGGTACGACATCAGGCGCCGGCCGGGCCGAAGCGCAGCACGCTCCAGGACACGGCGGGCAGGCGCACAGTGCACCGGCCGCCGTCGGGGGTGGGGGTGGGCAGTTCCCGGGGCGTCACCCGGTCGGGCTCGGCCTCGGTGTTGATCGCCGACGGGTCAGACCCGGCGGCGAGACTGACGAATGACAGACCGGACATTCCCGGCAGGCCACGCAGGTCGATCTCCAACGGCAGGTCCTCCTCGCCGCGGTTGACCGCGAAGACGCTCAGCTCGCCGGTCTCCTCGTCGTGCACGGCGACGGTGTCGAGCACCGGCACGTCCCCGTACTTCTTCGTGTCGTAGCGCGGCGACACCGGCTCGGTCTGCAGCACGGTGCCGCGGGCGTACCGGGCGGTCAGCGCGAACGGGTGGAAGATGCTCTGCCGCCAGGCCGGGCCGCCGTTGCGGGTGCGGATCGGCGCGATCACATTGGCGAGCTGGGCCTGGGCGGCCACCCCGACCCGGTCGGCGTGCCGGAGCAGGGTGATCAGCAGGTCGCCGACGACCACCGCGTCGACCGCGGTGAAGTTGTCCTCGATCAGCGCCGGGGCCTCGACCCAGCCGCGCCTGTCCAGGTCGGCCTGGAGGCGGGACTCGTACCAGACGTTCCACTCGTCGAACGAGATCTTCAGCTTGCGCTTGTGCCGCTGCTTGGCGGCCACGTGGTCGGCGGTCGCGACCACCTCGGTGATGAAGTTGTCCATGTCGACGGCCGAGGCCAGGATGCTCGCCTGGTCGCCGTCGGACGGGTCGTAGTAGGTGTGCGCCGAGATGTAGTCGACGTGCTCGTAGGTGTGCTCCAGCACGGTCGCCTCCCAGGAAGCGAACGTGGGCATCCGCCGGTTGGAGCTGCCGCAGGCGATCAGGCTGATCGACGGGTCGACCATCTTCATCGCCCTGGCGGCCTCGGCGGCCAGCCGGCCGTACTCGTCGGCGGTCTTGTGGCCGACCTGCCACGGGCCGTCCATCTCGTTGCCCAGGCACCACAGTCGCACCCCGTACGGGTCCTCCGCGCCGTGCTTGCGTCGCAGGTCGGAGAGCTGCGTGCCGCCCGGGTGGTTGGCGTACTCCAGCAGGTCCAGCGCCTCCTGCACGCCGCGGGTGCCGAGGTTCACCGCCATCATCGGCTCGACACCGGCCTCGGCGGCCCAGGTCATGAACTCGTCCAGCCCGAACGCGTTCGTCTCGATCGTCTTCCAGGCCAGGTCGAGCCGGCGCGGCCGGTCGCCGACGGGGCCCACCCCGTCCTCCCAGCGGTAGCCGGAGACGAAGTTGCCGCCCGGGTAGCGGACCACCGAGACGCCCAGCTCCCGGGTCAGCTCCAGCACGTCGCCGCGCAGGCCGCGCGAGTCGGCGCTGGGGTGGCCTGGCTCGTAGACCCCGCCGTAGACGCATCGCCCCATGTGCTCGACGAAGGAGCCGAAGAGACGTCGGTCGGCGGGGCCGATCGCGAAGGCTGGGTCGATCGTCAGCTGCGCGGTCCGCAAGGGGTGCCACCTTTCCTCATTGCCGGTGCCGGGTGACCGCAGTCACCGCCCACCCGGCCTCCCTGCTTTCTACAACGTTGTAGGCAACGTTGTAAAGGGCTGGTGACGGGGTAGGGTGCGGAGTGTTACATCGGGGAGGTTGCGGAGTGCGACACAGGCTCAAGGATGTGGCCGAACGGGCAGGCGTGTCGGTGAAGACGGTCTCCAACGTGGTCAACGGCTACGTGCACGTCCGGCCGGACACCCGGGCCCGGGTCGAGGAGGCGATCGCCGAATTGAACTACCGGCCCAACCTCTCCGCCCGCCACCTGCGCAAGGGGCGCACCGGCGTGATCGCGCTGGCGGTGCCGGAACTGGACATCCCGTACTTCGCCGAGCTGGCCCGCTACGTGGTCACCGCGGCCGCCGACTTCGGCTGGACGGTGCTGATCGACCAGACCGGCGGTGGGCGCGAGCAGGAACGGGTGGTCGCCTCCGGCATCACCGACCACCTGATCGACGGGCTGATCTTCAGTCCGTTGGCGCTCACCGCGGACGACCTGGCCGGCCTGGACAACAGGCCGATGGTGCTGCTCGGCGAGCGCGTCGACCACGGCCCGGCGGATCATGTGGTGATCGACAACGTGGGCGCGGCGCGGGAGATCACCAGCCACCTGATCGGGCTCGGCCGGCGCCGGATCGCCGCCATCGGTTCGCAGCGCACCCCGGAGGGCGCCAGCGCCCGACTGCGCCTGACCGGCTACGCCGACGCACTGCGCGCCGCCGGCCTGGACTACGACGAGGCCCTGGTGGCGCCCGCGCCGGCCTGGCACCGCGCGGACGGCGCGGCCGCCATGCGCGGCCTGCTCACCTCCGGGGTACGCCCCGACGCCGTCTTCTGTTTCAACGACACGCTCGCCCTGGGTGCCCTGCGCGCCCTGCACGAGGCCGGCCTGCGGGTGCCCGAGGACGTGGCGGTGGTCGGCTTCGACGACATCGAGGACGGCCGGTTCTCGATCCCCACGCTGACCACCGTCGCCCCGGACAAGGCGCAGATCGCCCGGCTCGCCGTCGAACTGCTCGCCGAACGCCTCGACGGCGACCGCACGGCCCCCGCCCGCGAACTCTCCGCCCCCTACCGCCTGGAACTCCGCGAATCCACCCACCTCCCCCTAACCCCGGCCCAGCTCGGGGTGTGCGGGCGGGGTGGGGGTTAATTGAAGAAGCGGGCCAGGTGGGGTTGGGGGGCCGGGTCGGCGTCGGGTGGTAGTGGGGTCAGGTCGGCGAAGATGGAGGCGCCGTCGCAGCCGGCGTGCAGTGGGTACCAGCGCGGCGTGCCGGGCGGCCGGAGTTGGCAGATCCCCTTGAACGTCTGCACGTCCATTAGCCGGACGTGGGTCGGGTCCGCGACCGCGTTCACATGTCCCCACCAGGGGCTCATCACGTGCAGCACACCGCCCGGGCGGAGCACCCGGTGGCACTCGTCGACCAGCGGCAGGAAGTCGATCAGGTGCTCCAGGATGTGCACCGCGAAGAGGACGTCCACCGAGTTGTCGGCCAGCGGCAGCGAGCCGGAGAGGTCCGCCACCGCGTCCACCCCCGGGGCCGGGAAGATGTCCAGCCCCAGGTTGCCCGACCACTGCTTGGTCGGTCCGCAGCCGAGGTCCACCACCACGGGCGCACGCCCGCCGACGCCGACCCGGCACCACACGCCGTAGACCCCGGCCAGCCGCCCCACGAGGTCCCGGACGAGCCGCAGCTCGGTGGGCTCGGCCACCTCTCCGCTCAGGTGGGCGACACCCCGGTCGAACCGCACCTCGACCCCCAGGCCCCGCAGCCGGTCGTCGTGCCGGACCTGGTCCGCCCACGCCTGTGCGAGGAACTCGTCGATCGCCCGCAGCCGGTCGGCCGAGGGCGGAGTCTGTGCCAAAGCGACCATTCGGGCCACCTCCCGCCGCGCGTTACCCGCATCCGCGCCCGGTATGCCCCGCCCGTCGACTGGCTCGGCGGGTCTCCCGAGCGTCGGTCGGCGTGTCGCGGCGCGAGGCGGATGGCCGAGAAAGCGCTATACCTCACAGGTATAAATATGCCTCCCAGGTATAAGACTCAATCGCGCCGGTGCCGGCCGAGCCCCGGGTCGCGGCGGAGCCGCGGGGCCGCGTGCTAAGGCTTCCCGGCCGCGCTGCGGGGCCGCGTGACGGAGCGCCGCGCCGCGTGACGCAGCGTCGGGCCGCGTGATGGAGCGTCGGGACCGCGCGCCGGTGCCCGAGGGCGTTCCCCGGTGGCTGAGGACCGTGCGTCGCAGGGCAGTTCGCCCGGGGCCGGGCGGTCAGCCCGAGAAGGTGCGGCGGCCCGGCCGGCCGCCGCCACGCATCCGCTGGCGGGGAGGCGGGGCGGCCGGCTTCGGGCGCTTGAGGTGGTAGCGGTGCAACTCGTTGTGGCCGGGCAGGGACGGGTCCTCGCTCATCGCGACCAACTCCCAGCCCTGGTCGCCGGCCCGGTTCAGGTGGGCCAGCGCCGTGTCGCCGTAGGGCGTCACATCGACCATCGAGCCGTCGGGGCCGTACCAGACGAAGACGACCTCCCAGCCGAGATCGTTGGCCGCCGGTTGGCGACGGCGGATCAGTAGCGCGTACTCCCACTTGAGCATGGCGTCATTCTCACCCCGCGCCGGCCCGCCGGCACGGATCAATCCTCGGCGATCCGTCCGGCGTCGACCCGCAGCCGGCGGTTCGTCTCGATGGCGGCCAGCATCCGCCGGTCGTGGGTGACCAGCAGCAGCGTGCCCGGGTAGCTGGCCAGGGCCGCTTCGAGCTGCTCGATGGCCGGCAGGTCCAGGTGGTTGGTGGGCTCGTCGAGTACCAGCAGGTTGACCCCGCGCCCCTGGAGCAGGGCCAGCGCCGCCCGCGTCCGCTCGCCGGGGGACAGGGTGGCCGCCGGCCGTGGCACGTGCGCCGCGCGCAGCCCGAACTTGGCCAGCAGGGTCCGCGCGTCCGCCGGCGACATCTCCGGTACGGCCGCCTGGAAGGCGTCGATCAGCGGCGCGTCGCCGAGGAACAGCCCTCGGGCCTGGTCCACCTCGCCGACCACCACCCCGGGCCCGAGCGACGCGGTTCCGGCGTCCAGCGGCAGCCGACCGAGCAACGCGGCCAGCAGGGTGGACTTGCCCGAGCCGTTCGCCCCGGTCACCGCGACCCGGTCCGCCCAGTCGATCTGGAGGTCGATCGGGCCGAGGGTGAACCCGCCCCGGCGTACCACCGCGCCGCGCAGCGTGGCCACGACGGCGCCGGCGCGGGGCGCGGCGGCGATCTCCATCCGCAGCTCCCACTCCTTGCGGGGCTCCTCGACCACGTCGAGCCGTTCGATCAGCCGCTCGGTCTGCTTGGCCTTGGCCGCCTGCTTCTCGGTCGCCTCGCTGCGGAACTTGCGGCCGATCTTGTCGTTGTCGGTGGCCTTGCGGCGGGCGTTCTTCACGCCCTTCTCCATCCAGGCGCGCTGGGTGCGGGCCCGCGCTTCCAGGCCAGCCCGGGCGTCCGCGTACTCCTCGAAGTCGGCGCGGGCGTGCCGCCGCGCCACCTCGCGCTCCTCCAGATAAGCCGCGTAGCCACCGCCGTAGTGGTGCACCTGCTGCTGCGGCAGGTCCAGCTCCAGCACCCGGGTCACCGTGCGGGTCAGGAACTCCCGGTCGTGGCTGACCAGCACCGTGCCGGCCCGCAGCCCCGTGACGAACTCCTCCAACCGCTCCAGCCCGGCCAGGTCCAGGTCGTTGGTCGGCTCGTCGAGCAGGAACACGTCGTAGCGGCTGAGCAGCAGCGAGGCCAGCCCCGCCCGGGCGGCCTGACCGCCGGAGAGCCCGGTCGTCGGATGGTCCAGGTCGACCGCGAGCCCAAGGTCGGCGCTGACCTGCTCGGCGCGCTCGTCCAGGTCCGCGCCGCCGAGGGCCAGCCAGCGCTCCAGCGCGTCGGCGTACGCGTCGTCGGCGCCCGCGGCCCCGGCGGTCAGCGCCTCGGTCGCCACGTCCAGCGCGGCCTGCGCGGCCGTCACCCCGGTCCGCCGGGCCAGGAAATCGCGCACCGTCTCGCCCGGCCGCCGTTCCGGTTCCTGCGGCAGGTGCCCGACGGTCGCGGTGGGCGGGCTGAGCCGGACGCTGCCGGCCTCCACCGGCAGCAACCCGGCGAGGGTACGCAGCAGCGTCGACTTGCCGGCGCCGTTCGGCCCGACCAGGCCGACCACGTCGCCGGGGGCGACGACCAGGTCCAATCCGGCGAAGAGCGGGCGGTCGCCGTGCCCGGCGGCCAGGTCCTTGACGATCATCGTGGCGCTCATCAGGACGGCAGCCTATCCGGCCGCCGGCATACGGCCGGGCGGCAGCGGGCAGACTCAACGACGTGGTGACCACACTGGCGATCGACTGCGGTGGCGGGGGCATCAAGGCGTCGGTACTCGACGAGGCCGGCACGATGCGGGCCCGGCCGCTGCGGGTGCCGACCCCGTACCCGCTGCCGCCTGAGCTGTTCGTCCGAACCCTGCTCGACCTGGGCGGGCGGCTGCCGGCGGCCGACCGGCTCACCGTGGGCGTGCCCGGGATGATCCGGCACGGAGTGGTGGTGACCACACCGCACTACGTGACCCGCAGCGGACCACGCAGCCGGGTCGATCCGGACCTGCTCGCCGAGTGGTCCGGCTGGGACGCGCGGGGCGCGCTGGCCGACGCGTTCGGGGTGCCGGCGCTGGTGCTCAACGACGCCGAGGTGCACGGCGCCGGGGTGGTCGCCGGCACCGGATGCGAGCTGGTCCTGACCCTGGGCACCGGGCTGGGTAGCGCCCTCTTCGACGGCGGGGTGCTCGCCCCGCACCTGGAGTTGTCCCACGCGCCGGTGCGGTGGGGCACCACCTACGACACGTACGTGGGCGAGCCGGAGCGCCGCCGGCTCGGCGACGCCTTCTGGTCCCGGCGGATCCGGCAGGTGGTGGACGGGCTCCGCCCGGTGTTCCGTTGGGACCGGCTCTACCTGGGCGGGGGCAACTCCCGGCTGATCCGGCCCGAGCAGCTGGCCCGGATGGGCGACGACGTCGTCGTGGTGCCGAACACCGCGGGGATCGTCGGCGGCGTCCGCGCCTGGGAGCTGTCCACCGGACGCCGGGACGCCCGCACCTGACCCGCCGAGGGTGGAAAGAGACCCGGGGAACAGTCGCCAAACGCCCAGCGTTGTGCCAGCGTCGGAACAGTGACGGCGCGCGACCCGAGGAGGTGGGCAGATGGATCTTCTGGCGGACTACCGGCGGGCGACCATGTTCTTCGAAACAGGTGATCCGAGCGGAGCGGCCCGACTGCTGGAGCCGATCGTGGACGCCGAACCCGGCAACGCGGCGGTCCGGCAGCTGCTGGCCCGGGCGTACTTCCAGTCGGCTCAGCTCAACCGGGCCGAGGAGCAGCTGCGGGAGCTGGTCGACCGGGACCCGAGCGACCACTACGCGCACCACGTGCTGGGCCGGACGCTGGAGCGGCTGAACCGGCACTCGGACGCGCTGCGGCACCTGCGGATCGCCGCCGCGATGTACGCGGCCAACGACGACTACCGGGTCGCGCTGGAGCGGGTGGAGACCCGCCTGGGCGGTACGCGCTGAACGCGGACCGGTGACGTGCACGGGGCGGCCCTTCGGGGCCGCCCCGTCGTCGTCCGGCGGGCGCCCCGCCTGGCGTGCCTAGGATGGCGGACATGGGACCTGACCGGCCGGGGGCTGCGGCATGAAGCTCAAGCTGGACCTGCACGAGATCTTCAACAAGGGCCAGGACATCGACCGCGCGTTACGCGGGATCATGGACGAGGCGGTGGCGAAGAAGGCCACCCTCGTGGAGATCATCCCGGGCAAGGGATCGGGCCAGCTCAAGAAGCGGGTGCTGCGGTTCCTCGACCAGAAGGACGTCAAGCAGCTCTATCACCGGGTGGAGAAGGACTCCAAGAACTTCGGCCGACTCTTCGTGCACTTCCGCTGGAAGTAGAGACGGCGTGGCCTCTGACCTGCGTCTCAGGGCGCTGCCAAGGCCGACGAACCATGATCATGCCGTGTCCAGGCCGTCAAGGGCTTGCGGAGCGCCTTCGCCGGCCTGGTCTCCACCGAGTGCCTTGTCGATGGCCCGGCGGGTGCGATCCTCGCTGGCCGGCAGTAGGTGGGTGTAAGTCCGGAGGGTGAAGCCCGGGTCCGCGTGGCCCAGGTAGGCCGACAGAGCCTTGATGCTCTCTCCGGCGTCCAGGAGGACCGAAGCGTAGGTGTGCCGCAGGACGTGCATCCCGTTGTGTCGGTCATCGGGGATGCCGGTCGCCCGGATCGCGGGCTTCCAGACGCCGGAGTTGAACATCGAGCGGGACAGCGCCAGGCCGGCGGGTGTCGTCAGGTACAGCTCTACGGTTCGCGGTTCGCCGGTCAGCGTCTCCCACGGCAGGGTCACCGCAATTGGCGGGCAGTCTCGCGTGTGTTGCTCCAGCCTGCCGGCCACCGAGTCCGGCAACGGGACCTCGCGGGACCTGCCGCCCTTTGGCGGGGCGAAGATCAGCGAACCGCGAACGAGTTTGATCTGCCGAGTGACCCGCGAGGAGACCGGCATCAGCGTCGAAGTGTCTGGGATGGTTGGTGTCTACTCCGATCCTGGCCACGTCATCGAGTACTCAGACGGCGAGGTACGGCAGCAGTTCTCGCTCTGCTTCAGTGCCGTACCGGTCAGCGGCACACCGACCCCGAGCGACGAGTCACATGACGTCCGGTGGGTGGCCCGCGACGAGCTGGCCGCGCTCGACATTCACCCGTCGACCCTGCTGCGCATCACCCACGGCTACAAGGATCGTCCCGAGCCCTATATCGGCTGATGGACGCCGCCGACCAGACGGTGCTGAGTCCGCCGCACGGCAGCGACCATTTCTGGTTCCGCCCGGCAAATGAAGCGGGTCACCAGGTGCTCCGGCCCGTACCGCGAACGGATCTCCGCCAGCCGCTCCAACACCTCGAAATCCTGGCCATCCGGCCCGGTCGTCATGTCCGAGCAGCAGAGAGCGTCGGTCACCGCGGTTTCCTCCCGAGGGAACTCGGCAGCAAGAACCTCGCCTAGCCCACGCTCCTCAGCTTCCAGCCACGCACAGGAATGATGGGCCACCAGGGCGGCAATCCGCTCGTTGAACCGCTCACGGCGCAGCCAGCGACCACCATCAAGCGAGTGAAAGCCGGTGTCGACCAGGTCAGGGCTGTAGCCCACATCGTGCAACCACGCCGATGCTACAAGCACCTCTCGATCCTCGGCCGGTACCGCTGAACTGATCCTGTCCGCCTTGGCAGCGACCGCTTGGACGTGACTCCATCGACGGGGCAACGGCGTCTCCAACAGGTGTCGCGCAACTTCCCGGGCGGTGTCGACGAGGGCGGCCATGTCGCCAGGCTACGGAGCGACCCAGCCCGCGCACCATCCCGTGTCCAGTCGCTGGCCAGGCGAGGGCGGCCGGGCTGCCGGCGTGTCTAGTCCCACCACACGCTTGACGAATCCGTCCCAGAACATGCACGAAAGTCCGCCTTGATTACTCGATCATCCTGAGTACCTTCAGTGACCATCGAGCGGTGGTGACGGTGGGCTTACGCACCCATCCGCTCATGTGCGACACCACGTGCGACTGCTGACCCGCTTGATGGAGACACACATGGACGTGGCCTGGACCGCGATCGATCCCGAGAGTGGCGACCTGGCCGCCACGGAGACCCGGTCTAACGCCGACGGGTTCATGTCCCCGCTTCAGCACCTTCTGCGCGCCGGGGAGGGATACACGGAGGTGCGCCGCGTCGAGGTGGACTACCCCCTCCTAACGTTCTCGTTCAGAGGGGACTACGGGGTCATGCACCTGTTTGAGTCGCCAGACGACTGCCGCCTTCTCCGTGGGGATGGAAGGCTGCCCGCGATGAGAACCATCGACGTGCCGGTGTTCGGCGGCGACTGCACATTCTCGGGTGACTTCGTCTCCAGCGTGGCGACGGCAATGGCGGCGATCACGGCATTCATCGAAGGTGCTCCAGCCGAACGACTCGGAGAGTGGGTTCGGCTCTGAGCCAGCGCAGTGCCGTCTTGGTCGTCAGCACCGCTTGATCAGCGTCGCGCTCGTGCTGCGATGAGCCGGCCCTGCCGCGGACCGTAAGGGTCTCCGGGATCGTCCTGAGGATCATGTCAAGCGTCTGGTGGGACGCGAATGCCAAGCATCGGCCGTGACACGACAGGCCGACCGCCGGCGATGTTGTGCAAACTTTCTGTACGTCTTCAAGGCGGCCCGAGACGGGCCGCACGCGCCGCCGCCTGGGCGCGCGTCTGACCCCTCCCTTAGCCGGTCGGGGCCAGCCACGCCATCGCCCGTCGGCTGGCGCGGAGAGCGGGAAGCCCAGGGGCCGCCGCTGACGGTAGCGCCGAGGGTGGTTGAGGTTCGTGGGCCGGCAGCCGGCCGGGCCGCGCCCGATCGGCGCGGCGCAGGGAAGGGCACGCCGGGTCCGCGCGGCGGGTCGGGGCGGCGGGTTGGTCGCGGTTATCGCGCCTCCGGCGGGGGCGCAACGACTCGGAGATGGCCGGGGGTCCGTCGGCGGGTCGCGGTCCGTGGGTGGTTGCGCAGGGCCATCCCGCCAGCCGTCGACCCGGGCGAGCCGAGCAAACCACCACCCGGCCCGCCAGCGCCCGAACTTGCGTCAAGGCCGTCTTGACGTGGCGGACCGGGCGGCGGCCCGCTTCCCAGGAGGGCGGGTCGGCGGCAGACAGTGAGGATGGTGGGGTGGGTCGCTGGGTTGGTCTGACTCACCGGCAGACCGACGGTTGCTGTCCTCATCCCGATTCGTCGGCCAGCTCGGTGGCCCCGCGACCTGCATGTCACCGGTCAGGCGTCGTGACCTGATAGGAGCCTGTGCGAGAGGCGCCCACCACTGTGTTGTCCGCATCGCCTGACCGGTGACGTGTCCACAGGATTCTCGACGCAGACGAGAAAGGCGGACCTCACCAGCATGGCAGCCAAGAGACGATCTGTTATCGGTGGTGTTGACACCCATCGGGACACGCACCACGCCGCCGTCATCGACAGCACGGGCGGCCTCCTGGCCGACGCCGAGTTCCCCGCAACCACCGCCGGCTACGCAGACCTGCTGGCCTGGATGCGCTCCTTCGGCCGGGTAACTGCCGTGGGAGTCGAGGGCACCGGCAGCTACGGCGCTGGCCTGGCCCGCTACCTGACCAGCAAGAAGATCGCCGTCGTGGAGGTGGACCGGCCCGACCGCCGTGCCCGCCGCAATCACGGCAAGTCAGATCCGATCGACGCCATCGCCGCCGCCCGGGCAACCCTTGCAGGCACCGCGATGGGCACGCCGAAGACCCGCACCGGGCCGGTCGAGGCCATCCGCGCCCTGCGGGTCGCCCGCCGAGGAGCGGTCAAAGCCCGCACGGCCGCCCTGAACCAGATGCGCGGCCTGGTCGCCGCCGCCCCCGAACCTCTGCGAGCCCACCTGACCAGGACCAGCGCCGCCACGCTGGTCAGCCGGTGCGCTGCACTGATCTACGACCCGGCCACACTCCAAGAACCGGAGCACGCCACCGCCGCAGCCCTGGTCGGACTCGGACGCCGGGTCACCGCCCTCACCGACGAGATCACCCTCCTCGACCGACAGGTGACACCCATCGTCGCGAAGGCGGCACCCCGCACCACAGCCCTGTTCGGCGTCGGCCCCGACGTCACCGCGCAGCTGCTCACCACCGCCGGGGACAACCCCGACCGGCTGCACTCCGAAGCCGCCCTCGCCCACCTCTGCGGCGCAGCACCCATCCCCGCCAGCTCAGGAAGGGTGCGCCGCCACCGCCTGCATCGAGGAGGCGACCGCGGCGCCAACCACGCCCTACACACCATCGCGCTCTGCCGCATGCGCTACGACCAGCGCACCCGCGCCTACGTCCACCGCCGCATCACCGAAGGCCTCAGCAAGCAGGAGATCCTCCGCTGCCTCAAGCGCTACATCGTCCGCGACGTCTACACCGCCCTGCTCGCCGACTTCGCTGCCCTCGCCCCTTGACCTCCATAGGAGCATCGGGATGGCTTGAGGATGTCGTCTAGTCTCGCTGTGTCGGCGGGGCCGCCCGGGAGCCGTTCGGCGGAGGCATCGTAATGTGGCGGGTTTTGCTCGGGCTTTTGTTGGGAGTGCTCTTCATCGTGATTGGAGCGGCCCTCGCGACTGACTATCGCGGCATCGCGACAAAGCATATAGATCTATCGATGCAGATTGTGCGTCCGCTTAGTCCCTTCCGGTGGACGGATGACCGACTGGCTCGACGCCGCGCTTTCTTCATTGTGTTCGACAGGCTCTTTGGGGTGTTGATGATATTGGCGGGCGCGGCGATGCTGGTCGGCGGCGGGCAACTGCTACTCAGCGAGCGCTTGTAGCTCAACAAGGCGTTGCCCCCGCACGTATGGCGGGCGACCCGTGGGGATGTTGTGCGGGTGGGCGAGGCGGGCGACCCTGGGTGACTAACCGAGTGACGATCGGTGCGGACGTCAGTGGACAAGCTCGGACGATGGCGGACCGCGCCCCTAGGTCAAGGGCCATGGAATAGCAGCTCAGGTGGCAGTGCTGGTTGCCTGGGGGTCAAGGGGTCATCGGCCCGAATCCGGCCGTCCCGACAGCGGCCGAGTTAGCCAGGACTGGCGGTGCATCGGGTGTAGGGAACGTTGCCTAAATCGGGGAAACCGCCCAGGTCAGAGATGGCGGTGTCACCTGCCTGTGTGTAGGTGAGGGTGAAGAGGACCGGCATTGGCGCTGGGCAGGGCACGAGCACGTCGAACGTGATCGTCAACCAGGTGATGGCGCCAGGTGGGAGTGGGTGCGGTGTCCTGACGTCCATGTACGACAACTGGCCGCAGCTTCCCCATGCGCTCGTCGTTGCTCTCAGCCCGTTCAACGGAAGGACCGGTTCGATCCGGTCAAGCGTCGCGGTGGTGGCCGATCGGTTGACAATCTCAACGCCTAGTTGCAACCTGTCGCCGAGTTGAGCCGAACACCGGTTGCCGGTCCCGGTCACCGGTTGTGCCTCGGCCGTCACAACTGAGGCGGTTGTCGGCGCGTGCGGGCCGGGTCTGGCGGTATGGGCTTGGGTCTCGGCGCGTCGGATGCCGGCGAGGTATCCCGTGATGGCCCCGACGACGAGCGCGACAGCGATGGGGCCGGCGATTCCCCGTCCCCGCCACCATGGCAGGGGTGGCCTACGAGGCCCGATCTCGATGACGTCCATCTCGTTGTTGCGAGATTGCGATCCGCTAGTGATGGCACCGACCTCCGGTCTGGTTGGTCCATCGGCATTGACGCCCTTCATGCACCCAACATATGTCGGACAGCCAGAACGCGTGGGCTCGAAGCAGCCAACCGAGCAGCCAAGCCTGCAAGTCGTGGCGGGCACTGGCGGACGTCAGAAGAAGCTCGACAAGGACCGGGGCCACGCCGACAAGCAGGCCGCGGCGGACTCGTAATGCGTGGGTCGAGATGACAGCAACGAGCCGAACCCCAATGACCACAGTCAGGAGCCGACCGTCAAGGCAGAGGTGGCGCGGGCACGGTCACCGCTCAGGCCGTGCCCTCTTTTATCCTTCGCGGATGCGCTGACGGAAGAGGTTTGCGCTGGCGGTGGCGAAGGCCTCGGCGGCCAGCTTCGCTCGTTCGTAGAGGGCGTCGAGCTCGCCGGCGTCGATATTTTTTCGCCTCCAATACGCGCCGAGAGCCTTGCCAGACGAGTTCAGCTCGTCTAGAGCCCGAAGTACATGCTGATCACCGCACAGGATGCGCAGGCGTGCTGCGGCTAGCCGGAACTGGCCGAGGTCCCAGCCGTCCACGCGTCCGGGAAGTCCTAGCTCTCGTTCCTCCCACAACCGGTTCCGAAAATCCTCGGACAGTGCCAGGACCTGAGAGCACTGCTCGAGGAGGAGTTCGGCCAGCCGAGCGTTGCTCTCACCTCGCTTAGTTATTTGTTGCCCAAAGATCGCAATCCCAGCACCTGCAACGGCCGCGACTAGCGTCACCCACGCATCCACGTCGTCAGTCTCGCTGTGCGCGTCAACATCTACCGGAGGCCGCGAGCTAGCTGGCGCCGGCACGGTGGCCCGTTGCCGCCCGTTGTGGTCGAGAAGCGCCTGCGCCGCGCGAGTCGGTAGCGGTGGGCTCTCCGTGCGTCGTGCTCTGCCGCAGCCAACCGACGCCACCCGGCGCTAGCTTCGGAGCCCAGCTGCCGCGGTTGCTCGATGCTCACGAAGCAGCAAGGAGGCAGCGAACGGCCCGCCTGCCATCGACGCCTAACGACAGCAGGCGGGGTGGTGGCCAAGCCGAGGGGCACGGGACGACAGCCAATGGCAGGAGAAGGTGCGCCGCAACGGCGTTCGGGACGAAGTGTGCAACGGCGTGCGCGGTTAGCGGCCTCGACCGGGCTGTCTAGCCGGACCCCCGGCATGGTGCTGTTGATCGACCCCGATGCACGCCACCACCGCGAACGGGTCAGCAGTCAGGAACAGTTGGAAGTAGTACGGAGGATCGGTCTGCCTGACGCCTGCGATCTGCAACAGCTCGTCCTCTAGGGCGCCGAGGGTCATGACGGCCTCAGCGAAACCCACGGTGGGGATGCCAGCTTCCCGGGTGTGTCGCTCGCGCCTCTTGTAGATCCCTGCGAAGTGACGCGCAGGCAGAAGCCCGTCCCACAATGTGAAGGATGCCCCACGCTCTAGTGCCTGCCGGCAGGCCGCGAAGGATGCTGTCTGGCCGCCGAGCAGGGAGATCAGCTGTCCGCGTTCCACTCCGCGACCGTACAGCTCAGCAGTCATCCCCACGGCGCACGAGTCAGCAGGGAGTCAGCGAACGGTGCGATTCCGGCCGACACCAAAGATCACAGCCGGCGAGACGCCGAGAGCAGGACCACAGGGAACGACACCAGCCGACACTGAACGACAATGCCAACCAGGCTCCCCCCGACGGGGGTCATGAACGACGGGTCGGAGACGCCCGAGCCGACTAGATGCCGTTGCGGCGGGTCACCACAGCTCATCGAGGGCCGCGATCTGCTTGCGGAGGGTTCGGGCGTCCTGCGGCGGCAGGACGGCAACGGCGACGTCCAGGATCCAGCGCAACTCGGGCGGGTTCGGACAGCACTCCATCACTCCGCAGCCGGCATTCGGGTCCCACAAGCGATGCCAGGGGTGGCGCATGAACCATGACCAGGTCCGCAGTGCATCAGACACGGCCTGGTTCCAGAGGCGGGTGCGTTCGAGGTAGGCGATGGCTTTCAAGCCGCGGGCCGAGAGCCCGGGGATGACGGAGGTTGACTCGTCAAGCGGTCGCCGGTAGATGGAGTCGGCACGCAGTTGTGCGGGGCGCCTACGCGGCATTGCCCTTTCGTGGAGTCGACATGCCGATCATCGTTGCACACCCGCGTTCGGCTCACCTTCCGGGACAACTACGCGTGAGCCCTCAAGATCAGGCCGTCTCCAGGCCGTCTGAGGTGAACCAGCAGTGCCCACCGATGACCCTCGATGACGCGTCCCGGCCCAGGTCACAGGACGTCTCGTCCGGTTTGATCGACTACGCCTCGGCCCGCGATCAATACCGCTGGAAGTAGAGGCGGCGGGGCCGGCCTGGTCCCCGCCGAGTGCCATATCGATGGCCCGCCGGGTGCGATCTTCGCTGGCCGGCAGTTGACGAGATGGCCGGACGGGAGCGACCGGCCTGAGCGGCGAGCCGTTTCGTGGTTTGCCTTGACGACGGCAACGGTAAGTCGTAGCTTTCGTTCGTGGCCACTTACGGAATGCACCCGGGCTGGGAGGCGCTGGGTGATCCCAGCAGGCTCGCCATCGTTCAGCGCCTAGCCGAGCGACCACGCGCCGTGGGGGAGTTGGCAGATGAGCTGCCGATCAGTCGGCCAGCCGTGTCGCAGCACCTCAAGGTGCTCAAGAGCGCGGGCCTGGTCGTTGACCAGGCGGTGGGCACCCGCCGCGTCTACCGGCTCAGTCCGGTTGGGTTGGTCGCTCTACGGGACCAGCTCGACACATTCTGGCGACGGGCGCTGGACGGGTATCAGGACGTCGTTGAAGAGACCGAGGAGAGTTCATGACGCAAGCAGCTACGGCGGTGGTCCGCCGACAGATCGTCGTCAACGCGCCGATCGAGCAGGCCTTCACCGTATTCACCGAGCGGTTCGGCGACTTCAAGCCGCGCGAACACAATCTGCTCCAGGTCCCGATCGCCGAGACCGTGTTCGAGCCCCGGGTTGGCGGGCACATCTACGACCGGGGTGCCGACGGAAGCGAATGCCGGTGGGCGCGCATTCTCGCGTACGAGCCGCCGACCCGGGTCGTCTTCAGCTGGGACATCGGACCGACCTGGCAGGTCGAAACCGATCCGGACCTCACCAGCGAGGTCGAAGTCATATTCGTCGTCGAGACGCCAGCTCAGACCCGGATCGAGCTGGAACACCGGCACCTTGACCGGCACGGCCCTGGCTGGGAGTCGGTCCGAGATGGGGTCGACAGCGACACCGGGTGGCCCCTTTACCTCGGCCGGTATCTCTCCCTCTTTGGTGGCGACAGCTAACGGCCCGACCAAGCCGCCGTAGGAGTACAGCAGGGAAGTGCAGCAGCCGACGGAAGCGGGCCGAGCCGGTAGGGACGTGGCTCGGCCCGCCGACCGCGCACCGGACCTCAAGCGGCCCGCCTTGCCGGCAGTTCACACCGAGAAAATCGAATCCACCAAGATCATGCCGTTTCCGGGCCGTCGGGGGACCGCTGTCTACCAGGCGATCGATGATTGACCGCGGGGCCGATGGTCCGGCGGAGAATGCTCCAGCGGACCACCGGACCGCCCGTCAGATGGGATAGGTGCGGGCGACCGCCAGCATCTCGGAGCTGTGCGAGCCGACGATGCCGACGGCCGGTGGCCGGGGGCGGAAGCCGGGCAGCGCGTCCAGCCCGTCACTGGCGTCCATCGCCCGCACCGCAACCTGCCCGGCGATCGGTCGCAGGGTCAGCGTGACCTCGATCCCTTCCGCCGGTGGGGCGTGGAAGACCAGCCCGAAGCCCCATCGGCCGTCCCGGGGCTCCACCGGCACCGGCCGGCCGGCCACCTCGGCCCGCAGCACGGTGGCGGTCGACGTGTCGACGTGCAGGGTGGCGAGCCGGACCTCCCGCTGCGGGGTGAGCCGCAGCCGGAGCGTGCGTTCCCCACCCGAGCCGGAGTCGGCGAGCACCTCCAGCTTCGGCGCCGGCAGGTTCGCCGGCTGCGCCGGGCCGGTCCGTAGCTCACCGTCGCCGAGGCCGGGGAAGTCGTCGCCGACGTCGGTCACCCCGTCCACGTAGCCATCCGTCCACGGCTGCGGGTCGGTCTCATGGCTCAGCCAGCGGGCCTGGCCGGTGCCGGCGTCCATTGCGTACATCAGGTGGGTGGGCGCGGGGTGGGCGGCGTCGAACCGGTCGACGGCCAGCCCGACCCCGGCGAGCACCACGGCCGCCAGGGCGGCGGCTCCGGCCGGCAGGATCGCGAGCCGCCGGGCCCGCAGCGCGACCAGCCCGCGCTGGCCGCCGGCCTGCGGGTGCAGCAGGTCGACCACCGGAAGCGCGGTCAGGCCGAGCAGCACCGCGACCAGCGCGGCCACCCCACCCATCGCCATTCCCAGCGCGGGAAAGAGCAGCACCACGGTGGGCAGCAGGATGACCACGCCGACCGCCGCGGCGGCGGTCACCGCCACCACCGGCCACGGCCCGGTCTGCCGGGTGCGCAGCGCGAGCAGGCCGCCGAGGGCGCCGGCGAGCGCCGGCAGGGTGGTGAGGTACGCCCCGCCGGGCACCGCCACGGCGAGCAGCACCCCGAGCAGGGCCAGCCAGGCCAGCCCGCCGACGGCGAGCGCGGCCGGTCCGATCCGGCGGCGGGTCAGCGCGTACCAGGTGAACAGGATGGCGGCGGCGAGGGCCAGCACGGCCAGCCGGTACCAGGTCGGCCGGTAGGGGTCGAGCAGTTCGGCGTACCCCGGTCGGATCGCGGTGATCGCCATCCAGAGCAGTTGCGCGGCCACCGGCGCGGCCACGATCGGCACCAGGGCCAGCCCGAAGCCGGCGGCGAGCCGACCGGTGGTGGCCCGGCCCCGTCGCCGGGTCAGCCAGCCCAGCGCGGCCACCGCGAGCACCGCGAGCAGTGCCAGCGGCAGGGTGAGCCAGCCGGGGTAGCGGACCAGCCCGCCGGGGACCGGGAAGTAGGTGGCGTCGTGCCCGGAGCGCAGGTCGGTCAGGTCGGTGCGACCGAACTCCCGGGCCAGGCCCAGCGCGTTGTCCCCGTGCTGCTGGAGACTGCCGCGGTCCATGGCCGCCGGGGTGTCCAGCGGTGTGTGGTAGATCGCGCCGCCGTCGATGTACGCCGAATTCAGCCCGACGAACTTCCGGTCCAGGAAGGCGGTGAAGTCGGTGTCGTTGGGCAGCGCGCGGTAGATCTCCACGGCGAAGGAGGTGCCGACCGGGTGCGGGGCGGCCCGGCCGAAGACGTCCACCAGCTTCGCGTTGTTCCGGGACGTCTCGAACATGATCACCGGCCCGGTGGAGCCACGCGCCTCCAGGTTGAGCACCACCCCACCGTCGGCCGCCAGCGGGTGGCTGGCGGCGAACGCGGACGCGCCGCAGAGGCAGGCCTCCTCGGCGTCGGTCAGCACGAAGACGATGTCGTTGCGCGGCCGGGGGCCGGCAGCCAGCGCCCGGGCCACCTCCAGGATCGCCGAGGTGCCGGCGGCGTCGTCGTTGCCGCCCGGGCCCGTCTGCACCGAGTCGTAGTGGGCGACGAGGAAGACCCGGCCGGTCGGGTCGGTGCCGGGCATTCGGGCCACCACGTTGCGGACCCGGGCCAGGGTGGCCCCGCCCGCGGCCCCGCTGAGCTGGCCGGCTTCCGGTGCGACCGTGTCCTGCACCCCGGTCTCCAGGCCCAGACCGCGTAGCTGCTGCTCGATGTGCGCGCGAACCTGGTCGTTGGCCGGGCTGCCGGCGACGTGCGACCGGGCTGCGATGACCTGGACGTCCTCGTACGCCCGGGTGGCGCTGAACTCGTCGGAGGGCGCGTCGGCCGGCGTCGGGGCCGGGGTGCGCAGGTCGAGCAGGCTGCCGGCGCCGACGGCGACCAGCGCGACGAGGGCGGCCGCGACGGCCGTGAGCCGCCGGCGGGGCCGGGCCAGCGCGCGGTCGGCGGCCGGTACGCCCGGACCCGGGCGAACCGGCATGCCCGTCGTGGCGGGGGTGGGGGGTGCGCCCACGGGAACTCCTCGGGGTGGTGGTGCCTGGGGTGGCACCATCCTGCCCTCCGGCAGCCCCGGGTGGGACGGCCGGTCGGGTAGTCGTCGGGTGGGACGGCCGGACGCTCGAGTGTCCACCGTGCCCGGTTTGTCCTTCGGCGGGGCAGTGAGGCGGCCCATCCCCGGCCGCGCCGAGGCCGTCGTGTTGTGTGCGACCGTTGTCTAATACAGGATCAGCAGGGCACTCGGAAGGAGCCCGACATCACCAGCGATCTCCCGCGTCTCGCGGCGGTGACCCGGCCGCACCGGGGAGGCGGCATGGCCGGTTCCCCCGTTGTGCCGTACCCGCACGGCGGCTTGGCGCGGCACGCCAACCTACCGCCCGGTGAGCGGTTGCGGGTGCTGCTGGTGGAGGACGACGAGGGCGACGCCTTCCTGGTCGGCGAGCTGCTGGCCGAAACGAACTCGATGATCGACCTGCTGGTCGCCAGCAGCCTCAGTGAGGCGCGGCAGCGGATGATCGGCGTCGACTGTGTCCTGCTCGACCTGGGCCTGCCGGACGCGCAGGGCCTGGACGGCCTGCGTCAGGTGCTGGAGATGTCCAGTGGCGCCGCGGTCTGTGTGCTGACCGGCCGCTCAGACGAGCACCTGGGCATCGTGGCGGTCGCCGAGGGTGCGCAGGACTACCTGGTCAAGGGCCAGGTGGACGGGGTGCTGCTGACCCGGGCGCTGCGCTACGCGGTGGAGCGCAAGCGCGCCGACGTGAACGCCCGCCGGCTGCGCGAGGTCGAGCTGCGTCAGGCCGAGTCGGCTCGGCTCGAACGCGGCCTGCTGCCCCAGCCACTGATGTCCACCGACGAGGTGGCTGTGCACACCTTCTACCGGCCGGGCCGGCACGCCGCGCTGATCGGCGGGGACTTCTTCGACGTGGTGCAGACCCGTCCGGACCGCCTCGACCTGATCGTCGGGGATGTCTGCGGGCACGGCGTGGACGAGGCCGCGCTCGGCGTGGAGCTGCGGGTGGCCTGGCGGGCCCTGGTGCTGGCCAAGGTGCCGGACGACGAGGTGCTGCCGGCGCTGGAGCAGGTGCTGATGAGCGAGCGCCGCCTCCAGGAGATCTTCGCGACGGTGGCCACCACCCGACTCGACCTGGACGCCAACCGGGCGACCGTCCGGCTCGCCGGGCACCCGCCGCCGCTGCTGCTCGCGAACGGGCGGGTCGCCCCGGTGCCCGCGCCCGGGGGCCTGCTGCTGGGCGTACGACCGCGCCGCCCGATCGCCTATGACCTGGAGTTCGACACCGATGACTGGTCCCTGCTGATGTACACCGACGGCCTGATCGAGGGGCGGGTGGGCGAGGGCAACGAGCGGCTCGACGTGCCGGGCCTGAGCGGGCTGCTCGACGAGCCGGCCAACCGTGACGTGTCCCTGCCCGAACTGCCGGCGTGGCTGGTCGGCCGGGCCGAGCAGATCAACGGTGGCCCCCTCGCTGACGACGTGGCCATGCTGCTGGTCAGCCGTGGCGGTGGCCGGTGACGCCGGTGGTCGGCGGCTGGAGTCTGCGCCGCCGGGTCATCACCCTGCTCACCGTCGTGGGCGTGCTGTTGATCGGCCTGGCCGGGGCGGAGGCGGCGATGGCCGCGCGCAACCGCACCCAGATCGACGCCATCCTGAACGAGACCGGCCCGCTGCGGGTGCAGGCGCAGGAGTTGCTCAACGCGGTGCTCGACCAGGAGACGGCGGTTCGCGGGTACGCCGTCAGCGGTGATCCGAACGACCTGGGCCCGTACCAGGCGGGGCTCGACCAGGAGCAGAAGGTCGTCGCCGCGATGCAGGCCCTGCTCGACAACTACCCGCAGATCGGCCAGGAACTGCGGATCGTCGAGGAGCGGGCCGAGCAGTGGCGGCAGTCGGTGGCGTTGCCGGTGATCAGCACCACCGAGCAGAGCGGCACCAGCGCCGGTCAGGCGTTGGTCACCGAACGGGCCCGGCAGCAGTTCGACGAGGTCCGGTCGGCGATCGACGACCTCCAGCGGGAGATACTGGCGGCCCGGGAACAGTCCGCGTCTGACGTACGCAGCAGCAGCAACCTGCTGGTCGCGCTCTTGATCATTGCCGCGTTGGTGGTGGTAGTCGCCGGCGCGGTGCTGCTGCTCTCGCTGGACCGGATGGTGATCCGGCCGCTGATCGGGCTCGCCGACCAGGTCCGCGAGGTCGCCGAGGGCGACTACCAGCACGGCATCGCCACCACCGGCCCGCCGGAGTTCGTCCAACTCGGCGCGGATGTGGACGCGATGCGCCAGAAGATCGCCTCCGACCTGGCCGAGGTGCGGGAGGCCCGCGAGCGCATCGAGTGGGTCAACAGTCAGCTGCAGAAGCAGGCCGAGGAGCTGACCCGGTCCAATCGCGACCTGGAGCAGTTCGCGTACGTGGCCTCGCACGACCTTCAGGAGCCGCTGCGCAAGGTCGCCAGCTTCTGCCAGCTGCTCCAGCGCCGCTACGCCGGTCAGCTCGACGAGCGGGCCGACCAGTACATCGCCTTCGCGGTGGACGGCGCGCAGCGGATGCAGCGGCTGATCAACGACCTGCTCGCGTTCTCCCGGATCGGGCGGCTCACCAACGGCTTCGTCGAGGTCGACCTGAACAAGGTGATGGGCGACGTGGCCGGTCAGACCGAGGCCGCCCGGCAGTACGCCGACGCCGAGCTGACCTGGACCGAGCTGCCGGTGATCCGGGGCGAGGAGCCGCTGCTCACCAACCTGCTGGCCAACCTGGTCAGCAACTCGATCAAGTTCCGCCGCCCGGACGTGCCGCCGAAGGTGCACATTTCGACCCGGCTGGTCGGCTCCGAGTGGGAGATCAGCTGCCAGGACAACGGCATCGGGATCGAGCCGGAGTTCGCCGACAAGATCTTCGTGATCTTCCAGCGGCTGCACTCGAAGGACGCGTACCCGGGCACCGGCATCGGCTTGGCCATCGTCAAGAAGATCGTCGAATATCACGGCGGCCGGGTCTGGGTGGACACGGACGTACCGGAGGGCACGGCGATCCGGTTCACCCTGCCGGCGCTGCCCGAGGACGTCGAGCCGGCGGCAGCCGCCGCGGAGTCGCCGGAACCGCCGCAGGCGCCCGCGGCGGGTGTCGCGACCGGCGACGCCGTGCCCTCGAACGAGGCGCCGGCAACCTCCGCGGACCAGTCCGCCGGGGCGGACCGGCCGGACCGGGCCGACGGATCCCCGGAAGGCGGTAGAACGGGTGACATGAGGGAGACGGTGGGATGACCGCGCCGGCGGACGGCAAGAGCCCGATCGAGGTCCTGCTCGTGGAGGACGATCCGGGTGACGTGTTGATGACCCAGGAGGCGTTCGAGGAGCACAAGCTCCGCAACCGGCTGACCGTCGTGTCCGACGGCGCCGAGGCGCTCGCCTACCTGCGGCAGGAGGGCCAGTACGCCGAGGCCGTGACGCCCGACCTGATCCTGCTCGACCTCAACCTGCCCCGCCGCGACGGCCGGGAGGTGCTGGAAGAGATCAAGAAGGACGAGGAGCTGCGTCGGATCCCGGTCGTGGTGCTCACCACCTCGCAGGCCGACGAGGACATCCTGCGCAGCTACCAGCTGCACGCCAACGCCTACGTGACCAAGCCGGTGGACTTCGAGCGCTTCATCTCGGTGGTCCGGCAGATCGACGAGTTCTTCGTCAGCGTGGTCAAGCTGCCGCCGCGTGGCTGACGGCCTGCTCGACGACGTCGGTGACCTGCTCCGGGAGGCCGCCGACCAGATCGTGCTGCCGCTGTTCCGCAAGCTGGACGAGGCCGACGTGTCGGAGAAGGCGCCCGGCGAGATCGTCACCGTCGCGGACCGCCGCGCCGAGGAGCTGATCTCCGCGGGGCTGCGCCGGCTGCGGCCCGGCTCGATGGTGGTCGGCGAGGAGGGCGTCGCCGACGATCCGGGGTTGCTGCGGCACCTGCGCGACGGCGGGGACGTCTGGTTGGTCGACCCGATCGACGGCACCGCCAACTTCGCCGCCGGTCGCCGGCCGTTCGCCCTGATGGTGGCGTTGCTGACCGACGGGCGGCCGGCCGCCGGCTGGATCCTGGACCCGCTGGCCGGGATCCTGGCCAGCGGTCGGGCCGACGACGGCACCCTGCTCAACGGCCGGCCGGTGGGCGACACCGGTGCCGGGCCGCGCATGGGCGAGCTGCGTGGCGCCGCGATGACCCGGTTCCTGCCACCGGAGACCCGGGACCGGGTCCGTGCCGGTGGCCGGCGGCTCGGCGAGCTGCTGCCCGGCCAGCACTGCGCCGGCCGGGAGTACCTGGACATCCTCACCGGTGAGCAGCAGTTCGTCCTCTTCTGGCGCACCCTGCCGTGGGACCACGGCCCTGGCACCCTGCTGGTCCGTGCGGCCGGCGGCGTCGCCCGCCGGTTCGACGGGGTCGACTATCACCCGGCCGACGAGGGTCACGGCCTGCTCGTCGCGGCCAACGAGCAGGTCTGGGCCGAGGTGCACGACGCCCTGCTCGGCACCTGATCCGCGCACTCCGCGACGGTGGTGGCACGTTGCGTCGACACCGGAGCCGCCCAGCCGTCACGGGACTGGTCACCGGCGTGGCTTCCGGTATCGTGACCGGCGGTCTCCGCCAGCAGGCCGCCGACCGGCGCCGGCGGGGACGCCGCCGCGCAGTGGTTCACCGGGGGCCGGCGGTCGACGGAAGGACGCTTTCGTGCCCAGGATCAGGCTCAGCCAGCGACGCGGTCGCCGCGTGCTGCTCACTCTCGTCGCCGCCGCCGCGCTGGTGCTCGCCGGTGGCGCGGTGCCCGCGTACGCGGAGCCCGGCGAGGGCGGCAGCAAGAAGCTGCGGGACGCGCTGGAGCTGACCGCCAAGGGTCACATCGAGGCGAAGGCCAAGCTGGACAACTCCAAGCGTCGGCAGACGGCGCTCACCGGCGAGCTGAAGAGCGTCGAGGGCCGGCTGGTCGAGCTCACCGCCCAGGTCGGCGAGGTGGCCGCGCAGTCGTACCGCGCGGGCCGGCTCACCCCGGTGACGATGCTGCTCAACTCCGCCGACCCGCAGGCGTTCCTGCAACGCGCGGCCGACCTCGATCTGATGGCCCAGCGGGACGGCAAGCGGCTCCGCACGCTGACCGACGCCCGGCAGCAGGCGCAGCAGGCGAAGGTCGCCATCGACACGGAGGTCCGCGAGCAGCGGAAGCAGCTCGCCGTGATGGCGAAGAAGAAGAAGGAAGCCGAGGCGGCGCTCGCCGAGGTCAGCTCGGGCAGCAGCAACGGCTTCAGCGGCGGCAGCTCCGCCTCGGCCAAGCCGGCGCCGCGCAACTCGGACGGATCCTGGCCGTCAGAGTCCTGCTCGGTGGATGACCCGACCACGTCCGGGTGCATCACCCCGCGCACTCTCAACGCGCTCAAGCAGACCCAGGCGGCCGGCTACAAGCGGCACGTCTCCTGCCACCGCAGCGGCGGCGGCGGCGAGCACCCGAAGGGGCGGGCCTGCGACTTCGCGGCCGCCACGAATGGCTTCGAGGACCGCAACGCGACCGGCGGCGACAAGGCGTACGGGGACAGCCTGGCCGCCTGGCACGTGCGCAACGCCGATCGTCTGGGTGTGCTCTACGTGATCTGGTACAGGCAGATCTGGCATCCCGGCACCGGGTGGCGCTCGTACAGCGGCAGCGGCAGTCCGGCCGCCAGCCACACGAACCATGTTCATCTCTCGATGTACTGACCCGCGGCACCAGCTTGGCTGCGTACCATCGCGACGATGAGCTCCCCACCGTCCGATGTAGCGGCCCCGCCGGCTTCCTCGGCCCCGTCCGTGCCGGTCACCGGCCGGGCGCTGCCCAACGGCCTGGCCGCCTTCCTGGTCTTCTTCTCCAGCGGCGCCGTGCTGGTGCTGGAGACGGTCGCGCTGCGCCTGGTCGGCCCGTACGTCGGGGTGACCCTCCAGGTGACCAGTTCGGTGATCGGCATCGCGCTGGCCGCGATCGCGTACGGGGCGTGGTCCGGCGGCTGGCTGGCCGACCGGCGCGACCCGCGGGGCCTGCTGGCGCCGGCGCTGGTGCTGGCCGGCATCGCCACCGCGGTCACCCTGCCCGTGGTCCGGTACGCCGGTGAGGTGCTGCGCGGCGGTGCCGCCAGCGCCATCCTGCTGCTGGTGGCGCTGGCCGTGTTCGTGCCGGCGGCGCTGCTCGCCGCGGTCACCCCGCTGGTCGTGAAGCTCCAGCTCGCCGACCTGCGTCGGACCGGCCAGGTGGTCGGCCGGCTCTCCGGGATCGGCACCCTGGGCGGCATCACCGCCACCCTGCTCACCGGCTTCGTGCTGGTCGCCGCGCTGCCCAGCACGGTGATCCTGCTGGCGCTGGCGGTGGCGCTCGGGCTGGCCGGCATCGGCCTCGGCTGGTACCTGCGCCGGCAGTCGCGCACCGAGCTGCCCGGTCCGGCCAGGACCCGGGCCGCGCTGGCGGTGCTCGGCCTGGTCGGGGCGGGGCTGACCACCGTCGCGCCGAACCCGTGCGACATCGAGACGGCGTACCACTGCGCCCGGGTGACGTCGGACCCGGACCGGCCCAGCGGGCGGACGCTGCTGCTCAACTCGGCCCAGCACTCGTACGTGGACCTGGCCGACCCGAAGCACCTGGAGTACGCGTACACCAAGTGGATCGGCGCCGTCGCGGACGTGGCCGCGCCCGCCGGGCAGCGGCTGGACGCGCTGCACCTGGGCGGTGGCGGGTTCACCGTGCCGCGCTACCTGACCGCCACCCGGCCGGGCACCGACAACGTGGTGTTCGAGATCGACGGCGGGCTGGTCGAGCTGGGCGAGCGGGAGCTGGGCGTACGCCCGGGGCCGGGGCTGCGGGCGGTGGTGGGCGACGCCCGGATGCTGGTCGTCGGCGAGCCGACGGACAGTCGCGACCTGGTGGTCGGTGACGCGTTCGGCCACCTGGTGGTGCCCTGGCACCTGGCCACCCGGGAGATGGTCGCCGAGGTCCGGCGGGTGACCCGCCCCGGCGGGGTGTACGTGCAGAACGTCATCGACTACCCGCCACTGCGGTTCATCCGCGCCGAGCTGGCCACGGTGTCCGCCGAGTTCGCGCACGTCGCGTTGATCGCCCCGCCGGAGGCGCTCGCCGAGGAGCAGGGCGCGAACTTCCTCATCGTCGCCTCCGACGCGCCGCTGCCGCTGGCCGCCGTCCGTGCCCGGTTGGACGAGGTCGACCGGCGGGTCAGCCTGCTCTCCGGCGCGGACCTGACGGACTTCATCGGGGACGCGCTGGTGCTGACCGACGACTACGCCCCGGTGGATCAGCTGCTGGCCACCGCCTGATCGGGTGACATTCCTGACCGATTCCGATACCCGAGGTGTAGCCGGGCCGCACCTGGGCAACAACGGCCACCATGGGCGGTGGGGACCGGAACAGTGCGCAACTCCTCGATGAGCGGTACCGGCTGATCGAGCAGCTCGGCGCGGGCGGCATGTCGGTGGTCTGGCGGGGCTACGACGAGGTGCTCGGCCGGCAGGTCGCGGTGAAGGTGCTCGCCTCCCGGCTGGCCACCGACCGGGCCTTCCGGCACCGCATCCGCATCGAGGCGCAGGCCGCCGCGCGGCTCTGCCACCCGAACATCACCAACGTGTACGACTACGGCGAGTCCGAGCAGGCCGGCCTGACCGTGCCGTACGTGGTGATGGAGCTGGTCGACGGCGGTTCGCTGGCCGGCAGGCTGGGCCGGGAGGGGCGGCTGCCGTGGCGGGAGGCGGTGACCATCGGCGCGGAGGTCAGCTCGGCGCTGGCCACCGCGCACGCCCGGGGTGTGGTACACCGGGACGTCACGCCGGGCAACGTGATGCTCACGTCGACCGGGGTCAAGGTGGTCGACTTCGGTATCTCCGCGCTGGTGGGGGAGAGCGAGAAGGGGCCGGACGGGACGCTGCTCGGCACGCCCGCGTACCTCGCCCCCGAGCGACTGGACAACGGTCAGGTCTCCCCGGCCACCGACGTCTACGCCGTCGGGCTGCTGCTCTACCGGATGCTCACCGGCCGGCTGCCCTGGCAGGCCAGCACGACCACGCAGATGCTGCGCGCGCACATGTACAACGACCCCGACCCGATGCCGCAGGTGTCGGAGCTGCCCGACGAGGTGACCGACCTGGTGCGGCGCTGTCTGGCCAAGCAGCCCGGGGAACGACCCGCCACCGCCGAACTGGCCCGGACCCTCGCCGACGCGGCCGGAATGCTGGCGGCGGTGCCGGTCTCGCCGGCCGCCTGGCCAGTGGACCCGGCCGCGCTGGCCAGCGCCGGCACCACGATCCTGCCCTGGTCGGCGGAGACCGACGCGTTGCCGCTGTCGCGCACCCGCAACCGAAGCAGGCGGGCGACCAGGCGTCGGCGGGTTGAGGCCGGGGTGGCCGCCGCCAGCCTGCTCGCGGTCACCGGGGCCCTGTGGGGGCTCACCTCGCGCAGCCCGGCCAACGGCGGGGACCAGCCGCCGACCGAGGCCCGGATGGGTCTGCCGCCGGCGGCGCCCTGCGAGGTGGCGTACGCGCTGCGCGCAGACTCCGGCAAGGACTTCGCCGCCGAGCTGACCCTGACCAACACCGGGGGCAGCGCGCTGCGCGACTGGACGCTGAGCTTCACCTTTCCCGGTCAGCAGACGGTGACGAAGGCGCAGCCGGCCCCGGTGCGCCAGCAGGGCCGCACGGTGCTGATCCGGCCGGCGGCCCAGCGCGGCACGCTCGCGCCCGGCGCGGCCGAGAAACTCACCCTGGCGGGGAAGTACAGCGGGGCGAACCCGCTGCCGGTGGAGTTCCGGCTCGGCGACGCGACCTGCGGGGTACGGGTCTCCGGGGTGGCCGGCAGCACACCGTCCGCCGCCATGCCGAGCAACGCCGCCACGACGAAGGCCCCGCCCAAGGCGGCGACGGTCCGCGGCGGCTCCGGCTCGGGTGGGCCGGGCGGTGCCCCGACGAAGGCGAAGCCGGAGAAGCCCGGCAAGGGCAAGGGGCCGGGTGGTGGTTCGGGAAAAGGGGGAAAGTGACCAAGGGTGAGGGGAGGGGGCACGGCGGCGGGAAGAAGTGAGGCGGTTCAGCGGAGCCCCGCGAACCGTTGCACCTGGTCGATCCCACCCTCCACCACGAGCAGCCCGCCCTGGGGAAGTTCCGTGCTGTCCGACGCGTACTTGAAGCGCTCGCCGGGCAGCTTGGCGCCGATGACCCGGACCCCGTAGCGATCGTCCGGGCGCAGGTCGAGCACGGTGCGCCCGACCAGGGACTCCGGCACGCGAACGGTGGCGATCGCGAAGTCGTCGTCGAACTCGATGAAGTCGAGCAGCCGGCTGACGATCAGGTGTGCCACCCGGTCGCCCGTCTCCGCCTCCGGAAAGATCACGTGGTGCGCGCCCACCGACGAGAGAATCTTGGCGTGCTTCTGCGAGGTCGCCCGGGCCCAGATCTGCGGCAGGCCCAGCTCGGTCAGCGCCAGTACGGTGAGCACGCTCGCCTCCACCGAGGCGCCGATGGCCACCACCGCCCGCCCGAAGCTGGCGACGCCGACCTGCCGCAGCGCCCCGTCCTCGGTCGAGTCGGCCTGGACGACCCGGTCCAGCTGGGCCGACCAGCGCTGTACCCGGTCCGGGTTGCGGTCGATGGCCAGCACCTCGTGGTCCATCTGGGTCAGCGAGCCGGCCAGGTGGCTGCCGAACCGACCCAGCCCGATCACCACGACGCCGCTGCCGTCCGCTCGCCTAGCCGACACCTCGACCCTCCTCGCTGCCAGGGCCCGCGGTAGAGCCCCTGGCCGGCCTGCGGCAGGCCCAGATGACAACCAACCGCGTTGGAGATTCTTCCGGATGAAACACCGGTATCCGGAAGAATCTCCGCCTCCGCTCGACCGGCGACTCTGACACCGGTCCTAGCCGACAATGGGTTGTTCCTGCGGATAGCGGTAGAGCCGGCGTCGGGTGTTCAGTGCGATCGCCGACCCGAGGGTGAGCGGCCCGACCCGGCCGATGAACATCAGGACGGTCAGGGTCAGTTGGCCGCTGGCCGGCAGCTCGCCGGCCAGCCCGACGGTCAGCCCGGTGGTGCTGAACGCGGAGGTGACCTCGAACAGGGCCCCGACGAAGCGGACGCCCTCGGTGATCAGCAGCAGGATCATCGTGCCGGCCGTGACCAGCGCGACGCTGAGCAACGACACCGTGACGGCCTGCCGCTGGCTGGCGTTGGCCACCCGGCGGCGCCCGACCGTCACGTCCGGCTCGCCCCGCAGCTCCGCCCAGATGGTGAACGCCAGCAGGAAGAACGTGGAGACCTTGATCCCGCCGGCCGTGCTGGCGCTGCCGCCGCCGATGAACATGAGCACGATCAGCAGCGGGTAGCTCTCCTCCTGCAGGGCGGTGATGTCCAGGACGCTGAAACCCCCGGTGCGGCTCAACGCGATCTGGGTGAACGACGCGAGCACCTTGCCCCGGACGTCGTACGTGCCGATGGTGCCGACATTGGTCCACTCGGCGGCGAGCAGACCGGCGAAGCCGAGCAGGAGCAGCGCGACACTGCCCCAGATGGTCAGCTTGGTGGCCACCGCCCAGCGCCTCGGTCGGCGCCACTCGCGCGCCGCCTCGAACAGGGCGGGAAACCCGAGCCCACCGACGATCGCGCCGAACGCCAGCGGCAGCGACACCCACGGGTCGCGGTCGAACGCCAGCAGGCCTTCGGAGTAGAGCGCGAAGCCACCGTTGTTGAACGCCTGGATGGCGTGGAAGAGGCCCGACCAGAGGGCTCGCCCGGGTGGATACTCGTAGGCCAGCCAGAGCCGGCCGGCGACCAGCGCGGTCATCACCGCCTCGCAGGCGAAGACGGTGACCGCGATCCGGCGCAGCAGCCGGGCGACGTCACCGATGCCGAACTCCGCCGTCTCGGCCTGCACCAGAAGCCGGTTGCGCAGCCCGAGCTGGCGGGCGACCACCAGGATGACCAGTGCCGCGCCGGTGAGGATGCCGAGGCCGCCGAGCTGGGTGAGCAGGGTTATCACCACCAGTCCTCCGCCGGACCAGTAGTTGGGGGTGTCGGTGACCGCCATGCCGGTGACCGACACGGCCGAGGTGGCGGTGAAGAGCGCGGTGACCAGCGGCGGGCGCTGGTGTTCGACGGTCGCCCAACGCGCCATCAGCAGCCCGGTGCCGAGCAGGATCGGCACCAGAAACCCGAACGGCACCAGCCGCACCGGGTTGCGGAAAAACTGGCGCACCAGACAATCTTCCGTTTTCGCGCCGGGGTGTGAGCGGGAACGCCCATTCCGGAGGGTCCCCTGCCGCCGCTCGGCGGCGCACGCCCGTCCAAGATCGCGCTTGATCCTGGATGTAGTGGTCTCCCGAAACGTCTGACACCACTACATCCACGATCCAGCACGACCTTGAGCGGGAGCGGCTTTGGAGCCGCTGCTGCGACAACCTGCTCGACGGTCGCCGGCGGTGCCCGCGCCCGGCGGCGCACGAGGGGCCCTGCGGTCGTTCGGGTGGATGAGTGCGACACAGCGGCCGGGCGGTCCGTGGGGGTTCGGGCCATCGGGAGGCCGGGCCCTCGGGTGGTAGTGCGGCCAGTTGTAACGTCCGGCTACCCCTCTCCTGTTACTTGTGTGTTTCCACCACATAGCTCGTGGGTGACGTCACTTCTAGCGTGGGCCGTCACGAAGAAGTTCTCTCCCTCCGAGTCCTCATGTGGAGTCGCAATGACGGTCCGGACGACGCGGCGGGTGTTCCTCTCCGCCGCCACGATGATGGCCGCGGCGTTGGCCGCCACGGCCTGTGGCAGCCCGCAGGACACCGCCACCGGCGGCGGCGACAGTGCCGCGCCGGTCAAGGTCGGCCTGGTGTACTCCCAGTCGGGTGCCCTGGCCAGTTACGGAAAGCAGTACATCGAGGGGTTCAAGGCGGGGCTCGACTTCGCCACCAAGGGCACCGGCAAGGTCGGTGACCGCAAGATCGAGCTGACCGAGGTCGACGACGCGGGCGACCCGGCCAAGGCGGTCTCCGCGGCCAAGAACCTGATCGGCAAGGGCACGAAGATCATTGCCGGCTCCACCGCCTCCGGCGTGGCGCTCCAGGTCGCGCCGATCGCGGCGCAGAACAAGGTCCTGTTCATCTCCGGGCCGGCCGCCACCGACGCGGTTACCGGGGCGAACAAGTACACCTTCCGCTCTGGTCGCCAGTCGTACCAGGACGTGGTGACCGCGAAGTCGTTCATCGGCGACCCGGCCGGCAGGAAGGTCGTGGTCTTCGCCCAGGACGGCGCGTTCGGCGACGCCAACGAGGCGGCGGTCAAGGCGGTCATCGGCGGCGCGGGCGCGACCGTGAGCAGCGTCCGGGCCCCGGCCAGCGCCACCGAGTTCACCCCGTTCGCCAGCCAGATCAAGACGGCCAAGCCGGATCTGCTCTTCGTCGCCTGGGCCGGCGCCACCGCCCCGGCCATGTGGCAGAGCCTCGACCAGCAGGGCGTGCTCTCCTCCACCACGGTCGTCACCGGCCTGGACATCCGGGCCTCCTGGCCGACGTTCGGCGCCGCCGGCACGAAGATCTCCTTCCTGTCGCACTACTTCGACGGGGCGAGCGACACCGAGGCGTCCAAGGCCGCCAAGGCGAAGATCCCCGGCGGCACGCTCGACCTGTTCCACCCGGACGGCTTCGCCGCCGCCCAGATGGTGGTCCGCGCGGTGCAGGAGGGTGGGGACGACGTCGACAAGATGGTCACCGCCCTGGAGGGCTGGAGCTTCGACGGGGTCAAGGGCAAGATGACCATCCGGGCCGCGGACCACGCGCTGCTCCAGCCGATGTTCCAGGCCAAGCTGACCGGCAGCGGCACCGCCTTCACGGCGACCGCGCAGAAGAGCCTCACCGGTGACGAGTCCGCGCCGCCGGCCGTGGCCATGAAGGGCTGACCCATGCTCGCCACCCGCGGTCTGACCTGGCGGATCGGTGAGGTCGCCATCGTCGACAGCGTCTACCTCGACCTGGCGCCCGGGGAGTTCCTGGGCGTGATCGGGCCGAACGGCGCCGGCAAGACCTCACTGTTCAACCTGATCACCGGCCTGCGCCGGGCCACGGAGGGCCGGATCACCCTGGACGGGCAGGACATCGAGGCGCTCCCGCCGCACCGGCGGGCCCGCCTCGGGTTGGGCCGTACCTTCCAGGCGTCGTCGGTCTTCGGCTCGCTCAGCGTGCGGGAGAACGTCCGGCTCGCCGTGCAGGCGCACCGCGGGGGCTCGATGAAACTGTGGCGGCGGGCGGCGGCCGACCGGGAGGTGGCCGCCGCCGCCGACGCGGCGCTCGACCGGGTCGGCCTCGCCCACCGGGGTACGGCGCTGGCCGGCACCCTCGCGCACGGCGAGAAGCGCAAGCTGGAGATCGCCCTGCTGCTCGCCGGTGAACCGCGGGTGATGCTCCTGGACGAACCGATGGCCGGGGTCAGCGCCGAGGACGTGCCCGAGCTGGTCTCGGTGATCAAGTCGTTGACCGGGGACAGCGGCCGGGCGGTGTTGATGGTCGAGCACCACATGGACGTCATCCTGGAGCTGGCCGACCGGATCGCCGTCATGCACCACGGCGCACTGCTGGCCTGCGACACCCCGGAGACGGTGATGGCCAACCCCACGGTGCAAGAGGCCTATCTCGGAGAGGCGCTATGACCGAGCCGATCCTGAACGTGGAGGATCTGTCGGTCCGGATCTCCGGGCTGCACATCCTCCAGGGCGTGTCCTTCACGGTCGCACCCACCGGCGTCACCGTTCTGCTCGGTCGCAACGGTGTCGGCAAGACCACCACGCTGCGCGCGATCGTCGGCCTCACCCCGCCCGCCGGGGAGGTCCGCGGCACCATCCGGATGGGCGCGCAGAGCCTGCTGGCCCGCCCCACCCACCGGCTGGTCCGCGGCGGGCTCGGCTACGTGCCGGAGGACCGCTGCGTGTTCGCCGGCCTCACTGTCGCGGAGAACCTGCGGCTGGCCGAGCGGCGCGGCGTCAGCCCGGCGTACGACAAGGTCTTCGCGCTCTTTCCGGAGCTGGACCGGCGCGGACGGCAACGGGCCGGCTCGCTCTCCGGCGGGCAGCAGCAGATGCTCGCGATCGGCCGGGTGCTGCTCAACGACAACCGGCTGCTGCTGGTCGACGAGCCGACCAAGGGGTTGGCGCCGAAAGTGGTGACCGAGGTGGCCGAGGTGCTGGAACGGGTCGCGGAGTCCGTGCCGGTGCTGCTCGTCGAGCAGAACCTGGCGGTGGTCCGGCGGCTCGCCAGGGACGCGGTGGTGCTCGCCGCCGGCAAGGTCGCCTGGACCGGTGACGCGCAGGAACTGCTGCTGGAGACGGCGCTGACCAGGTCCCTGCTGGGCGTGGGCAGCGGCGAATCGCACCACCCGGCAGAGCCGGGCCGCGCCGCGGCGGGGAAGGACGGCCACTGATGGGGACCGTGATCCTGTTGACGCTGACCGGGCTCGGCCTGGCGGCGCTGTACTTCCTGGTCGCCTCCGGGTTGTCGCTGGTCTTCGGCCTGGCCGACGTGCTCAACTTCGCGCACGGGCTGTTCCTCGGCGTCGGCGCGTACGCGACGTGGTGGGCGGCGGGCAACCTGCCGGGCGCCGGGTCGGACGGGTTCGGCTTCGTGCTCGCGGTCGTCTTCGGGGTGGCCGCCGGCACGCTGGTGGCGGTGCTGGTCGAGCTGGTGCTGATCCGGCCGCTCTACTCGCGCACCATCGAGCAGGTGCTGGTCACCGTCGGCCTCTCGCTGGCCGGGGTGGCGCTGCTCCAGGCCACCTGGGGCGCCGACGCCCGGCCGTTCCCGCGGCCGGACTGGACCCGGGAGGTCACCGGGATCCTCGGCGCGCAGGTGCCCAACGGCGGGCTGCTGCTGATCATCGCGGCGGTGCTGGTGCTGGGCGCGCTGCTCGCCTTCCTCCGCTGGACCCGCTACGGCCTGGTGATCCGGGCCGGGGTGGAGAACCGGGAGATGGTCACCGCGCTCGGCATCGACGTGCGCAAGGCGTTCACCCTGGTCTTCGCGATCGGTGGGGCCGCCGCGGCGCTGGCCGGGGCGCTCGGCGGGGTCTACTTCGGCACCGTCTCGCCCGGGCAGGGCAGCTCGCTGCTGATCTTCGCGTTCATCGTGGTGGTGATCGGCGGGATGGGCTCGGTGGTCGGCTCCGCGTACGCGGCGGTCGCCGTCGGGCTGCTGCAACAGTTCGTCAACTACTACGGCCCCTCCGGTCTCGGCGACGTCTGCGTGGTCGGGCTGCTGGCCGTGGTGCTGCTGCTGCGCCCCCAGGGCATCGCCGGAAAGGTGGCAACGGCATGACCGAGGTCAAGAGCCCCGAGGTACCCGCCCCGCCGGCGGCGGTACCCGCCGAGCTGACCCCCGGTCGCGGGCGGTGGCACCGGGTACGACCGTTCCTGCCACTGGTCGCGCTGGTGGTCGCGCTGATCGTGCCGTACTCGACGCTGCCCCTGCCGGGGATCTTCGAGGGACCGCTGAACTCGCCCGGCACCCTGCAGGTGCTCGCCGTCTGCCTGGTCTTCGGTGGCCTCGCCGCCGGTTACGACCTGCTCTTCGGCCGAACCGGGATGCTCTCCTTCGGGCACGCGCTCTACTTCGCCGCCGGGGTGTACGGCACCGACATCCTGGTCACCAAGGCCGGGTTGCCGCTCTGGCAGGCGGCGCTGCTGACCGTCACCGGCGGGACGATCCTGGCTGCGCTGCTCGGCGCGGTGGCGCTGCGTACGGTCGGCATCGCGTTCGCCATGGTGACGCTGGCCTTCGCCCAGGTCGGGGCGATCCTGGTGGCCCGTGACTTCGGTGGCTTCACCGGCGGCGAGGAGGGCCTGCCGCTGGACGTCTCCGGGCTGCCCGCCGGGCTGGTCGGGGTGACCAACACCGTCAACCTCTACTGGTTGGCGCTGGCGTACCTGACCCTGGTGGTCTTCGTGGTGCACCGGGTCTCCGGCTCGCCGACCGGGCGGGTGCTGGCTGGGTTGCGCGACGACGAGCGCCGGATCGGCGTGCTCGGGCTCGACCCGTACCGCTACAAGCTGGTGGCGTTCACCCTGGCCGGCGGGCTGGCGGCGGCCGGGGGAGCGGTCTACTGCCTGATCGTCGGCGGCGCCTCGCCGCACATCACCTCGTCCGAGCTGACCCTGTCGCTGCTGGTCATGGTGGTGCTCGGTGGGCCGGGCACGCGGTGGGGGCCGGTGCTCGGCGGCGTCCTCTACATGTACCTGGACCACCGGCTCACCGCGTTCGGCAGCTCCGACGCGGTGGAGAGCCTGCCCGCCGTGCTCAGCCGGCCGCTCTCCCAGCCCCTCTTCGTGCTCGGCACCCTCTTCATCCTGGCCGTCTACTTCTTCCCCGGCGGCCTCGCCAGCCTCGGTCCCCGCCTGACCCTCCTCCGCCGCTCCCTACTCCCACCCTCCCGCCGCTGACCCACCCCCGCACCCCGCCCCGGCCGCACCCTGCGTCTCACCCCGTCGATCATGAAGTGATAGCCGTGACAAGCCGCGGCGGATGGCGATAACTTCATGATCGACGGGGTTCTACGCCAGGGGAGGTCGGGGAGATGGACTCGCGGGTTGCGGTTGTCAGTGGGGGCGGGACCGGGATCGGGGCGGCCGTCGCGAGGGTTCTTGCCCGGGACGGGTACGACGTACTGATCGTCGGGCGGCGGGTGGAGGTGTTGACGGCCACCGCCGAGCAGATCGCCGCCGACTGCGGGCGGCCGGTCGCCGTCACCGCCGTGACCGCGGACCTGACCGACCCAGAGCAGCTCGACCGGGTCCTGGCGGCGGTCGGCGGTCGACCGGTCGACGTGGTGGTCAACAACGCTGGCGGCTACCTGGGCGGGGACACCGGCACGTTGGCCGGAACCGCCGCACACTGGCGGGCCAACCTGGACGCCAACGTGCTCACCGCCGTGCTGCTGACCGAGGCGCTGCGGCCGGCCCTGCGTCGACCGGGCGGGCGGATGATCCTGGTCAGCTCGATCGCCGCGCAACGTGGGGGCGCCGGGCCGTACTCGGCGGCGAAGGCGGCGCTGCACGGCTGGGCGTACGCCCTGGCAGCGGAGCTCGGCCCGGAACAGATCACGGTCAACGTGGTGAGCCCCGGCTACGTCGCCGACACCGAGTTCTTCGGCGATCGGATGACGCCGGAGGGCCACGCGACGCGGGTCGCGGCGACCCTGGTCGGGCGGGCCGGGCTACCGGACGACGTCGCCGAGGCGGTCCGCTATCTGGCCAGCCCAACAGCCGGCTACGTGACGGGCCAGGTCCTGGGCGTCAACGGAGGCTCAGTCCTCGGCCGCTGAGCACCCGCGCCCTGTTGATCAGGAGGTTTGCGTCAGGATTCGGCCGGAGGATGACGCAAACCTCTTGATCAACAGGGGGATGACGGACGGCGCTGGTAGAAATGCCGGGTGGAGACAGCAGAGCGGGCGGCGGTACGGGAGCGGGCCGAGGCGGTGCTGCGCCGGCTGGCCGGTGAGCACGCCCGGCTGCGCGAGGACCAGTGGCGGGCGATCGAAGCGCTGGTCGTGGACCGGCGGCGGGTGCTCTGCGTGCAGCGCACCGGTTGGGGCAAGTCGGCGGTCTACTTCGTGGCCACCGCGCTGCTCCGAGACAGCGAGCAGGCCGACCAGGCCGGCCCGACCGTCATCGTCTCGCCCCTGTTGGCGCTGATGCGTAACCAGGTCGAGGCGGCCGCTCGGGCCGGCATCCGGGCCCGCACGATCAACTCGGCGAACCTCGACGAGTGGGACGAGATCACCGCCGAGATCCAGACCGGCGCGGTGGACGTGCTCCTGATCAGCCCGGAGCGGCTCAACAACCCGGACTTCCGCGACGGCGTACTGCCGAAGCTGGCCGCGACCACCGGGCTGCTGGTCGTCGACGAGGCGCACTGCGTCTCCGACTGGGGGCACGACTTCCGGCCGGACTACCGGCGGCTGCGCACCTTCCTCGCCGAGCTGCCGGAGCGCACCCCCGTGCTGGCCACCACCGCCACCGCCAACACCCGGGTCACCCAGGACGTGGCCGAGCAGTTGGGTGACGCCCTGGTGCTGCGCGGCACGCTGGACCGGGAGTCGCTGCGCCTCGGCGTGCTCGACCTGCCCAGCCCGGCGCACCGCCTGGCCTGGCTCGCGGACCACCTGGACCAGCTGCCCGGCTCCGGCATCGTCTACACGCTGACCGTCGCGGCGGCTGGGGAGACCGCCGAGTTCCTGCGCACCCGGGGCTACCCGGTGGCCTCGTACACCGGGCAGGCCGACGACGCCGACCGGCGGGCCGCCGAGCAGGACCTGCTGGACAACAAGATCAAGGCGTTGGTTGCCACCAGCGCGCTCGGCATGGGCTTCGACAAGCCCGACCTGGGCTTCGTCGTCCACCTCGGCGCGCCGCCCTCGCCGATCGCCTACTACCAGCAGGTCGGCCGCGCCGGCCGCGCCGTCGAACACGCCGAGGTGCTGCTCCTGCCCGGTGCCGAGGACGCCGCCATCTGGCGCTACTTCGCGTCGCTCGCGTTCCCTCCCGAGCAGCAGGTGCGGGCCGTGCTGGCCGCCCTGCACACCGACCGCCCGCTCTCCACCCAGGCACTCGAGCCGCTGGTCGACCTGCGCCGGACCCGGTTGGAGCTGATGCTCAAGGTGCTCGACGTGGACGGCGCGGTCCGCCGGGTGCGCGGTGGCTGGCTCGCCACCGGCGAGCCCTGGGTCTACGACGAGGCCCGGTTGCGGCGCGTCGCCGAGGCGCGCACCGTCGAGCAACAGGCCATGCGGGAGTACGCAACCACGTCCGGCTGCCGGATGCGGTATCTACGTGAGTGCCTCGACGACACCGGGGCGGCCGACTGCGGCCGGTGCGACCGGTGCGCCGACCCGCTCTTCGGCTCGGACGTGTCGACGGCCGCGCTCACCGCCGCGCAGACGTTCCTGGGGCGGCCCGGCGTGGAGATCGCCCCGAAGAAGCTCTGGCCGACCGGGCTGGACGCGGTGGGCGTACCCCTGAAGGGCCGGATCCCCCCGGCGGAGCAGGCGCTGCCGGGGCGTGCCGTGGGGCGTCTCTCCGACCTGGGCTGGGGTGGTCGGCTGCGCGACCTGGTCGGCCCGGATGCTCCCGACGCGCCGGTGCCCGACGATGTGGCCGGCGCGGTGGTGGAGGTGCTGAAGGCGTGGGCGCACGGCGACGACCCGTGGCCCCGCCGCCCAGCGGCGGTGGTCGCGGTCGGCTCCCGACGGCGGCCCCGGCTGGTCGGCTCGCTGGCCGAGCGGATCGCCGCCGTGGGTCGGCTGCCGCTGCTCGGTGAGGTTTCCCCGACCAGTCCGGGTGGCGCCGGCGGGCCGCGCGGCAACAGCGCCCAGCGGGTCCGCGCGCTGCATGACGCGTTCACCGTGCCGGCCGAGCTGGCCGACGCGCTGGCCGGGCTGGCCGGCCCGGTGCTGCTCGTCGACGACCTGGTCGACTCGGGCTGGACGATGACGATGGTGACCCGGGCGCTGCGCCAGGCTGGTGCGCCGGACGTGCTTCCGCTCGCCCTCGCCGTGGCCGGCTGAGCCCGCCGGGCCGCCCTCGCCGGCCGTTCCGCAGCCGGACGGGCGGTCCCCTCCGGCGTCCGCCGCCCCTGGCCGGTCGGCCAGCCCTGGTGGTGGCGGAAAAGTTCCCGGGCAGGGCGGATTGCGACAGTCGCCACGCCGCCCCGGCGTCGGCCGGGACCGGCCCGCCGCGGCGGTACCGTGGGCGGCATGACCGATCAACCGTCCGTCACCGCGTACGCCATCCCCGGGATGACCTGCGAGCACCGCGTGCGGGCGGCCGTCGGCGACGGTGACCACGCGCTGGACGCCGGCGGTGCCTGACCGGATCTCCACCACGCCGGACCGGAGCACACTCCGGCTGGCGCTGGTGGTCGGCGGGCTGATACTCGCGGTGCTGCTCGGCTTCGGCCTGGGTCGGATGAACGCTGGCGGCGCCACCAGCGCCGGCGGCACGGCGCTGGCCGCCGACCACACCCACCCGCCGGGCACGGAACCGCACGACCACGGCAGCGCCACCGTTGCGGACCAGGGCGCGGGCGCGGAGCCGGGCGGCCTGTCGGTCAGCGCCGCCGGGTACACCCTGGCCCCCGAGGCCACCGAGTTCCCGGCGGGCCGTTCCGGGCAGCTCCGGTTCCAGGTACGCGACGCGCAGCGCCGGCCGGTCACCCGCTTCGCCGTGGTGCACGACAAGCCGATGCACCTCATCGTGGTCCGCCGGGACCTGACCGGCTACCAGCACCTGCACCCGACCATGGCGCCGGACGGCACCTGGTCGGTGCCGTTGACCCTCGCGCAACCCGGCGTCTGGCGGGCGTACGCCGACTTCACCGTGGTCGCCGACGACGGCGGCCAGACCGCGGTGACCCTCGGCACGGACCTGGTCGCGCCCGGCGGCTACCAGCCCCGTTCGCTGCCGGCGCCGGCCACCTCGACGGCGGTCGACGGGTTCACCGTGGGCTACCAGGGCAGCCCGCAGGCCGCCGCGACGGTGCCGCTCACGTTCCGGATCGACGCCGCTGGCGGCGCCGCCCCGCTGGAGCGCTACCTCGGGGCGTACGGGCACCTGGTGGCGCTACGCGAGGGCGACCTGGCCTATCTGCACGTACACCCTGAACCGGAACTCGTGGACGGCCAGGTCAAGTTCTGGCTGACCACCCCCGGCCCCGGCCGCTACCGCCTCTACCTCGACTTCCAGGTAGCCACCAAGGTCCACACCGCAGAGTTCACCCTCACAGTGCCCTAACCCCCCGGGGCGGGGCCCGGGGTTAGCCGGCGCGGCGGATGGGGCGGCGGGCCAGGTAGCGGAGCAGGTCGCGGATGTGGTGCTTCTCCTCGGCGGGGACGGTGGGGTCGGCCAGCCGGTCCAGGATGGCGCGAACGTCCGCCTCGACCGGGCCGTCGTCGTTGGGTCGGCGGGGTGCCGGGCCGGCGTCGGGCAGCCCGAGCGCCCGGAACGCCGCCGCGACCGGCAGATCCAGCGCGGAGCAGAAGCCGCGCACCTTCGCCAGTTCGGGGTAGTCCTGCCAGTCACCGGCCAGCCAACGGAACACCGTGGAACGGCCCACGCCCGTGTGCGAGGCAAGGTCGGTGATCGTCCACCCGCGTTCGTCGCGAGCGTCGTCGATGGCGCGCCGGACGAAGCGGGCGAAGGCCATCTGTGGTGAAACGTCTGCGGAACCCATCCCTGCGGGTCTTCCCCTTCCGGCCGAAGCACTGGGGCATGCGCTTTCCGAGGGTAGTACGCCGAGGGGTGGAAACAATTGACTGACCGCACAAACTGTCCCGTGGATGGGACTTTTTCTGAGCCGGAGTATGGGCCAGGCCGGAACGCGTACCCAGCGATCATCGTCGTTCTTCCACTAGGCTCGGTGCCCGTCCCGGCATGGCGTGCTCGCCTGCCGCGTCCGACCGGACCACCTGTCGAGGAGCACCATGGCCGACTTGAGCCGCCCCCAGCCGTACCAGCCCGGTGCGGTGAGCCTCTTCTTCGTCGCCAAGGGCGGCGTCTTCGCCGCCGCGTTCTGGATCTGGTTGCTGGTCCTGGTGCTCCGCACCGACGCGGCGACCGGCGCGCACGTGCTCGCCGCCACCGGCGCGATCACCACCACGCTGGTGGCAGTGGTGCTGGGCGCTCGGATGGCGTTGCAGCACAACGCCGCCGTGCGGCACGCGGAGATGAAGAAGCTGCTGGTCGACATCTCCTGGAACGCCTTCGCCGCGGCCGGCAACGCCGAGAGCGTGGGCAAGGTGGTGCCCTTCCCAGCCGGCGCGGCCGACAGCGAATGGGCAGCCCAGCGGGCGGGCAGCGACCGGGTGTCGGTCTTCGACCGTGGGTCTGGCGGGCGGGGCCGCGGCAGCAACGGCGACCGCCGTCGCTAGCCGAGGGGCGACCCGCCGTCGCTATGCGGCGGGCGGCTCGTCGGTGGCGAGCAGGGTCTCCAGCCGGGGCGTGACCCGCCACTGGTCCACCAGCTCGCGATACTCCGCACGCTGCGGACCAGTGGCCCCGCTACCGGTACGGCGGGCCCGGATCAGCAGGTTGCGCGGGGTGTGCTGCGAGTCCACGAACTCGACCACCTCGGCCCGGTACCCGTGCACCCGCAACAACCCGGCCCGCAGCGCGTCGGTGAGCACGTCGGCGAAACGCTCCCGCAGGATGCCCTGTCGGGTCAGCAGCTCGTACGGGGCCGGGGTGGGTTGGGCGCGTAGCTGTTTCGCCAGGTCGTGGTGGCAGCAGGGCGCGGCGAGCACCCAGCGGGCCTCCCAGCGCACCGCGCGGGCCAGCGCCTCGTCGGTGGCGGTGTCGCAGGCGTGCAGCGCCAGCACCAGATCCGGGGCGGGGTCGACGACAGCGTCGGCGATCGTGCCGGCCACGAAGCTGACCCGGTCGGCCCAGCCCAGTCGCTGTGCCAGCTCGGTGTTGCGCCGCCGCTGGTCCTCCCGGACGTCCACGCCGATCAGCTCGACGTCGAGCCCCCGGCCGGACAGGTAGCGGTACGCGGCGAAGGTCAGGTACGCGTTGCCACAGCCCAGGTCGACCACCCGCAGCGGACCGGTCAGCTCGTCCGGCAGGGTCGCCGCCAGGGCCCGCAGGAACGCGTCCACCTGGCGGCGCTTGGCCGCCGAGCCGCCGATCTCGGCGAAGATCTCATCGCCCGGGTCCAACAGGTACTCCTTGGCCCGGTCGTTCCCGGCGGGTGGCGCGACCGGCTGGGCCATCGCGGCGGCCCGGTGCACCTGCGCCTCGCCGGACTTCGTCACCCGGAGCTGGAGCGTCGCGTCCGTCGTCTCCACGTGCCAGTTGCCGAACGGCTCCGCCAGCAGCTCGTCGATCGCCGCGGCGGTCTCCGGGCCGGGGGTGACGTTGCGGGTGTACGGGCGGGCACCGTCGGAGGTGGCGATCTGGAGGCGCGGCCCGGCCTTGAGGGTCACCGGCCGCAGCTCGGCCCGGACCACCGTCGGACGGCGGCCACGGCGGCGCCCGGCGGCGACCGCCCGGGTCAGCGCGGGATCGAGCAGCAGTGCCCTGACCTGGGACAGGGCGGCGTCCAGTGGTTCCGGCATCGTTCCATCTTCTGACGGTGGGGTGGGAAGGGAACATCCCCCGTACCGCGCGGGGCGGTGCGGGGGATGTCGGGGCTGTGCGTCAGTCCGCGGTCGCCTCGGCCGGCGTACCCGCGCCGGAACCGCCACCACGGCGACGGCGACGGCGACGCGGCTTCGACGGCTCACCGTCGGTCGCGGCCACCGGCTCGGCCGGGGTCGTGTCGGCGGAGATCACCGCGGTCGGCTCGCCCACGACCGCCTCGCCGGCCCGGCGGCGACGCCGGCGGCGGGGGGTGCGGGTGCCCTCTTCGTCGACGGCGGCGCTGTCCGCGGGTGCGTCGGCGGCCGGCGTGCCGGCGTCGGTGCGGTCCCGACGGCCGTCGCCGCGACCGCGGCGCTCGCCCCGGCCGTCGCCACGGCTCTCACCACGCCGGGAGCCCCGGCCGCCGCTGTCGCCACGCCGGGAGCGCGTGCCGCCCAGGTCTTCCTCGATCTCGGCGGACAGCCCGGCCCGGGTCCGCTCGGCGGTGGGCAGCGTGCCGGTGATCTCGGTGGAGATGTGCAGGTCGGTGTAGAGGTGCGGGGACGTGTGGTACGTCTCCGGCGGCTCCGGCATCTCCAGACCGAGGGTCTTGTCGATGATCCGCCAGCGGGGCATGTCGTCCCAGTCGACGAAGGTCACCGCGACACCGGTCGCCCCGGCCCGGCCGGTCCGGCCGATCCGGTGGGTGTAGGTGTCCTGGTCTTCCGGGCAGTCGTAGTTGATGACGTGGGTGACGCCGGTGACGTCGAGCCCGCGGGCCGCCACGTCGGTGGCGACCAGAATGTCGATCTTGCCGGCCCGGAACGCCCGCAGCGCCCGCTCGCGGGCACCCTGGCCGAGGTCACCGTGCACCGCGGCGACCGCGAAACCGCGGAAGTCGAGATCCTCGGCAACCCGGTCGGCGGCCCGCTTGGTGCGGGTGAAGATCATGGTCAGCCCGCGCCCCTCCGCCTGGAGGATGCGCGCCACCACCTCGACCTTGTTCATCGAGTGGGTGCGGTAGACCAGTTGCTGGGTCTGCGGGGACGGGCCGGTCTCGGCGGTGTGCCCGGCGTGGATCGTCATCGGCTGACGCAGGAAGCGCCGGGACAGGGTGACGATCGGGTCCGGCATGGTGGCCGAGAAGAGCATCGTCTGCCGGTCTTCCGGCAGCATCGCCAGGATCTTCTCGACGTCGTCGAGGAAGCCCAGGTCGAGCATCCGGTCGGCCTCGTCGAGGACGAGTGCGTGCACCCGGTCCAGACGCAGGTGCTTCTGCTTCTGCAGGTCCATCAGCCGGCCGGGGGTGCCGACCAGGATCTCCACGCCCTTGCGCAGCGCGTCGATCTGCGGCTCGTATGCCACGCCGCCGTAGATCGGCAGCACCCGGACGCCCCGCGTACGGCCGGCGGCGGCCAGGTCCTTGGCGACCTGGATGCCCAGCTCGCGGGTGGGGACGACGACCAGCGCCTGCGGGACGCCGTCGCTGCCCTCGCCCGGCGCGAAGACCCGCTCCAGCAGCGGTACGCCGAAGCCGAGGGTCTTGCCGGTGCCGGTGGGCGCCTGACCGATCAGGTCGACGCCGCGCAGCGCGATCGGGATCGCGTACTCCTGGATCGCGAACGCGCGGGTGATGCCGGCCGCGGCCAGCGCCTCGACGGTCTCGTCGCGAGCGCCGAGTGCGGCGAAGGTGGGGGCCTCCGGTCGAACCGGGGCGGTGGGGGCCAACTCCTGGCCGTCCATCAGATCTTGAGTCAATTCGCTCATGTGGATGTGGGGGTGCCCTCTCGTGGGTGCGCCCCGTCATGTCCTCAGGGCGCGTTCGGTATGACGCGGGCCACACGGTCGGGGGCGGACTGCCGAGCCGGACCGGGCCGCACGCGCGCCGCAGGCTGAGCTTCGATCAGATCGGCGCCCACGGCAACTGCTCTATGCTACCTGAACAGGCATACCCCCGTCCCGATTCCCGGCCGGGGTGAGCCCAGCCGGGGCAACCAAATGTGATCCGGGTCACAGTGTTCGGGTGTGGGTCGTGCCACGCGCGGGGCACCCACGCCCCGACGACGAACGGTAACCTGCGCTCGTGTCCGCGCCGACCACCCCCGGTCCCGCCGTCGCCGACCTGCTGGGTCTGGTCGCCTTCGGTGAGCTGCTCGCCTTCGAGCGGATGGCCGGCGACGCCCGGCTCGCGCCCGATCTGCACCGCCGCGCCGCGCTGAGCGAGATGGCCGCCGCCGAGATCGCCAACTACCGCCGGCTCGCCGACCGGCTCATCGCGTTGGGCGTGCCGCCGGCGGACGCGATGGCGCCCTATCTGACGGCCCTGCAGGCGTACCACGACTCGACCGAGCCACGGGACTGGGCGGAGGTGGTGACCAAGGCGTACGTCGGTGACGCCATCACCGACGACTTCCTCCGCGAGATCGCCGACGCGTTGGACGAGCCCGACCGGGCGCTGGTGCTGGACGTGCTGCACGACTCCCGGTACGCGGAGTTCGCCGCCGCGGAGATCCGGGTGGCCGTCGCCGCCGACCCCCGGGTGGCCGGCCGACTCTCCATGTGGGCGCGGCGGCTGGTCGGCGAGGCGCTCTCCCAGGCCGGCCGCGTGGCCGCCGAGCGGGCCGCGCTCACCACGCTGATCGCGCAGGACGACCGGGTCGACGTGCCGGGGCTGTTCCGGCAGCTCACCGCAGCGCACACCGCGCGGATGGCCGCCGTCGGGCTGAACAACTGATCACCCGGGCCGCCGGGTGCGGTGCCGGCCCGCGGCAGGTGGACCAACGCCGACCTGCCGCGATGGCCGGACCGGTCAGCGGACGGTGAAACCGACCGCCCGGGGCGACGCCTCGGCGATCTCGACGTAGGCGACCTTCTCGACCGGAACGATGACCCGCCGGCCCTTCTCGTCGGTCAGGGAGAGCGTGCCGCCGTTGCCGGCGAAGGCGTCGGTCACGATCTGCTCGATCTCGGCCGGCGACTGCGCGCTGTCCAGAACCAGCTCGCGCGGCGCGTACTGCACGCCGATCTTGACCTCCACTGTGCCTCCTCAACTGGGGCGAAAGAACCGCCCTGCGAAGGCTATCCGATCACGGGGGCGGTGGTCAGGCTGACTCACCTTGCAACGGGAAGCTCGCGATGCCCCGCCAGGACAACGCCGCCACCAACGCCTCGGCCTCGGCCTTCGGCACCTGTCGACCGCCGGCCAGCCAGAACTGCGCGGCCGTCTCCGCCGCGCCGACCAGCCCGGAGGCCAGCAGCTCGGCGTGCGCCCGGCTCACCCCGGTGTCCGAGATGATGGTGTCGGTGATCGCCGCGATGCAGCCCTGCTCGACCCGCTCGACCCGCTGCCGCACCGCCGGATCGTTGCGCAGGTCCGACTCGAAGACGAGGCGGAACGCCTCGCTCTCGTGGTCGACGAAGTCGAAGTATGCCCGCACCGACGCGCTGACCCGCTCCTTGTTGTCGCTGGTGCCGCGCATCGCGTCGTGCACCTTTGCGACGATGGCGTCACAGTGCGTGTCCAGCAGGGCCAGGTAGAGCTCCATCTTCCCCGGGAAGTGCTGATAGAGCACCGGCTTGGAGACCCCCGCCCGCTCGGCGATGTCGTCCATCGCCGCGGCGTGGTAGCCCTGCGCGACGAACACCTCCTGCGCCGCCGCGAGCAGCTGCTTACGGCGCGCTGAACGGGGCAGGCGGGTGGGCCGGCCGGCGGTCTGTGCACCGTTCCCCACAGCGGTCATGGGATCCTCCGAGTTCTCCGTACGAGCCGGCATTTTCCCCCCAGACCGGGCGTGGCCCGTGACCCCCGTCGTGGAAATGGCCCGCCGCTGTAACTTATCGCCACTGTCACCACACGGTAGCCTCAGCGAGGGCGACCAAGGAGCGCGCGGTGAGTGAAACAGGGCAACCCGGAGCCGCCACCCCGGGAGAGCACGGTGACGGAGCGGGTCAGCACGACGACCCGGGCCGTTCCGGCAGCGGGTGGGCGCCCCCGGCGGGCGGGTGGTCCCGGGCCGCCGAGCGCGAGGACGCCCGGGAACAGGCGGCCCGCTGGCAGCCCGACGCCGCGTCCGGTTGGCGTACGTCCTCCACCCGGCACGGCGACCTGCCAGCACCCCTGCCCGGTGCCACCGAGCCGCCGGCCCGGCTCAACGGCCACCACGCCAACGGCGTCCGCCACGCGGGTGCCGAAGCCAACGGCGTCCACCACCCCGGTGCCGAAACGCCGGCTGGCCGCCCGGCGCCGGTGAGCGCGCCGCCCGGGTCGACCGCCGAGGACCGGCGCGACCAGGCCAGCGACCGCCTGGTGGTGCCCGCCCAGCGCCCGGCACCGCCGCAGGAACAGGGGCCCGGCGAGCCTGACAGCGGCCCGGCCCGACACTCCACCGTCGATCCTGCCGCCGGCCAGAGCGCCCGCTGGGCCGACCCCGGTATGCCCACCTCGGCGCCGCCCGGCGTCCAGGTGCCACCCGTCGGCACCGCCGCCTCGGGCTTCGAGGTCCCGCCCGGTTTCCACGCACCCACCGCCGAGCGGCCGTCCGCCGACGAACCGCCAGCCGCGCCGCGCGGCTGGCGCGACCCGCTCGCGCCGCAGGCATCGAGTGAGCCGAGGCGCACCCCCGACCGGGCCGCCGGGCACGCCGACGATTCCGAGTCGGGCCGCGCCGCCGAAGGCCCCGGGCCCGGGGACACGCCCCGGGCAGGGGAGTCGCCGGCGATCGAGCCGGACTGGTCCGGGCCGAGCTGGAATCGCCCGAGCTGGGGCAGCGGCTGGGCGCCGCCCTGGTCCCGACAGGATGGCGAGCCCGCCGCACGCTCGACCCCGGACGAGCCCGCGCCGGGTTGGGTCGCCGAGCCGAACGTGCCGTACGAGCCGGCACGCGTCGAGCCCACCCGCCCGTACGACCCGGTACGCGCCGATCCGCCGCGCGGGTACGACGTCGCCCGCGACGAAGCTGAGCCCGGGGCATCGGCCGAGCCGGCTGCGGCGGCTGGTGCCGCTGTGCCGGGCGAGGGTCCCTCGTGGGCCGGTGGACGACCGGCGCTGAGCCCCACCGGCACACCGCCGGAGTCGTCCCGGGCCGAGCCGGCGGATCGCCCCTCCTGGGCCGGCGGTCGCCCCGCCCCGACCAGCGGCCCACCCGCCGACCGGCCCTCCTGGGCCAGTTCCGCGCCGACAAGTGCCCCCCGGGTCGAGCCGACCAGCGCCCCGCGGGCCGTCCGGCCCTCCCCGGCCGGTGGATCGGACCCGGCGCCCACCAGCGGCCCGCCGTCGCGTCCGTCCTGGGCCGGTCCGGCCCCGACCAGCGCTCCGCCCGCCGTCCGGCCCTCCCCGGCCGGTGGATCGGACCCGGCGCCCACCAGCGGCCCGCCGTCGCGTCCGTCCTGGGCCGGTCCGGCCCCGACCAGCGCTCCGCCCGCCGTCC
>NZ_JBSFYQ010000004.1:233118-296788 GCF_053599855.1 Micromonospora sp. NPDC005161
GCCGGTGGATCGGACCCGGCGCCCACCAGCGGCCCGCCGTCGCGTCCGTCCTGGGCCGGTCCGGCCCCGACCAGCGCTCCGCCCGCCGTCCGGCCCTTCCCGGCCGGTGGATCGGACCCGGCGCCCACCAGCGGCCCGCCGTCGCGTCCGTCCTGGGCCGGCGAATCGACGCCCAGCAGCGCACCCACGGGCGACCGGCCGTCCTGGGCCGGCCCGGCGCCGACCGACCCGCCGCTGCCGACCGAGGCTCCTCCGGCGCCGGCCGGAGCACCTCCGGCGCTGTCCGACGCACCCCCGGAACCGACCGGTCCGGCGCTCGTGGCGGAGCAGCCCTCCTGGACCGGCCGGTCGCCGGCCACTCCGGCGGGCGAGCCGCGGACCGAGCGGGCCGACTGGTCCGAGGGACGCCTCCCCGCGGCCCCGGCCGAGCGCCCGTCCTGGCCGGCCAGTCGGTCCGCGAGCACGCCCCGTGCGAGCGACGTGGGGGAGCCGTCCGGCCCGCTCCGGCCCGAAACCCGATCGACCGCGCCGTTCCGGCTCCGGTCGGAGACCCCCGAGCCGCCCCGTTCGGCTCCGGCGGCCACCGGCCCGTCACCCGCTGCCAACGCGCCGACCCCGACCGGTGCCGTCCCGGCCCCCTCGACGAGCGGGTCCGGGCGCAGCGACCGGCCCTCACCCGCGCCCGCCCCGACGAGCGCTCCTCCCTACGCGGCTCGCCGATCCGCGCCCGATCCCGCGTCGCCGGTCAACCCGGCCGACGGCGCTCGGCTGCCGGACCAGACGTCGGCGGTGCTGCCGCAGCGCGTTCCTGCGGAACCGGACGTGCCCGTCGTGCCGGAGCCGCCAGCCGTGGAGCCACCCGCCGAAACCCCGGAACTCGCCCGTATCGCCACCCACCTACGTCGTGACGACGAGCCCGCGCCCCTGCGGGAGCGCCCCGAGGGGTTCGACGTCAACGCCATCCTGGACGCCGTCCGGGAGGTCGCCGGCGTGCGGGACGCGGCGCTGCGCCGTACCCCGGCGGGAGCGCACAGCCTCCGCCTCGACCTGGCCGACGGCGCCGACCCGGCCGAGGTGAGCCGGCAGGTGGCGCGGCTGCTCCAGGAGCGGATGGGGTTGGCCGCCGCCCCGCAGAACCTGCCTGGCCTGCCCAGCACGCCGGCTCCGCCGGTCCGCCGCCGGGCGGCCGAGCCCCGCTCCGCTGAGCCCCGGCAGGCTGAGTCCCGGCAGGCTGCGCCCCGGCAAACCGAGCCCCGGTCCGCCGAGCGGCGTTCTCCAGAGCCCCGGCCCGCCGAGCCGCGCGACGCCGGTGCGGAACCGCGTACCGGCGAGGTGCGGGCCACCGGATCGGTTGCGCCCGGTCGGGTCGAGGCCACGCCGCCGAGCCCTGAACAGCAGGTGGGAGCGGACGGCTCGCGCCGTCGCCGGGCGATCGCCCCGCACCGGGGCCGCGCCACGGTGGAGGAGCCGGGGTCGGTCTCGGCCGCGCCGGCCGGTGCGGCCACCGGCAGTCCCGCGACGCTCGGCACGTCGTACTCCGGTGGTCAGGTGACCACCACGGAGTCGGCGCCGTCCCGGCCGCTGGAGACGGGCGGCACGCCGGGGCCGCGGGTGGTGATCGACCACGTGCAGGTCAGCACCTTCGGCCTGGACGCCAACGTGGAGGTCCGGCTGCTGGCCGGCGGTGAGAGCGCCGCCGGTTACGCCACAGGCCCGGCGGTGGACGGCTACGTCCTGCGGCTCTGCGCGGTGGCCGCGGCCGCCGCCGTGGACGAGTTGCTGCGCGGCGCGGAGAACGCCGAGCGGGGGCGCTGCTTCGTGGAGCACGCGGCGGTGGTGCCGTTCGGCAACTGCGAGGTGGCCACCGTGGTGGTGCTGCTGGTGTGCGAGGGCTGGGTCGAGCAGCTCGCCGGTTCGGCCCTGGTCGCCGGCGATCCGAGACAGGCGGTGGTCCGGGCGACGCTGGCAGCGGTGAACCGTCGCCTGGAGGCGCTGCTGTCCTGAGTGGTCCGGGGCAGACTGGAACGATGAAGCCCGCCACTCTCTGGCCGGACCATTTCCTTCCCGAGGCCCGTGTCCCGCCGCCGTGGCCGGGTCGGGCGGTCCGCCTCGACGGCTCGGTCACGTACGTACGGGACACCCCGGCCACCGCCGCCGGCGCGGAGCCGGCGTTGTACGTGCACGGCCTGGGCGGCTCATCGCAGAACTGGACCGACCTGGCCGGCCTGCTCGCCGATCGTCTGGACGGCCAGGCCATCGACCTGCCCGGCTTCGGCCGCAGCGAGCCGGGCCGCCGCTACACCGTGCCGGCCTTCGCTGATCTGGTCGTCCGCTGGATCGAGCACTCCGGTCGGGGTCCGGTGCACCTGTTCGGCAACTCGCTGGGCGGTGCGGTCGTGGTTCAGGTGGCCGGGCTCCAGCCCGACCTGGTGCGCACCCTCACGCTGATCTCTCCGGCGCTGCCGTTCCTGGACTTCCGTCGCTCGTTGCAGGGGCGCCTGCTGCCGGTGCTGGCCGTTCCCGGGGGTGAACGGTTGGTCGCCCGGCGGCTCACCCAGCTCGCCCCGGAGGTGATGGCCGAGCAGGTGTTGGAGGCGTGTGTCGCCGACCTCAGCCGGATCTGCGCGCAGCGCCGCGCCGAGGCGCTGGAGGAGATCCGGGTGCGCTACGAGGCGGAGCACTACGCGGCCGCGTACGTCCGGACGTTCCGCGGGCTGGTCTCCAGCTTCCTGCGGGCGTACCTGCCGGGGTCGGGCTCGCTGTGGCGGCTTGCCCGGGCGGTGCGCGCGCCGACCCTGGTGGTGGGCGGTCGGCAGGATCGGCTCGTCGACGTGCGGGTCGCGCCGCAGACCGCCCGGGCCATCCCGGACAGCCGGCTGCTGATGCTCGACGGCGTCGGCCACGTGGCGCAGATGGAGGTGCCTCGGCTGGTCGCTCGGGCGGTGGTCGGCCTCCTCGCCGAAACGGAGGAGACCGCCACGCGGCCTGATCTGGCAGGCTGAGCCGGATGCGCACGTCCTCCCGCCGCCCTGGTCGCCGTCACCGACAACTCGCACTGCTCGCCCAGCTGGTCGCGGTCGTGCTGGCCGTCGGCGCGGTGGTGACGGTGGTCGCCGAAGGGCCGGGCGGGCATCCTGGCGCCGACCGGCTGGCCGCCGACGAGATCACCGGGCCGCCACCGCTGGTGGCCGCACCGTTGCCGCCGTCGGCCGACCCGTCGCCGTCCGGGTCGCCGGTCGCCCCGTCGAGTGCACCCCCGGTGCTGCGGCTGTCCGGGGCGGTGCCGACCGCCGGCACCGGTCGGTTCGGCTACGACGACCGCACCGGGCCGTTGCTGGGCCGCGCGGGTGAGCTGCGGCGCTACCGGGTGGCGGTCGAGTCGGGCAGTGGGGAGGACCCGGTCGCGTTCGGGCAGGCGGTCCAGACGGCACTCGCCGGGCCGGGGAGCTGGGTCGACAGCGGCCGGCTGAGGTTGCAGCAGGTGCCCGGGGGCGCGGCCCGTGACTTCACCGTCTACCTGGCCACCGCTCGCACGGCGGGCCGGATGTGCGCCGACGGTGGAGTGGACATCCGGGTCGGCGGCCGGCCGTATACCTCGTGCCGCGCGCCCGGCAAAGTGGTCATCAATCTGGACCGGTGGCGGCTGTCCGTGCCGCACTTCGTCACGGCCCGCGTGCCGCCGGCGGTCTATCGGACGTACGTGGTCAACCACGAGGTGGGCCACCAGCTCGGGCACCGGCACGAGCGCTGCCCGGGCGCCGGTCGACCGGCTCCGGTGATGATGCAGCAGACCCTCTTCCTGAACGGGTGCCGGGTCAATCCGTGGCCGTACCTCGAGGGTCGCCGCTACGCCGGCCCCGCGCTCTGACCGCCTGGTCCGACACGCCGAACCATCGCGACCATCAGGCGTATTGCGTTAATCGCGGCAAAGGCGGGGAAATGCCCGAATAATCTGGCAGGCTCGAGTTCATGACGCCGTCGTCCCCTTACGGCCCGCCTCGGCCGCCCGGCCCGTCCGGCCGGTCGGAGTACCGGGCCCCGGACGCACGGCCCGCGCTGGTCCGGATGCTCCGACGACGCCGTCGCAGCCTGGTGCTCGGCCTGCTCCTGCTCGCCGTCGCCGCCGCCGGAGTGACGTTGACCCGGGGCGGCGAGCCGCCGGCCGGGCCGCCACCCGTCACCCATGGCCGGATGGGTCATGGCGGTGGGGTGGGCGCGCACCCGGCACCAACCAGCTACCCGTCCGTCGGCGCGGGCCGCTTCACCTCCGCCGACGCTGAGACCGCGGTGCACGGCGAAGACGGGCCGCTGCGCCGTTACCGGGTCGCGGTCGAACGCGGCACCGGCCAGGACGCCGACGCCTTCGCCGACACGGTGGACGAGGTGCTTGCCGACCCCCGTAGCTGGATCGCCTCCGACGAGCTGCGGGTGCAGCGGGTCGCCGACGCCGGTGCCGCCGACTTCACCATCTACCTGGCCACCCCGGTCACGTCGGAGCGGATGTGCGCCGAGGGTGGGCTGACCACCGAGCGCTACACCTCCTGCCGCCTCCCCGGTCAGGTCATCATCAACCTGGCGCGCTGGCTGGAGGCGGTGCCGGACTACGGCGCCCCGCTGGAGACGTACCGGACGTACGTGATCAACCACGAGGTCGGCCACGAGCTCGGCGAGGAGCACGAGGCCTGTCCGGGCCCCGGCGAGCCCGCGCCGGTGATGCAGCAGCAGACGTACGGCCTGGAGGGCTGCGTCGCCAACGCCTGGCCCTACGTCGACGGTCGTCGTTACGCGGGGGACATCGTCCCCTGATCGACCCGGTCGTCGGTTATTCCCGCTCCCGCATCGCGGGCCACGTGTCCTCCCTCATGGCCGAGCATCGGGCCGGCGAGCGACAATGGCGCGGTTCACACCGCCGATCCCGGGGAGTCCACCGTGTCGTTGCCCCCGCTCGTCGAGCCCGCCGCCGAGCTGACCGTTGACGAGATCCGCCGCTACTCCCGCCACCTGATCATTCCGGACGTCGGGGTGACCGGGCAGAAGCGGTTGAAGAACGCCCGGGTGCTCTGTGTCGGCGCCGGTGGCCTCGGGTCGCCCGCCCTGCTGTACCTCGCCGCGGCCGGGGTCGGCACGCTCGGCATCATCGACTTCGACACCGTCGACGAGTCCAACCTCCAGCGCCAGGTCATCCACGGCGTGTCCGACGTCGGCCGGTCCAAGGCCGAGTCCGCCGCCGCGTCGATCCGCGAGATCAACCCGCTGGTCAACGTGGAGATCCACAACACCGCGCTGGACCGGGACAACGTCCGCGAGATCTTCGCCCAGTACGACCTGATCGTCGACGGCACCGACAACTTCGCCACCCGGTACATGGTCAACGACGCGGCGGTGCTGCTCGGCAAGCCGTACGTCTGGGGCTCGATCTACCGTTTCGACGGCCAGGCGTCGGTGTTCTGGGCCGAGCATGGCCCCTGCTACCGGTGCCTCTACCCGGAGCCGCCGCCGCCCGGCATGGTTCCGTCCTGCGCCGAGGGTGGCGTGCTCGGTGTCCTCTGCGCGTCGATCGGCTCGATCCAGGTGAACGAGGCGATCAAGCTGCTCACCGGCATCGGCGAGCCGCTGGTCGGCCGGCTGATGGTCTACGACGCGCTGGAGATGGAATACCGCAAGATCAAGGTTCGCAAGGACCCGAACTGCGCGCTCTGCGGCGAGAACCCGACGGTCACCGACCTGCTGGAGGACTACGAGGACTTCTGCGGCGCGGTCTCCGACGAGGCACAGGAGGCGACGGTCGACTCGACCATCACCGCGCTGGAGCTCAAGGAGTGGCAGGACGCCGGCAAGGACATCTTCCTGGTCGACGTCCGGGAGCCGGCCGAGTACGAGATCGTCCGGATCCCCGGCGCCACCCTGATCCCCAAGGGCGACATCATCTCCGGTGAGGCGCTGGCCCAGCTGCCGCAGGACCGGCAGATCGTGCTGCACTGCAAGTCCGGCGTCCGCTCGGCGGAGGCGCTCGCCGCGCTCAAGGCGGCCGGGTTCCGCGACGCCGTGCACGTGCAGGGCGGCGTGCTCTCCTGGATCAAGCAGATCGACCCCGCGCTGCCCGCGTACTGACCGGCCCGAGCCGGGGTGGCCGACACCGCCGCCCCGGCTCCCGCACGGGAGTGCCGGGCCCGCCGGCCGGGATGCGCCGGCGAATCGACGCAGGCGGCTCCAAGCGGCCCTTTGCCCGGAGCGACGCAGCCATTCCCGGCTGGCCGATTCCCCGAGGCGGTATCGCGTCTGCGCAGGTAGCGTCTCCGCCGTGGTCGACTTGGATGCCGCGATCGGGTTCGTCGTGGCGCACGGGGACGCGGTGGAGCGTGCCCGACTCTCCTGGCTGCGCAACGGCACGCCGGTGCCCGACGAGCTGCTGGAGACCGCCGAGATCGGCCAGGCACCCGACGGCGGCTGGCCGGCGACCTGGGGCGGCGAGATCGCGTCGATCGACGCCACCTGCTTCCGGCTCGCCGAGCTGGACGACCTGGGCGCGCTCGGTCGTCCCGCCGCCCGCCGGGCACTGGACTGGCTGGCCTCCCGTCAGCAGGCCGACGGTGGCTGGGACGAGGACCCGACACTGGCCGGCTCGGCTCCGGAGTGGGCCCGCCCCGGCGATCCGGAGGCAGGGCTTTTCCTCACCGCCAACGCCGGCTTCTGGCTCACCGTGGCCGGCCTGGACGCCCGTGCCGCGGGTCCGCTCGATCACCGGGTCGGAGGGGCGTACGCGGGGGTGGTGCAGGCGGCCGCCCACTCGCTCGCCGTGCGGCTGCACCCGGACGGCAGTTGGCCGTCCTTCCTCGCCGCCGGCTGGCTGAGCGCGGCCGTGCTGCACCGCCAGGACATGTTCCAGGAGTCCGCGCGGATCCAGGTGGTGCTCGCCGAGCGGATGCCCAAGATGTCCCCGGGGGACGTGGCCTGGCTGGCGGCCACGCTGCGCCGGGTCGGCATCGACCCGCAGGACTGGATCATGGTCCGGGCCCTGCGCCGCCTGGCCGAGACCCAGCGCAGCGACGGTGGCTGGGAGAGCGACGACGGGCACCAGTTCGACGTGCACTCCACGCTGTCCGCCATCCGGGCCTGCCGGCCGGCGACCAGCTGAGGCCCTCGGCTCTAGCGCAGGTGCCCGTTCCCGGTGACCACGTACTTGGTGCTGGTCAGCTCGGGCAGGCCCATCGGACCCCGGGCGTGCAGCTTCTGCGTCGAGATGCCGATCTCCGCGCCGAATCCGAACTCGCCCCCGTCCGTGAACCGGGTCGAGGCGTTCACCATCACCGCCGCCGCGTCCACCCGGGCGACGAACTCCCGGGCCGCGCTCGCCGAGTCGGTGAGAATCGCCTCGGTGTGCCCGGTGCCGTACCGCCGGATGTGCGCGACCGCCGCGTCGAGCGAGTCGACGACCGTGACGGAGATGTCCGCTGAGAGGTATTCGGTGGCGTAGTCCTCCTCGGTGGCCGGGACCACGGCGGCGGAATGTTCGGCCACCTCGGGCGAGCCGTGCACGGTCACCCCGGCCTCGGCGAACGCGGCCAGCATCGGCGGCAGGAACGCGTCGGCGACGCCCGCGTGCACCAGCAGCGACTCGGCGGTGTTGCAGGTGGAGAGGCGCTGGGTCTTCGCGTTCAGCGTCACCGCCACGGCCTGCGCCACGTCCGCTGCGGCGTCCACGTAGACGTGGCAGTTGCCCACCCCCGTCTCGATGACCGGCACGGTGGACTCTTCGACCACGGTGCGGATCAGCGACGCGCCGCCGCGCGGGATCAGCACGTCGACCAGCCCCCGGGCGCGCATCAGCTCCTTGACCGACTCCCGGGAGCTGGCGTCGAGCAGCTGCACCGCGTCGGCCGGCAGCCCGGCCCCGGCGACCGCGTCGCGCAGCACCGCGACGAGCGCGGCGTTGGAGTGCGCGGCCGACGACGACCCGCGCAGCAGCGCCGCGTTGCCGGACTTCAGGCAGATCCCGGCCGCGTCCACGGTCACGTTGGGGCGTGCCTCGTAGATGATCCCGACCACCCCGAACGGCACCCGGATCTGGCGCAGCTCCAGCCCGTTGGGCAGGGTCGAGCCGCGGACCACCTCGCCGACCGGGTCGGGCAGCGCGGCCATCTGGTGCAGCGCGTCGGCGATGCCGGCCACCCTGCCCGCGTCGAGGGCGAGCCGGTCCAGCACGGCCGCGCTCAGCCCGGCCTCCCGGCCGGCCGCCAGGTCCGTCGCGTTCGCGGCCAGGATCTCCGGGGTACGCGCCACCAGCGCGTCGGCCATCGCGGCCAGCGCGGCGTCCTTGGCGGTACGCGTCGCCACGGCCAGCGTCTCCGCCGCCGCCCGTGCCCGCCGGGCCTGCTCGCTCACGCTCATCGGTCACTCCTCGCGTTAGGAAGGGCCCCTTGTACAACGCCAGGCGTTAACAAGGTGCCCTTGCTTACAGCAGGACGAGGTCGTCGCGGTGGACGACCTCCCGCTCGTACGCCGGGCCGAGCGCCGCGGCGAGTTCGGAGGTGGAGCGACCGAGCAGCCCGGGCAGCTCCACCGCGTCGTAGTTGACCAGCCCGCGCGCGACCGGCGCGCCGCCGGCGTCCACCAGGTCGACCGGGTCCCCGGCGGTGAACGTCCCGTCCACCGCGGTGATGCCGGCGGGCAGCAGCGACTTGCGCCGCCCGACGACGGCGGCCACCGCGCCCGGGTCGAGGTGCAGCCGTCCCCGTGGGGAGGTGGCGTGGGCCAGCCAGAACAGTCGTGCCGCCGGGCGCTGCCGCTGCGGGTGGAACAGCGTGCCGACCGGCTCGCCGGCCAGCGCAGGCGCGGCCAGGTCGGCGCCGGTGAGCACCACCGGGATGCCGAAGCCGGTGGCGATCCGGGCCGCCTCGACCTTGGTCACCATGCCGCCGGTGCCGACCCCGGATCGCCCGGCCCCGCCGATGGTGATCCCGGCGAGGCCCTTCTCGTCGCGGACCTCGGTGATCCGGGTGGAGTGCGGCCGGGTCGGGTCACCGGTCCAGAGCGCGTCCACGTCGGAGAGCAGCACCAGCAGGTCGGCGTGCACGAGCGCGGCCACCAGGGCGGCCAGCCGGTCGTTGTCGCCGAACCGGATCTCCTCGGTGGCCACCGTGTCGTTCTCGTTGACGATCGGCACCGCGTGCAGGTCGAGCAGCTTGCGCAGGGTGCGGTACGCGTTGCGGTAGTGCGCCCGTCGGGTCACGTCGTCGACGGTGAGCAGCACCTGCCCGACGGTCAGGCCGTGCCGGGCGAAGGCCGCCGCGTACCGGCCGATCAGCAGGCCCTGGCCGACGCTGGCGGCGGCCTGCTGGGTGGCCAGGTCACGCGGGCGTCGGGTCAGCCCGAGTGGGGCCAGGCCGGCGGCGATCGCGCCCGAGGAGACGAGCACCACCTCGCGCCCCTCAGTGGCGAGCCGACCGAGGGTGTCGACCAGCGCGTCGACCCGCTCGTCGGCCAGCCCGCCGGTGGCGGTGGTCAACGAGGAGGATCCGATCTTGACGACGACCCGTCGGGCCGCCGTGACTGCGTCGCGCACCCGCCCATTCTGCGTGGTCGGTGCGGCGGGGCCCGGTTGCGTTCCCATATCGTGGCGGACTGTGACACCTGACGAGTACGTCGAGGCGGTCCTCGACCTGGTCGAGCGGATTCCGGAGGGCCGGGTGATGTCGTACGGCGGGGTCGCCGACGCGCTCGCCGAGCGCTCCGGCCGCACCTCGGCCCGGCTGGTGGGCAGCATCATGGCCCGACACGGCGGCTCGGTGCCCTGGCACCGGGTGGTCACCTCCGCGGGCCGGCTGCCCCCGGGGCACGAGCGGGAGGCGCGGGCCCGACTGCGCGCCGAGGGGGCACCACTGCGCGGTGCGGGAGTGGACATCCGGATGGCGGCTTGGTCGCCGGAGGAGGGGATGTGACCTCCGTCATAACGTGAGTAACATTCGGCCCCATGAACCCGCCGCCGGGTGATGCCGGCTCACCAGCCGCCAGCCCGTTGCCCCGGCCGGTGCACGCCGGATACGCGCTCGGCTCCCTGGCCACCGGCGCGTTCGGCACCGTCCCCGGGCTCCTGCTGCTGCCGTATCTGACCGACACACTCGGGGTGGCCGCCGGGGTGGCCGCCCTGCTGGTGCTGCTACCCAAGGCATGGGACGTGCTGGTCAACCCGGTCGCCGGGCGGATCTCCGACCGCACCCGGTCCCGCTGGGGCGCCCGCCGCCCATACCTGCTCATCGCCGGCCTCGCGCTCGCCGTGCTCTTCGCGGCCATCTTCGCCGCGCCCTTCGACGGTGGTCCCGCCGCGGCGGCGTACGTGGCGTTCGCCTTCCTCGCCACCGCCACCGCATTCGCCTTCTTCCAGGTGCCGTACGTGGCGATGCCGGCCGAGTTGACCGACGACTACACCGAGCGCACGCGGTTGATAACTTGGCGGATCGCCGTGCTGGCGCTGGCCATCCTGGTCTCCGGCGCGGTCGCCCCGCTGGTGGTGACAGCCGGCGGCGACGGTGTGCCCGGGCACCGGTGGATGGGGTTGTTCGTGGCGGTGCTGATCGCCCTCGGCGCCGTCGGCGCGTTCCTCGGCACCCGGTCCGCGCCGACCGGCACGGTGGGCGGCAGCGAGCCCACACTCCGCGCCCAGCTCGCCGTCGCCGGTGCCAACCGGCCGTTCCGGGCGCTGCTGATCTGCTTCGTGGTGCAGTCCGCCGGGGTGGCGACCATCCTGGCCGGGGTCAACTACTTCGCCGGGCAGATCCTGCGCGACGAGCAGAGCGGCCCGACGTTGCTCTTCGTCTGCTTCGTCGGACCGGCGCTGCTGGTGATGCCGGTCTGGACCCGGGTCGGCGCCCGGCTGGGCAAACGGGCCGCCCTGGCCGCCGCCGCGCTGATCCTCGCCGCCGGTGCGCTCGCCCTGGTCGCCGCGCCGGTGCTGCCGGCGGTCGCGGTCTACCTGCTGGTCGCGGTGATCGGCGTCGGGTACGCCGGGCAGCAGGTGTTCGCACTGGCCATGCTGCCGGACTGCATCGCGTACGACACCGCGCGCACCGGCCGGCGGCAGGCGGGCGTGTTCACCGGGATCTGGACCGCCGGGGAGACCTTCGGCCTGGCCCTCGGCCCGGGCATCTACGGTCTGGTGCTCCAGCTCTCCGGCTACGTCTCCTCCGACACCGGCACCGCCGCCGCGCAGTCCGACCTCGCCCGCCTCGGCGTCCTGCTCGGCTTCACCGTTCTGCCCGCCCTCCTGGTGGGCCCGCCGGTCCTCCTGCTCCGCCGCTACACCCTGACTCCCGCCGTCCTGGCCGCCGCCACGCACCACCAGAGCGTCGATCATGGAGTTGTGGTGGGGGACGAAAACCGCTGACCATCACGAGAAGGGCACCACGAGTCCATGATCGACGAGAACAGGGTGGGGGCTGGGGCGCTTTCCGCCGACGGGATGGCGGCGGAGGACGTTCTCGCCGAGGTTCGTGCGCTGCGCGCGGGTGACCGGCCTACGCACGGTGGGCGGTTGTTCGCCTACGTGTACGACCCCGCGGTGCCCGGCCTGGACGAGCTGGCGGCCGCCGCGCACCGCGAGAGCGCGCACGTCAACGGGTTAGACCCGACCGCGTTTCCGTCCCTGCTGGCCATGGAGAACGCGCTGGTCGCCGCAGCCGGCTGGGTGCTCGGCGGTGGGCCGGGCACGACCGCCCCGGACGTCGTCGGCAGCGTCACCAGCGGCGGCACCGAGTCGCTGATCCTCGCGGTCAAGGCGGCCCGGGACGCCCACCCGGAGCAGGCCGCACCCCGGATCGTGGTGCCGGCGAGCGCGCACGCGGCGTTCGCCAAGGCGGCGCACTACCTGCGGGTGGCGCTGGACGTGGTGCCGGTCTCCCCGGACACGCTGCGCCCCGACCCGGCCGCGATGGCCGCCGCGATCCGCCCGGAGACGGTGCTGGTGGCCTGCTCCGCGCCGTCGTACGCGCACGGTGTGGTGGACCCGGTCGAGGAGATCGCCGCGGCGGCGGCCCGCGCCGGGGTGCGCTGCCACGTGGACGCCTGCTTCGGCGGCTGGACCCTGCCGTACCTGCGCCGCCTCGGCGAGCCGGTGCCGCCGTTCGACTTCTCGGTGCCGGGGGTCACCTCCATCTCGGTGGACCTGCACAAGTATGCGTACGCGCCGAAGGGCGTGTCGGTGCTGCTGCACCGTGACGCCGCCCTGCGCGCCCCGCAGTACTTCGCGTACGCGGACTGGCCCGGCTACACCATGATCAATCCGGTGATCGCGTCCACCCGCTCGGGTGGGCCGATCGCCGCCGCGTACGCGACCCTGCGGCACCTCGGCGACGCCGGATACCTGGCGTTGGCCGAGCGCACCCGGGACGCGGTGGCCGGGCTGGCCGCCGCCGTGCGCGGGGTCGACGGGCTGCGGCTGATGGCCGAGCCGGAGTCCACGGTGGTCTGCTTCACCGCCACCGAGGACGGGCCCGACCTGTTCGTCCTGGTCGACGAGTTGACGGCGCGCGGCTGGCACACCCAGCCCCAGCTGTCGTACGCCGGTCTGCCGGCGAGCGTGCACCTCACGGTGACCGCCGCGGTGGCGCCCCGGGTGCCCGAGTTCGGGCCGGACCTGAGCGAGGCGGTGGCGGCGGCGCGGGCGGCCGGGCCGGTCGCGCTGCCCCCCGAGTTGGCAGCCCTGGCCGGCGCCCTCACCCCGGACGCGTTGACCCCGGAGCTGGTGGCGGGTCTGGCCGCCGGACTGGGGCTGGGCGCCGAACCGGACGACGGCTCGGGCCCGGACGGCGAATCGAGCGCCGCGCCGCTCCCGGAGCGGATGGCGGTGGTGAACACGCTGCTCGACGCCGCTCCGGCGGCGTTGCGCGAGCGGCTGCTGGTGGAGTTCGTCGGCCTGCTGCAACGCCCGTCCTGGTGACCGGTGGGGTGGCGGTCAGCCCGCCACCCCAGGGTCGATCAGGCGCAGCCCGGCGAAAGCTCCGGCCGGCCTGCGCCGCCGGAGGACATCCGGCGGCGCGGCCAGTCAGCTGGCGGGCAGCTTCAAGTCGGTACGGGCCGTGTTGTCGTCGGACGAGCGGTCGGCCGGGAAGCTCCCGCTCACGTTGGCCCGCACGGTGAGCGCACAGCCGGTGAGGGTCCGTGCCGGTCCGCCCGGGGCGATGTTCACCGTGACGCCGATCCGGTACGACCGGGTACCGCCGGAGGGAATCGGCCCGTCGCCGGTGCAGAACATCGTCTTGAGGTCGTCGGTCTGGCCCTGATTGAAGCAGCCGCCGATGTTCGTGCCATTCAGGTCGATCGTCGCCTCGACGGGCAGCACCACGATCAGGTCACCAGCGTCGTATGCCCGGGTGCCGGCGTTGCCCATCGTGATGGTGAGTGATCCGGTGTAGCCGGCGTCGGACGGCCGCAGGGTGAGGATGCGGGGGGCGCTGATCGACAGGTCGATGTATCGGGTCGAGGTCGGTGTGGGGGTGGGGCGGGAGCTGGTCGAGCCGGTGGGATGGGGGGTGGGGGACCGCGTCGCACTCGGCGTCGCCGAACGGCTCGGCGGGAGCGTCGGCGATTCGCTGGGTGTGGGACCCGACGGGCTGCTCGGCAGGACCGAGGGGAGATCGGTAGCTGTCGGGCTGGCGATGACACCGGTGGGCGGCGGAGCGGCCAAGGGTCGGGCCAGGCTCACCCCGCCGATTGCGGCGGCGACCACCGCAGCGGCGATCCCCGGGGCCACCGCCCGGTTCCGAAGCCGGCGGTACGCCCGTCGACGCGGCACGTCCGGATCCGGTTCGGCGACCTGCCGGAGGCTGACGGTGTTCAGCTCGTTGAAGGCGGCCGACAACCGATCCGCTCGCTCGTTGCGCTGTTCCATCTAGTCCGCCCTCCTCTCGGTCGGGTCGTCGACCGTCGCGGGTTCGCGACCGGTGCGCTCGGGTTCGTGCTCTGCCAGGCAGTCGGCCAGTGTTGCCCGGGCTCGGTGTAGCCAGGACTTGACCGTGCCGGGGCCACCCCGCAGTCCTCGGCGATCTCACCGACGGTCAGACCGGCCAGGTAGTGCAGGACCACCGCGCGCCGATGGTTGACCGGCAGGGTGGCCAGGGCGGCGGCGAGCACCACCCGGTCCGGACCTGGCCCGTTCACCACCTCCACCCGCTGCCGAAGGCTGAACAGCCGGGCGGTGCGCAGGCGGTGCCACCGGCTGATCGCGATGTTCCAGGCGACCCGGCGGACCCAGGCCACCGGATCGTCGTACCGGGAGATCCGGTGCCAACGGGGCCAGGCCCGACTGAACGCCTCCTGCACCAGGTCCTGCGCTTCGCTCATGTCTGCGACGAACGCGTACAGCTGGACCACCAGCGGCTGGAAGTGTCGGCGGTAGACCTCGTCGAAGGTGGGGCCGTCGTCGTGCGCGGCCATCCCGCTCACCTCGATGTGCAGACGCGCGGGGGACGGCGCCGCATCGGGCGAGGTGGGCGTGCGCGGCCGCAGGAACACCTGCGGCCGCGCCCCAGCCGATGACATGTCCGTCAGCCGGCGGTGACGTCGAAGCTGGCGGTGTTGTCGGCCGGGTCGACGTCGGTCAGCACGTCGCCCCAGCCGAAGGTGGCGTCCAGCAGCACCGAGCCGGTGCCGAGGTCCCCGGGGGACACCTCGGCGGGTGCCTGGATCAGCAGCGAGACCTCTCGTTCCTCGCCCGGCATGAACCCGCCGCCGGCCACCAGGCAACTCGCCGAGCAGGCCTCGACGGGTTCGATGCCGACGATCCCGACCCCGCTCGGCAGCGTCGGGGTGAGCCAGTACCCGTCGTGCGGCGCGTCACCGGCGACCCGGACGGTCACCGGCACCCGGCCGAGCCAGCTCCCGTCTTCCTGACGCGTCAGGGCTGCGGGGCCGGCGGCAACCGCCGCGTCCGTGCTCGTGTCCCGCACGTACGGTCGAGGGGCGCGCAGCGAGCCGGTCGTCGCGCGGAACAGCGCGGCGAAGGTGGCCGTGTCGTTCTTCGGGTTCCGGTCCCCGGTCGTGACGCCGATCTGCCCACCGGAGGTGATCATCGGATACGGCCGGGTGGTGGTGAGCACCCGGAAGTCGACGGTGAACCTCCGTCGCTCGTCCCGTTGCAGCACACCACCCGGCACCTGGCAGTAGATCGTCCGCGCTGGCTGGGCCACGCCGTAGGAGCAGGGGGCGGCCGGGTCGAGTCCGGCGAAGGTGCCGGGGACCGGCTCGGTGATCGTCAGGTCGAGGTAGGACGCCTCGTTGCCGCGGTAGGTGACGGTCACCGGAAGGCTGCCCGCGTACCCCCGGTCGGTCGGCTCGAGCACCAGCCGCCCGACGGAGATCGCCGTGTCGCGTGGGGCGGCGACGGCCGTCCCGGGCAGACTGGTCAGCGCAACCGCCGTGCCCAGGGCGCCGGCCACGAGCCCGCGGGTGATGGTTCTGGTCATCTTCGTTGCTCCGTTCCCCGTAGTGCCGCCCCCCGTTAACCGGGTGGCGGTGATGCGAGCAAGACACCGGAAGAGCCCCGCGACGGTTGCGGGGGAGCCAACCGCCGAGCTGTCAGAAGCGCGACAGTTCATCGCCGCCAGCACGGGTCCGTCGGCCTGCTGCAACGCCCGTCCTGGTGACCGGTGGGGTGGCGGTCAGCCCGCCACCCCGCCGACCGTTCACCGGTACGCCATCGTGTCCTCGTTGTTCCCGAGGTCGGGATCGATCAGGTAGTGCCCACCGGGGCCGGCTGCCGTGCCGCGCACCGTCGCCGTGCCCGGTGCCAGCTCGGTGCCCGGGGGCAGCCGCACGCCGAGGCGCACCGTCAGCTCGCCGTTCGCCTCGATCGGACCGAGTCGGCACAGCAGCGGGGGACGGTACTCCCCGACGTTCGGCCCGCAGCCGGACCAGGCGGGGCCGTCCGGCGCGAGGGAGGCCGGCAGGTCCAGTTCGAGGAGAACCTCGTCGGCGCGCCGGTCCCCGACGGCGCGGATCCGCACCTCGACGGCGCCGACCCGGGACCCGTCGGTGGGGTCGTCGGCCAGGACGAGGTCCTTCGCGGTCACCGTCAGGTTGGTGGAGTACGGGTTCGGGCCGAACGAAGTAGGACCCTCGACCTGCGAGAACCGCTCGCCCGTCCAGCGGTACCCGCGCCACTGCCGCTGGGACCACTCGCCCGGCCAGCCACCGCCCGGGTGCAGGTCGGCCACCTCCACTCGGACGGTGCCGTCGGAACGGCCGTCCAGCGCGGTCAACCACTGCGGCTTCTCGCGGCTGGTGGCCACCACCCGGCCGATCGTGACGATCCTGCCTGCCTCGTCCCGATCGAACGCGACGACCTGCTGCGGGCCACCGCTGCCGAACGAACACAGCAGCATGGCCACCGTCTCGGTCGCACCGTCGCCGTCGACGTCGGCGTAGTCGATCGCCTCGATGGCGTTCGTTCCCTCCTTGGCGATGCGCGGGTCGCCGACCAACCGGACCGTGTTCACCGGGCAGTCGGGTGGCCCTGATCGCCAGGCCGGCAGGTCCACCGGTGCGGCGACCAGTTGGGCCCGGCTGAGCCGCCCGTCCGGAGCCGTGGGCCGGGTGGGGCTGGCACTGGTCGTCGAGGGCGTGCCGACGGGGCTCGGTGACAGGCTCGACGTCGGGCTCGCGGTCACGCTCGGGGTGGGCGGCAGCGGCCCGGGTGCCGGGCCGGGGCGGTTCAGGGCCGCGTACCCGACTGCAGGGCCGCCCAGCAGCGCGACCGCCACCGATGCGGCCGTGGCGCGGTGACGCCGCCGCCGGCGGCGAACCGTCCGACGGACCTCCGCGGGCCCCGGCACCTCGATCTCGGCCAGCAGCACGCTGCGGTACCGGTTGAACTCCCCGGCGAGGTCGACGTTCTCCAGCTCAGGCACTTTCCGCCCCCTCCGTGGTGTCGCGCAGATACCCGGCGAGCGTCGTCCGGCTCCGGTGCAGCCAGGACTTGACGGTGCCCTCGGCGACCCGTTCCTGAGCCGCGATCTCGGCCACCGTCAGGTCGGCGAGATAGTGCAGCACCACGGCCCGGCGCTGGCGCGGCGGCAACTTCGCCAGCGCGACGTCGAGCGCCACCCGGTCCGGCGTCGGTCCCGCGACGTGCGTCTCCCGTTGCCGCAGCAGGTAGGCCTGCGCGGTGCGCAGCCGTCGCCACCGGTTGTGGCCGAGGTTCCAGGCCACCCTGCGGACCCAGGCCAGCGGGTCGTCGTAGCCGGCCAACCGATTCCACTGCGCGAACGCCTTGCAGAAGGCCTCCTGAACCAGGTCCTGCGCGTGGCCGCGGTCCCCGGTGTAGGCGGTGAGCTGGACCACGAGGCCCCGGTAGTGCGCGTGGTAGAAGTCGTCGAAGCTCATCTCGGCCTGATCGGGCCCGGTGTCCTGAAGGTGGTCCGGCGGGGGCTCACCCGCCCGAACGTCTCTCGTCACACTCACTCGCTCTCCCCCGTGGCGTACCGGCATCGGGCACCCCGACAGAGGTGACACACCGCGCCGCCGGGGAAGGTTGCGACTGCCGGGAAGCCGACTGTGCCACGGCTCACATCGATTGGGGCGGATCCACCCCCCGACGTGTCGGGGCAGGGCCATGGCCTGCGCCGAGCGGCCACCCGGTCGCGTTCGGTCGCTGTGGTTGACTGTCTGGTGGGGGACAGGAAGGGGACGCTCGTGCAGCTGCCGGCAGTGCTCGGCGAGCCGATCCGGTTCGTGCTGAACTGGGGCCGCCGCTACTCGCTCTGGGTCTTCAACTTCGGCCTGGCCTGCTGCGCGATCGAGTTCATCGCCACCAGCATGGGTCGGCACGACTTCATCCGGCTCGGCGTGATCCCGTTCGCCCACGGCCCCCGGCAGGCCGACCTGATGGTGGTCTCCGGCACGGTGACCGACAAGATGGCCCCGGCGATCAAGCGGCTCTACGACCAGATGCCGGAGCCGAAGTACGTCATCTCGTTCGGCGCCTGCTCCAACTGTGGTGGCCCCTACTGGGACTCGTACTCGGTGACCAAGGGCGTCGACCAGCTCATCCCGGTCGACGTCTACGTGCCCGGCTGCCCGCCCCGGCCGGAGGCGCTGCTGCACGGCATCCTGCGCCTCCAGGAGAAGATCGCCGCCGAGCAGTCCGGCGTCGGTGGGGTGTCCCGCCCGGATCTGCTCGCCCCGCCGGTCGACGCGCCGCCCCGCGACGGCTCCGCCCCGCGCTCCGTCGACTCGCTCACCGCCCCGCCGGTCCGCCCACCCGCCGCCGGCTGACGTCCGCACCGGCATCGGCCCGTCGGCCGAGCGGACCAGTCGGTCGTCCGACGCCCCGGGTGGTCCGGGCGAGCTAGCCTGCGCACCATGAGCAACTCGGTGGACCAGCGGTCAGCCCACATCGTCGACGTGCTGACCGAGGAGTTCGGCGCGTCCATGGCGATCGACCCGGCCGCCTTTCGCCGCAAGTTCCGCAAGATGGCCGCCTCACCCTTCGCCTTCTACCGGGGCAGCGCCGCCCTGTTCTACGCCGACCAGCGCGGCGACTGCGCCGACGACCGGTTCCTGGACGAGCGGACCAGCCGGGTGTGGATCCACGGTGACCTGCACGCCGAGAACTTCGGCACCTACATGAACGCGTCCGGGCAGCTGGTGTTCAACGTCAACGACTTCGACGAGGCGTACGTCGGGCCGTTCACCTGGGACCTGCGACGGTTCGCCGCCAGCGTCGCGCTGCTCGGCTACAGCAAGGCGCTCTCCGACACGGTGATCGGCGAGCTGGTGGCCGGCTTCGCCGGGTCGTACCTGACCGAGCTGCGGGCGATCGCCGCCGGCGGGGACGACGCCATCGGCTCGATCACCCTGGACAACGCCGACGGGGTGCTGCGCCGGGTGCTCCAGCAGGCCCGGCTGAACACCCGGGTCGACCTGCTCGCCGAGCAGACCACCGTCGACAACTACGAGCGGCGCTTCTCCGTCGGCGACGGGGTCTTCGAGGTCGACGGGGACACCCGCGCCAAGGTGCTCGCCGCCTTCGAGGAGTACTTGGGCACGCTGCCCGCCGCCTCGGCCCGGCTGCGCCCGGTGGCGACGCGGATCAAGGACGTGGTGCTGCGCAAGGGGGTGGGCATCGGCTCGGCCGGGCTGCCGTCGTACAACCTGCTGCTGGAGGGCCACACCCAGGCACTGGAGAACGACGTCGTCATCTACATGAAGCAGGCGCAGGTGCCGGCGGTGACCCGGTACGTGTCCGACGAGTCGGTGCGCGGCTACTTCCAGCACCAGGGCCACCGGACCGCGGAGTCGCAGCGGGCGTTGCAGGCGCACGCCGACCCGTGGCTCGGCTTCACCGAGCTGGACGGGGCCGGCCAGCTGGTCGCCGAGGTCTCCCCGTACGCCGCCGACCTGGACTGGTCCGACGTCAACGAGCCGGAGGAGCTGACCGGGGTGCTCGCCGACCTCGGCCGGGCGGTGGCGCGGATGCACTCCGTCGCCGACGACGAGTCCAGCCACGACCTGGTGGACTACTCCACCGAGGAGGCGATCGTGGCCGCCGTGGAGACCGACGAGCGGGGCTTCGTCACCCACCTGGTGGAGTTCGCGCACGCGTACGGGGTGCGCGCCCGGCAGGACCACCAGCTCTTCGTGGACCTGTTCCGCAACGGCCGGCTGCCCGGCATCTGACCGGCCCGCCCGCCGCTCAGACCCCGAACTCCAGCACCACCTTGATGTCGTCCGGCTCTGCGGTGTACGCCTCGGCGTACCGGTCGACCTGCACGCGCCGGGTGAGCAGCGACTCCAACCAGGGCTGCTCGGCGCGGCTGAGCGCCTGAGCGGCCATGCTCCAGTGCCGGCGGTTGGCGTTGACCGAGCCGAAGACCACGTTGTTCTCCAGGACCAGCGCCCGGTTGAGCGCGCCGGCGTCGAAGTCGATGCTCCGGCCGCCGCTGGACACCCCGGCCAGGCAGACGATCCCGGTCTGGCCCGCCTTGCACATCACGTCGAGGACCACGGTCGGGGCGCCGGTGCACTCGACCACCACGTCCGGCTCGAAGGGCAGGTCGTTGACCGGCACCGTGTGGTACGTGGCGCCCAGCGCCGCGACCAGCTCCGGCTTCGGCCCCGAGGTCGCCCGGTCCAGCACGTGCACGGTGAGCCCGCGCTGGGTGGCGAGGAGCGCGGCCAGCAGCCCGATCGGCCCCGCCCCGGTCACCAGGACCGTCTGCGGCTGCCACTCGGCCCGGTGCCCGATCCGCTCGATGTGGTCCCACGCCTTGGCCACCACGCTGGTCGGCTCGAGCAGCACGCCAACCCGCGCCAGCGCCGGGTCGAGCCGGACCGCGAACCGGGGCTCGATCCGCCAGCGGTCGCGGGCGAACCCCGGCAGCGCCTTGATGCCGTGCTCGGTGAACTGCCCGTTGCGGCACATGTCCCACTCGCCGGCCGCGCAGTTGGGGCAGGGCACCGGGTCGGGGTGCCGGACGATCCCGGCCACCAGGTCACCGGGTTGAAAGGCGCCGCTCGGGTCTTCCAGCACCCGGCCCAACGACTCGTGTCCGATGATCAGGCGGTCCGAGCCGGGCGGCGCCTCGCCGTACTGCCCATCGATGATCTCGTGGTCGGTGCCGCAGATCCCCACCGCCAGCGCCTGGACCAGGACGGCGCCCTCCCCGGGCGCCGGCTCGGGCTGATCCTCGATGAGGCTCAGCGAGTTGGCGGTTCCGGGTTTCACGGTGACAGCGCGCACGCCCTCATCTTTCCCCGCCCAGCACCGGGCCGCCCCCCAAAGCCGGCAGATCGTCGGGCACCTCGGCTCCACTCGGCCCGAACGGCGACTTCCACACAGGCCCTAGGATCAGCGGCATGACTCCCGAAGAGGTCGGCGCTCGGCTGGTCGCGCTGCTCGCGCCGGTCGAGGCGACCCCGTCGGTCTCCGGCGGGCAGCGGTACGCGCGGGCCACCGTCGATGTTCCGCCGGGGAGCTGGCCGGACGCGCTGCGCGCCGCCCGCGACGACACCGAGCTGGCCTGCGACTTCTTCGACTGGCTCTCCGCCGTGGACGAGCTGGCCGAGGGCTTCGACGTGGTGGCGCACCTCTGGTCGACCCGGCTGCGGCGCGGCGTGTTGCTGCGTACCCGGCTGCCCCGCGGCGCGGCCACGGTGGCGTCGGTGGTCGATGTCTACCCGGGTGCCGCCTGGCACGAGCGGGAGACGCACGAGATGTTCGGCATCGGCTTCGACGGCCACGGGGAGCTGCGACCGCTGCTGCTGCCGCCGGAGTTCGAGGGCCATCCGCTGCGCAAGGAGTTCGTGCTCGCCTCCCGGGTGGCCAAGCCGTGGCCGGGTGCGAAGGAACCGGGCGAGTCCGAGGCCGGCGGTGGCCGCCGACCGATCCGCCCGCCGGGCGTGCCCGCTCCGGGCGAGTGGGGCACCACGCCCACCCCGGCCGGGGCGGGCGGGGCGGGGGAGGGTCCGCGCGGCGGCACCCCGGCCAGACCGGCCGGTGAGCGGCCGGCGCGGCCTGCCCCGGGGGCCCGTCCGGCGCGTACTCCCCGACCCGCCGGCACCGCCGACGGCCCGGCCGCGCCCGACCAGGCCGCGCCCGGCGGGAGCCCGGGCGGTCCGGTCGCGGACCCGCCGGCCCGCGGCGACCGGACCGACGACGACGGGGGTACGGCCTGATGCCGCTCTGGGTGGAGCTGGTGCTGCGGGTGGGCGGCGTGCTGGTCGCGTTCCTCACCCTGCCGTTGCTGGTGGGGCAGGCCGAACACAAGGTGATGGCGCACATGCAGGGCCGGCTCGGCCCGATGTACGCGGGCGGCTTCCACGGCTGGGCGCAGCTCGTGGCCGACGGGGTCAAGTTCGTGCAGAAGGAGGACATCACCCCGCGCGAGGCGGACCGGGCCGTGTTCCGGCTGGCGCCGGCGGTGGCCCTGGTGCCCTACCTGCTGGTGCTGCTGGTCATCCCGCTCGGCCCGAACGACCTGGTCGGGCAGCCACTGGACATCGGCCTGTTCTTCGTGCTGGCCGTGGTCGGCGTCGGGGTGGTGGCGGTGCTCATGTCGGCTTGGGCGTCGGCCAACAAGTACAGCCTGCTCGGCGGGCTGCGCGGGGCCGCCCAGCTGCTCGGCTACGAGCTGCCGCTGGTGCTGGCCGCCGCCTCGGTGGCGATGGCGGCGGGCACGCTCAGCCTCTCCGGCATCGTCGCGGCGTGGCAGCCGTGGTGGCTGCTCTGGCAGGCACCCGCGATGATCATTTTCTTCGTCGCCGGCCTGGCCGAGATCCGCCGGCCCCCGTTCGACATGCCGGTGGCCGACTCGGAGCTGGTCTTCGGGTACATGACCGAGTACACGGGCCTCCGCTTCGCGTTCTTCCTGCTCGCCGAGTACGTCGGCATCGTGGTGATCGCCGCGCTGACCACGGTGCTGTTCCTCGGCGGCTGGCAGGGCCCGTTCGCCGACGACCAGCTGGGCTGGCTCTGGACCCTGCTCAAGGTCTTCGCCGTGGCGTTCGTGATCATCTGGCTCCGGGTGTCCTACCCGCGGCTGCGCGAGGACCAGCTCCAGCGGCTCTGCTGGCTGGTGCTGGTGCCGGCCTCCCTCGCGCAGCTGGTCCTCACCGCGGCCGTCCGCATCGCCCTCTGACCGCGAAGGAAGGGCACCTTGTTAACGCCTGCGGTAGAGCAGGGGCCCCTTCTTAACGGTTGAGGAAGGGCCGCAGCTGAGGCAGAGCGGTCAGCGCAGCGGGGTGTGCGCGGGGTCGACGGGCTCGGCCGGCGGCGGTGGCGGCGTGCCGTCGCCGAAGGGACGGCCACCCAGCGCTTCCCGGCCGTGCGGGGTGATCCAGTTGGACAGGTCGGGGCCGAGGGGGACGATCCCGGTCGGGTTGATGTCCCGGTGCACCTCGTAGTAGTGCCGCTTGATGTGGTCGAAGTCGATGGTGTCCCCGAACCCCGGAGTCTGGAACAGGTCCCGGGCGTACGCCCAGAGCACCGGCATCTCGCTCAACTTCTGCCGGTTGCACTTGAAGTGGCCGTGGTAGACCGGGTCGAAGCGGACCAGCGTGGTGAAGAGCCGCACGTCGGCCTCGGTGATGGTGTCGCCGACCAGGTAGCGCTGGTTGGTCAGCCGCCCGGACAACCAGTCCAGCCGGTCGAACAGCCGGTGGTACGCCTTGTCGTACGCCTCCTGGCTGCCGGCGAAGCCGCACCGGTAGACGCCGTTGTTGACGTCCCGGAACACCACGTCGTTGACCTCGTCGATCTGCGCCCGGAGGTGGTCGGGGTAGAGCTGCGGCGCGCCCTCGCGGTGGTACGGGCCCCACTGCGTGGACAGGTCGAGGCTCATCTGCGCGTAGTCGTTGGTCACCACCTGCCCGGTCGGCACGTCGACGATCGCCGGCACGGTGATGCCCCGCTCGTAGCCGGGGAAGCGCTTGAAGTACGCCTCCTGGATGCGCTCGATGCCGAGCACCGGGTCCCGGCCGTCCGGGTCGAGGTCGAAGGTCCAGCTGCGAGCGTCGTGGGTGGGGCCGGCCACCGCCATCGAGATGGCGTCCTCCAGACCGAGCAGCCGCCGCACGATGATCAGGCGGTTGGCCCACGGGCAGGCGCGGCTGACCGCCAGCCGGTACCGGCCCGGCTCCACCGGGTAACCGTCCCGCCCGTCCGCCGTGATCCGGGTGGCTATGTACCGCTGGTCCCGGGTGAACTCACCGCCCGGCTCGACGTACTTCCCGCCTGTTTCCTCGCCCACGTCGCCCTCCCGGTCCGGAATCGTCTTCGGTTCCCATCCTCGCTGATCTCCGGCCCGCCGGCTCGCAGCTGCCCAACCTGACCGCCGGTCCCACGTCCCGATCCGACCGCGGCTGCGGTCCCGCGTCCCGGCCGGGACCGGGCCCGGTGCGACGGCGCCGGTTAACCTGCCGGCATGACGGATGTGGAGGCGGCGGCCCGGCGTTTCATCGCCGATGTGTGGAACGCCCGCCGGGAGGAGTCCGCGTACGAGCTGATCGCCGAGGAATGCCCAGGGCTGGGCGGCACCGGGCCGGAGGCGACGCTGGCCTGGCACCGGGAGCGGCGGGCGGCCTTCCCGGACCTGCGCTACAAGATCGTGGACGTGGTGGCCGCCGGCGAGCGGGTGGCCGTGCACTGGCGGGCGGCCGGCACCCAGGCGGGGCAGTTCGGGCCGGTGCCGCCGACCGGGCAGGTGGTCAGCTACTCCGGGGCGACGTTCCTGCGCTTCGACGCGGCGGGCCGGATCGTCGAGGTGTGGAGCTGCAACGAGCTGTTCCAGCTGCTCCAGCAGCTGGGCGTCGAGATGCTCCCACCGACCGTCGTCAGCGGGCCCGGGGCGTGATTCGCTCCAGCGGGATGTCCATCTCCCACGGCTCCGGCACCAGAATGCCGTCAGTGAGTTGTGCCTGCTCGACGTAGACCTGCTTCATCGCGTCGAGCTTGTGGGTGTGTACGACGATGCCGGCCTCGGTCTCTATCCGCCAGAGGTAGGGGATGTCCGCCTCGGCGTAGAGGGCCGGTTTGAGTACCCGATCGATGCTGCGGGACCCTTCCGAGACGATTTCAACCACCAGAAGAACCTGGTCCGGTAGATAGTGCGACGGATTCCGCTCTGCGGCGTCGAGGTAGGTGACCAGCAGATCAGGGATGAAGGAACGCTTCCGTGAGATGCGTACCTCGACGCCCTGGGTGACGTCGAAATCGCGTGGGCAGCTCTCCAGCATGGCCGAGCCCAGCATGAGCGCGATGGACTGATGGAGTCGCGTGGGGGAGGGCGACATGAGCAGGTTTCCGTCCAGAATCTCGGGGCGAGGCCTGCCGTCGTTGGGCAGGGCGTCCAAGGCGTCGGTTGTCCACTCGCCCGGCGGCGGAACGTCGTCGTGCAGCGCGGCGGTCATCGACGGGTCCTTTCCAGTGCGTTCGTTCTCCCCGCGACCACGGTACCGCCGCAGACCCACGGGTGGTGGTCGCGCGCGCGGGGGCCACAGGGCAGGATGGTCGACATGAGCGACCCCAGCGAGCACGGCGGCACCGAGCGTGGCCTCCCCGGCGCGGGCCTGGTGAAGGGGCTGGCGGTCACTCTCAAGACGATGACCAGCCGCTCGACCACCCAGCAGTACCCGGACGTCGCCCCCGAGCTGCCGCCCCGCTCGCGCGGCGTGATCGCGCTGTCCGAGGAGAACTGCACGGTCTGCATGCTGTGCGCCCGCGAGTGTCCGGACTGGTGCATCTACATCGACTCGCACAAGGAGGAGGTGGCGGTGCCCGGCGCCGCCCGCCCCCGCCAGCGCAACGTGCTCGACAAGTTCGACATCGACTTCTCGCTCTGCATGTACTGCGGCATCTGCATCGAGGTCTGCCCGTTCGACGCGCTCTACTGGTCGCCCGAGTTCGAGTACGCCGAGTACGACATCAAGGACCTGCTGCACGACAAGGACCACCTGGGCCAGTGGATGGCCACGGTTCCGCCGCCGCCGGCGCACGACCCGAACGGCGAGCCGGCCAAGGAGGAGACCGCCGCCGCGCGCAAGGCGGCCGCCGCACGTCCGACCCCGCCGGCGGTACGCCCCGAGCCCGGCGCCGACCCGGGTGCCGCGTCGTGACCGCGCGACAGTCGGCGCCCCGAGCCCGGAGGGCGGCCCGGTGACCGGCGCGGATCTGCTGCTGCTCGCCCTCGGCGCGGTGGCGGTCGGTGCCGGTGCGCTGGTGGTGACCACGAAACACCTGGTCCGGGCGGGGCTCTACCTGGTGGTCTGCCTGGGCGCGCTGGCCGGCGACTATCTCGTGCTCAGCGCTGAGCTGGTGGCCTGGGTGCAGGTGCTGATCTACGTGGGCGCGGTGGTGGTGCTGCTGCTGTTCGCGGTGATGCTGACCCGGGCGCCGATCGGCGCCTCCGACGACCTTGACCGGCCCGGCTGGCCGGCGGCGCTGATCGGCGGCGGCGCCGGGCTGGGGCTGACCGTCCTGCTGGTCGACGCCTACCGGTGGAGCACGGTCGCGCTGCCCGACGCGGGTACCGCGGAACGGTTGGGGGAGCAGATCTTCCGGTCGTGGGTGCTGCCGTTCGAGGTGCTCTCCGTACTGCTGCTGTCGGCGCTGGTGGGCGCGGTGGTGCTGTCCCGGCCGGATATCGGCCGGTCCGGCGCGGGAGCGGACGGCGCGGCAGCGCCGGACGGGGTGGACGTGATCTCCGGGGGGCGCCGGTGAGACCGGTCATCCCGTACGTGACCGCCGCGTTGCTGTTCGGCCTCGGCGTCTACGGCGTACTGCGCCGGCGTAACGCGGTGCTGGTGCTGATGGCGGTGGAGCTGATGCTCAACGCGGTGAACCTGATCCTGGTCACCGCGGACACCACCGCCCGCTCGGTGCTGCCGCACTCCGGTCAGGTCTTCGCGCTCTTCGTCATCGTCCTCGCCGCCGCCGAGATCGGGGTGGGGTTGGCGATCGTCCTTCAGCTCTACCGGCTGCGCGCCAGCGTGGCGGTGGACGAGGTGCAGTTGACCGAACCCGCCGAGTCGCCGCGGACCGCCGGTACGCCGGAGCCAGCCGCCGCCGGCACCGCCGGCCGGGACGCGGAGGCGGGCCGGTGACCGGGGTGCTGGGCGCGCTGCTGCCCGCCGTACCGCTGGCCGCCGGGCTCCTCGGCCTGCTGCTGCCGCCGGCCCCGCGTCACCCGACCACCGGTGTGGGCGGTGACGATCGGGCCCGGCGGGTGGCCGTCGCGCTCGGGGTGACCGGCGCGGCCGGCGCGCTCGCGCTGGCCGTCGCGCTGCTGGTCACGGTCGACGGACCCCGGGAGACGTCGACCACCTGGGTCGACCTCGGTGGGCTGACGGTGACCCTCGGCGTGCGGCTGGACGGCGCCGCCGCGCTGGTCGCGGTGGCGGTCGCCGCGGTCGCCCTGGCCGTGCAGGTCTACTCGATCGGCTACCTGCGGCGCGGCCCGCACGACGACGTCGACGTCGACCACCGCTACCCGCCGTACGCGGCGCAGATCAGTCTCTTCACCGCCGCGATGCTGCTGGTGGTGGTCGCCGGCGACCTGATCATGCTGCTGGTCGGCTGGGAGGTGATGGGCCTCTGCTCGTACCTGCTCATCGCCCATGACCGCCGGCTGCCCGGTGCGCCCGCCGCCGCGATGAAGGCGTTCCTGGTCACGCGGGTCGGCGACGTCGGGTTCCTGCTCGGCATCGCGCTGCTCGGCGTGTCGACGGGCAGCTTCCGGATCGCCGACGTGCTCGCCCACGACCACTCCACCGCGACCCTGACCGCGGCCGGTCTGCTGCTGCTGGCCGGGGTGGCCGGCAAGAGCGCGCAGTTCCCGCTGCACACCTGGCTGCCGGACGCGATGGCCGGCCCGACGCCGATCTCGGCGCTGATCCACGCCGCGACGATGGTCGCCGCCGGGGTGTACGCGGTGACCCGCCTCTATCCGCTGTTCACGGCCGCGCCGGTGACGCTGACCGTGCTCGGGGTGATCGGGTCGATCACCCTGCTGCTCGGTGCGCTCGCCGCCACCGCGCAGGACGACATCAAGCGTGTGCTGGCCTGGTCGACCGTGTCCCAACTGGGTTACATGACCGGCGCGCTGGCGGTCGGCTCGCCGTCGGCGGCGCTGTTCCACCTGTTGACCCACGCCGCGTTCAAGGCGTTGCTGTTCCTCGCCGCCGGCGCGGTGATCCACGCGGTGGGCACCACGCTGATGTCGGAGATGGGCGGGCTGCGCCGCAGCATGCCGGTGACCTTCTGGTGCACGGTGGTGGGCCTGGGCGCACTGGCCGGGGTGCCGCCGCTGGCTGGCTTCTGGAGCAAGGACGGCGTGCTGACGGTCGCCGAAGCCGCCGCCCGGGAGGGCACCGGCCCGGCGCCGTCCTGGGTGGGCTGGCTGGTCTGGCTGGCCGGGCTGGCCGGCGTCGCGATCACCGCCTGGTACGCCGGCCGGCTGCTGCTGCGGACCTTCTTCGGCGAGCCCCGGCTGCCGCTGCTCCGGCCGCACGATCCGCCGGCGGTGCTGCGCTGGCCGGTGCTGCTCCTGGCCGTGCCAGCCGCGCTGCTCGGCCTGGCCGGGTTCGTCGGGGCGTTCGCCGACCGGCTGCGGTTCGCCACCGTGCCGGTGGCGGGCGCGGAGGACGGCCTGGTCCACCTCGGGCCGGGGCTGCTGCTGCCGCTCGCGCTGCTGCTGGTCGGGGCGGGGCTGGTGCTGCTGGGCTGGCGCCAGGCCCCGGCCGCCGACCCGGCGGCCGCGCTGGGTCCGCTGCGGCCGGTCTTCGCCCGCGCGTTCCGGCTCGACGACGTCCAGCACGCCCTGGTGGCACGTCCCGTCCGCGCGCTGGCCCGGGCCGCGCGCACCGGCGACGAGGTGTTCGTGGACGGTGCTGTCGAGGGCAGCGGGCGGGCCGCGTCCGGCCTGGGCGCCGGGCTCGCCGCGCTGCACCGGGCGGCGCTGCCACGGGCCGCCGCCGGGGTGCTGGCCGGCGCGCTGTTGATCGGGCTGGCCGCCGCTCTGATCGGAGGGGTGCGGTGAGCGCGAGGAGTGAGCCGGTGTTGCGAGCCCCGCAGTCGCGAGCAGAGGCGGTCCGGTGAGCGCGAGGAGTGAGCCGGTGTTGCGAGCCCCGCAGTCGCGAACAGAGGCGGTCCGATGAGTGTCGGGCAGGTGTTGCTGGTCGCCGTCCTGGCGCTGCCGGCGCTCGGCGCGGTTGCGGTGGCGGCGACACCGCGGGACCGGACGGCCCGACTGGTCGGCACGGTGGCGGCGGCGTTGACCCTGCTGGCCGCGGTGCCGCTGGTGTTCGGCGGCCGGAGCTGGGTCGCCTGGTCGGCCGGCGCGCCGGCGGTGCGGCCCTGGCACCAACTGGACCTGCCCTGGGTGCCCGGCCTGGATCTGCGTTTCCACCTCGGCGTCGACGGCATCTCCTGGCCGCTGGTGGTGCTGACCGCGCTGCTCACGCTGTTGTGCTGCGGGTACACGCTGTGGCGGGTGCCGGCCGGCGGCAGTGGCCGAGCCCTGGTCGCGTTGCTGCTGGTGGTCGAGGTGGGCATCCTGGGCACCTTCCTCGCCCTGGACCTGGTGCTGTTCTTCCTCTTCTTCGAGGTCGTCCTGCTGCCGATGTACGCGATCATCGCCGGCTGGGGCGGCGCGGACCGGCGTCGGGCGGCCCGCAAGTTCGCGCTCTACACCCTGCTCGGCTCGGTGCTGCTGCTGGTCGGCGTGTACGTCGTGGTCGCCGCCGCGGGCACCGCCGACGTGGTGGCGCTGACCGGTGGCGGCGGATTGTCCCGGGGCACCCAGCTCGCCGCGTTCACCCTGCTCGCGCTCGCCTTCGCGGTGAAGAGCCCACTCTGGCCGCTGCACTCCTGGCTGCCCGACGCGCACACCCAGGCCCCCACGGTGGGCAGTGTGGTGCTGGCCGGGGTGCTGCTCAAGATGGGCACCTACGGCCTGATCCGGGTGGCGGTGGGGGTGGCGCCGGAGGGTGCCCGCTGGGCGGCGCCGGTGCTCGGCGTGCTGGCCGTCGCCGCGATCCTGGTCGGCTCGCTGGTCTGCCTCGCGCAGGACGAGGTCAAGCGGCTGATCGCGTACTCCAGCGTCGGCCACATGGGCTTCGTGCTGCTGGGCGTCGCCACGTTGACCACCACCGGCATCCAGGCGGCGCTGATCGGCAACGTCGCGCACGGCGTGATCACCGGCCTGCTGTTCTTCCTGGCCGGCGCGGTGAAGGACCGTACCGGCACGGGCAGCCTGTCCGAGCTGTCCGGGCTGCGGGAGACCGCGCCCCGGCTGGCCGGTCTGCTCGCGTTCGCGGCGATCGCGTCGCTCGGCCTGCCTGGGCTGGCCGGCTTCTGGGGGGAGGCGTTCGCGGTGATCGCGGCGATCCAGGTGGGCGGCCCGCTCTGGACCACCCTCGGTGTGCTGGCCGCGCTCGGCGGCGCGCTCACCGCCGCGTATTTCCTGCGGCTGCTGCGCCGTGTCACCCACGGCCGGCCGACCACCGCCGTCGGCGGGGTCGGTCCCACCCTGGCCGGGGCCGAGCTGACCGCGTGGGCGCCGCTGGTGCTGCTCGCCCTGGCCATCGGGCTGGCCCCGGCGCTGGTCCTCGGGGTCGCCGAGGCCCCGGTCGACGCCCTGGTGGGGGTGGTCCTCCGATGAACACGGTGCAGAGCGTGGACAGCGTGGCGCTGCTGCCGGCCTACCTGGCCGCCGGTACCGCCGTGCTCGTGCTGGTCACCGACCTGCTGCTGGCCCGCCCGCGGGCCACGGTCGTGGTGGCCGCGCTCGGGGCGCTCAGCACCGCCGTCGGTGCCGCCCTGGTCGGGGCGGGTGGCGAGCGGCGGACGTTCTGCGTCGGCGCCGACTGCTCCTGGATCTTCGGCGGCCGGGCCGCCCTGGTCGGCGCGGTGGTGGCGCTGCTCACCCTGGGCGTGCTCGGGTTGTCCGTGCCCGCGCTGCGGGCCGGGCGGTCACCGGTGGGGGAGTACTGCTTCCTGCTTGCCTGCTCGATGACCGGCGGCGTCGTGCTCGGCGCGGCCGGTGACCTCATCACCCTGATCGTCGCCCTGGAGACGCTTACCCTGCCGCTGTACGTGCTGGTCGGCCTGCGCCGGGGGAGTCTGGCCAGCGCCGAGGCGGCGGTCACCTTCTTCGTGGTCAGCGTCGTGGCCACCACGGTCGCCCTGCTCGGCGCGGCGCTGCTGTACGCGGTGACCGGCTCGCTGCACCTGGACCGGCTCGGCACGCTGCTCGCCGAGCGGCCGGAGCTGCGGGACCTGCCGCTGACCACCGCCGCGGTGGCGTTGCTGCTGCTCGGGCTGGCCTTCAAGGTGGCGGCGGTGCCGTTCCACGCCTGGGCCCCGGCCACCTACGACGGCGCACCCCTGCCGGTGGCCGCGTACCTGTCCACGGCGTCGAAGGTCGGCGGCGTGGTCGCGTTGCTCGCCGTGGTGCAGCGGTCGCTGCCGGCCGACCAGACCGGTCCGGTGCTGGCCCTGCTCGCGGTGCTCACCATGACCGTCGGCAACCTCGTGGCCCTGCGCCAACGGCGTACCGTCCGGCTGCTCGCCTGGTCCTCGGTCGCGCAGGCCGGTTACATCCTCGCCCCGCTGGGCGCGTTGGCGCTGGCCGCCGGCCGTACGGGCGAGGCACGGGATGCCGCGTACGCGGCCGCGGTGGCGTACACCGTCTTCTTCGTGGTCCTGGAGCTGGCCGCGTTCGCCGGGGTGACCGCCCTGCGCCCGACGGGTGCGGACGGCGGCACCCTGGACGACCTGCGCGGTGCGGCCCGCCGGCACCCGTGGCGGGGTGCGGCGCTCGGTCTCGCGCTGGTCGGCCTGGCCGGTCTGCCGCCCGGGTTGGCCGGGTTGTTCGCGAAGGTGACCGTGGTCCGGGCGCTGCTGGACGGTGGCGCCGCCTGGCTGGCGCTGGTGGTGGCGGTCAACGCGGTGATCGGGCTGGCCTACTACCTACGCATGACCGCCGCCCTGTGGGCGCCGACGGCGACGCCGGGCGTGGCGGTTCCCGGCGGTGCGGCGGCCGTACCTCTGGTGGGTGTGGTGGCGGTGGTGCTCGCGGTGGCCACGGTGGCTGCCGTGGTGCTGGGAGTCGCCCCGCAGTTGGTGCTCGACCTGGCCGGCCGTTGATCGCACCGGGCAGGTCTCAGTGAATTCTCAGCGTTGAGACGGATGGTTGGTGGGTACCGGGTTGTTGCACCGGTCAGCGGATCCCGGCGATCCGTGCACCGAAGGAGACATTGTGCACCACAACCGTCTGAAGACCGCCGCGCTGCTCGGCCTGCTCACCGCCCTGATCCTGGCGGTCGGCTACGGGTTCGGCGGCAGTGGCGGCCTGGTCATCGCCGTCCTCGTGTCTCTGGTCATGAACGGCATTTCCTACTTCTACTCCGACAAGCTCGCACTGCGCTCGATGCGGGCGCAACCGGTCAGCGAGGCGGAGTTCCCCGAGCTGTACCGGATGGTGCGGGAGTTGGCGGCCGAGGCCCGGCAGCCGATGCCGCGGCTCTACGTCAGCCCGACCGCGCAGCCCAACGCGTTCGCCACGGGTCGTAACCCACAGCACGCGGCGGTCTGCGTGACCCAGGGCATCACCGAGATCCTCGACTACCGCGAGCTGCGCGGTGTGATCGGGCACGAACTGTCGCACGTCTACAACCGCGACATCCTGATCTCCAGCGTGGCGGCCGGCCTGGCCGGCATCATCACCTTCCTGGCGAACATCGCCTTCTTCATCCCGCTGGGCGGTGGCGACGACGAGGACCGGCCGAACCCGGCCGTGCTGCTGTTGACCCTGATCCTGGGGCCGATCGCGGCCACCGTGATCCAGCTGGCGATCAGCCGGAGCCGCGAGTTCCAGGCGGACGCCTCGGGCGCCGAGTTGAGTCGTGACCCGCTTGCCCTCGCGAGCGCACTTCGCAAGATCGACGCCGTGGCGCGACGCCGGCCGTTGCCGGCACAGGGCCAGCTCACCAGCACCGCGCACCTCATGATCGCCAACCCGTTCCGGGGCGGCGGCGTGGCCGCGCTCTTCTCCACCCACCCGAAGATGGAGGACCGGGTCGCCCGGCTGGAGCAGATGGCCGCCAACTCGGGGCCTGTGCAGTTCCAGCGCTGACCCGCTGATCCAAGCCTCCGCCCGCACCCGTACCGGGTGCGGGCGGAGTGCTGTGTCACCCGCGATATCCGATACCTCGCACTGACCGGCGGCGTTAGGGTCGGAACGGCTCACGCTCATTACATTCTCTGGAGGTTCACGGTGGCCGCACTGCGCCAGTACCTGGGTGTCTGGCGGATCCCCGGCGCGCCGATGCTGCTGATCACCGGCATCATCGGGCGACTCGGGATCGGCATGACCCCGCTGGCGCTGCTGCTGGTGGTCGAGCAGGTGACCGGGCGGTACGCTCTCGCCGCCGTCGCCGGCGGGATCTACGCCGTCGCCGGTGCCGCGCTCAGCCCGGTGGCCGGCCGGATCGCCGACCGGGTCGGCCCGAGCCCGGTCCTGCTGGTCACCGCGGTGGCCCACCCGCTGGCGCTGATCGGGCTGCTGCTGGCCAGCCGGTCAGGCGACGACGCCCTTCCCGCCATCTACCTGGCCGCCGGCATCGCCGGAGCGACCTACCCGCCGCTCACCGCCGCGATCCGTGGTGCGTGGAACGACCTCACCGGCCCCGGCTCCGACCGGTACCACCTGCGCAACACCGCCCTGGCCGCGGAGACCTCGCTGTTCGAGATCGTCTTCGTGCTCGGCCCGCTGCTCGTCGCCGGCTTCGTGCTGTTCGCCGACGCCGCGGCCGCGCTGATCGGGGCGGCCGTGGTCACCCTGGTCGGCACCACCGCCGTCGCCCTCGGCCGTGTGATGCGTGGCTGGCGTCCGCACTCGCGTGAGCACCACGCCCGGGGGCTCGGCCCGCTGCGGGTGGGGGGCTTCCCGGCCCTGCTGGTCTGCGTGGCCAGCCTCGGCATCGCGTTCGGCGCGGCCGGCGTGATCGTCCCGGCGTACGCCGGCAACTACACCGCCGACGACCCGGAGAGCCTGGCCGGGATCCTGCTGGCGGTCTGGGGGATCGGCAGCGCGGCCGGAGGCTTCTGGTTCGGTGTCCGCCGGCCGTCCCCGAACATGACCCGGCAGTTCGCCATGCTGCTCGCCGCGCTCGCCGGCACCTTCGTGGTGTTCGCGGTCATGCCCACGCCGCTGGCGCTGGGTGTCGCGCTGGTCGTCGGCGGGGCCACCATCGCTCCCGCGCTGACCCTGGAGAACACCCTGGTCGGCCGGATCGCGCCGACCGGCATGCTGAACGAGGCGTACACCTGGGTGGTGACCATGTCGGTGGCGGCGAGCGCCGCCGGCGGCGCGGTGGCCGGCCTGATCGTGGACCACGCCGGCGGTGTGCCGTGGGCGTTCCTGTTCGCGGGGGCGTCGGTCGCCGTCGGGGCCGCGGTCGCCGCGCTGCCCGCCGGGCCGATCGCCCGCGCGGAGATTTCGACGGTACGCACCGACGAGCCCGTCGCCGCCTGACCCACCTGCCGCCGCGCGGTCAGGCTTGATCGAACGGGAGCGGGCAGCCGGAGCTGCCGGCGCAGGCCACCAGGTCGTCGCAGCCGGCGGAGATCGCCGCTCGCAGGGTGTCCCGGACGGCCGTCAGGTCGGCCAGCCTCCGCTCCACCTCGGCCAGCTTGGCCGTGGCGTGAGCCCGTAGGCCCGTGCTCGGGCGGTGATGCCGCTGGCCGGCGTGGAGCAGGTCGGCGACCTCGCCGAGCGTGAAGCCGAGACGCTGCGCGGTCTTGATGACCCGCAGCCGGGTGACCGACTCCGCCGGGTACAGCCGGTGCCCTCCGGGCGAGCGCCGTGGCGCGGCCAGCAGGCCACGACGTTCGTAGTAGCGCAGCGTCTGCGGGTTCACCCCCGCCGCGCCGGCCAGTTGACCGCTGCGCAACCACGACCCGGCCGACCCGGGTACGCCGACGGGCCGCGCCCGCTCCGCCAGGCCGTCGAGAACGCCGACGTGCGAGGCCGGCACCCGTACGTCGAGCGTCACCGCGTCCCGGCCGGTCCGCGTGACCTTAAAGGTGAAGAACGAGCAGCACGCCGACTCACGGGCGGTCAGGTCCCGGGCGGCGCGCTCGGCCTCCGCCGTGCCGACCAGGTGCAGCCGCAGGAGCTGCGCGGACGGCCGATCGAGCCGTCGGACGGCGTCGGCGAAGAAGCGGTCGAACTCGGCGAGGCGCACGGGCTGCTCGGCGGTGGGCAGGTCACAGGAGTCGGGGACCCACGTATCGTCCGTTCCAGGGTGTCGGTCGCTCACCACCCGACGGTAAGCCCGTACCCGGGTACCGGATGCAAGCCCGCACCCTTCCGGCTCTAGGCGGTCGGTCTTCGGACCGACCAGTGGAAGGAGGCCCATGGCAAAGCTGCTGTACTCCGCGACAGCGTCACTCGACGGCTACATCGCCGGTCCGGGCGGTGACATGTCCTGGCTGACCGAGCACCTCGTCGGCGAGAACCCGACGGCGGACCACCTGTTGGCCAACATCGGCGCGATCCTGGCCGGCAACAGCACCTTCGGCGGCGACGACCCGAACCGCGGCACCGACAGCGAAGGGGCCTTCGGCGGTCGGTACCACGGACCGGTGGTCGTGCTCACCCACCGGCCGCCCGCCGAGCCAGCCCCGGGCGTCACGTTCGCCGGCGACCTGCACAGCGCCGTCGCGCAGGCCAAGGAGGCCGCCGGGGACAGGTACGTGAACGTCCTCGGCGCGAACGTCGCCAGACAGTGCATCCAGGCCGGGCTGCTCGACGAGATCCTGATGTTCTTCGCCCCGGTGCTGCTCGGCGACGGGGTACGCATGTTCGACCAGCCGGGCGGAACCAGGGTGCGATTGGCGCCGATTCCCGGCGAGACCGCCCACTGGTACAGCGTCATCTATTGAGCCGTGTGTGGCGTCGCCGGAAACCGCTTCAGGTGGCGGGTGAGGTTGGCGGCGGGTTCCTGTTGCTCAGCGGGTTCTTGTAGCTGAGGGGTTGCCGCCGAGTCCAGAACTACGCCCAAGGTGGGGTGTATCGGCTCACGTAGTCGCGAGCACGGGGGAGCGGGTCCTGCCAGTACTGGTGCGGCATGCGGGAGTGGTGCGTCTCGCAGAATTCGGCGAGACTGTCCACGATCTTGACGCGCTCCAGCGGCAGGCATTCGAAGGCTGTGTTGGCCGTCAGCAATTCCGGCTCGGGGTTCCACCCCGAATGGTCGAACGCCCAGCCCTCCCAGAGCGCGTAGGCGTGGAAGACCTGCCAGCCGTCTGCCAAGCGCACCCCTGCGATCTCAATCGGCCGATCCGGGTAGGAATCCCGGCACACCCAGGCCAGGATGTGACACGCTCCGGCAGCGAAGAAGGCCTGGTCCGTCCGGTCCCAGGCGATGCGCTGATCCGATCGCTCGATCGCTGTCCGACGAAATGCCCCCGCTGCTTCGGCCGCCACCAGCCAGACGTTAGCGAATGGTCCCGACCCATCGCTCATGCCGCGATGCATTGCAGTCGCGGCCGTAAAGGCCACCAGAAGAGGTACGCCGGCTTCGGGCGGGCCGACGAGGACCAACTCCAGGCCGTCGTCTGCCCAGGTGACAAGGCGTGATCGGCCCCATGGCCAGGCCCCGAAGCCGCCTTACCTGTAGTTGGTGAACTGGAGCGCGACGCCGAAGTCCTCGCCCTTGAGCAGCGAGATGACCGCCTGGAGGTCGTCCCTCTTCTTGCCGGTGACGCGCAGCTGATCGCCCTGGATCTGGGCCTGGACGCCCTTGGGGCCCTCGTCGCGGATCTTCTTGCTGATCGCCTTGGCCTTGTCCGTCTCGATGCCCTGGATCACCTTGCAGTCGATCTTGAACACCTTGCCGGACGGGCGCGGATCGCCGGCGTCCAACGACTTCAGCGAGATGTTCCGCTTGACCAACTTCTCCTTGAAAACGTCCAGCGCGGCGCGCACCCGCTCCTCGGTCTCTGCCTGGAGGCCGATCGCCTCCTCGCCCGACCAGGAGATCTCCGCCCCGGTGCCACGAAAGTCGAACCGCGTCGAGAACTCCTTCTCCGCCTGGCGGAGGGCGTTGTCGACCTCCTGGCGGTCGACCTTGCTCACGATGTCGAACGACGGGTTCGCTGCCATGCTTCTGCTCCTGCTGTCCGGCGGTCTGGGCCTGCCGTCGGCCGCCGACCGGCGGCACGACCCCCTGACCGTACCCGGTTGCGCCGGTGCCGGGGTGAGTCGCTATCCTTGCTTTCGCCGCCGCGTTGCGACGCGGTGGGGTGCCCTGGCGGGTTGCCCGAGCGGCCAATGGGAGCGGACTGTAAATCCGTCGCGAAAGCTACAGAGGTTCGAATCCTCTACCCGCCACCAGGTGCAGAGATGACCCCGTGAGCTGCGGAAACGCGCTCCGGGGTCTTTCTCTTGGAGGCCACGGGCTGGACCCAGGCGCGAATTCGCGTTTCGGTGCGCCGGTTGCGGGTCCGCTGCGAGACTGGGCGCGTGCCAGCTCGCCGGCGCCCGGTGCCGGTCGACCCGACCCGGTAGGTGGAGAACATGTCTGACGACAACGAGATCCGCCCCTTTCGGCTCGACACGCCGGAAGAAGTAATCGACGACATGCGGCGCCGGATCGCGGCCACGCGCTGGCCCACCCGAGAGCTGGTCACCGATCGCTCCCAGGGCGTGCAGTTGGCGACGGTCCAGGAGCTGGCCCGCTACTGGACGACCGACTACGACTGGCGCGCGTGCGAGGCGAAGCTGAACGCCCTGCCGCAGTACACGACCGTCATCGACGGCGTCGAGATCCACTTCATCCACGTACGGTCGCAGCACGAGAACGCCCTGCCGCTGGTCATGACGCACGGCTGGCCGGGCTCGGTCGTCGAGCTGCTCGGGACCGTCGGCCCGCTCACCGACCCGACCGCGCACGGCGGCGCCGCCGAGGACGCCTTCCATCTGGTGCTGCCGTCCCTGCCCGGCTACGGCTTCTCGGGTGAGCCGACCGAGCTCGGCTGGGACTCCAACCGCATGGCCGGCGCGTGGGCGCAGCTGATGGCCCGCCTCGGCTACACGCGCTACGTCGCCCAGGGTGGTGACGTGGGTGCCGCCGTCACGGACGCGATGGCCTGGTCGGCATCCACGTCAATCTGCTCGCCGGGGCGATCGGTATCAAGGACAAACTGCCGGCGAAGTCCGAGCAGGAGCGCGTGGCGCTCGACGCGCTCAACACGTTCACAATGGACGGCTTCGGCTACTTCCTGGAGCAGTCCACCCGGCCGCAGACGATCGGCTACTCCCTGCTGGATTCACCCGTCGGGCTGGCGGCCTGGATGCTCGACCACGACACGGACAGCTATTACAAGATCTCCCGCGCGTTCGTCGACGGCAAGCCGGTGGGCAACCTGACCCGGGACAGCATCGTCGACAACATCACGCTGTACTGGCTGACAGGCACCGGCGCCTCGTCCGCCCGGTGGTACTGGGAATTTGGACGGACCATCGCCGCAGCCACCGCGGCCGGCCAGGCGCCTCCGCCGGTCTCGGTTCCGGTCGGCTTCACCACGTTCCCCGACGAGATCTGGGCTGCCCCGCGTAGCTGGGCCGAGACGGTCTACCCCGACCTCGCGTACTTCAACGAGGTCGACCGCGGCGGCCACTTCGCCGCCTGGGAGGAACCGGAGCTCTTCTCCACCGAGGTGCGGGCCGTGTTCCGGCCGCTTCGGAGCTCCTGAGCTCGTACGTCCGAGGTCGCCAAAGCGTAGGCAGTTCACCATCGGGCGCGACGGTGGCTCGGCCTGGCGAGGAAGGCCATATAGACGGGATCTCACCTCGGTCTGTCCTTGGGCTGGTGCAGCGTTCTTCGAGCCGCCAGCCGCGGATCCGGAAGGGATCCGTCGAGGTGCTGGCGCGCTGGCGAAGACCCGGTATGGTGGTCGATGGTTGGACACGGAGCGCAAGCGCGTCCCACCCTCTCGGACCGTTACTGACAGTGACCGGCTCGCCAGATTTGATGGCCCCGGTACGGCTGAGCCGAATTGTGTTGAAGGTCGTATTCAACGCTGTACGAAGCGGTGAGCTGCGCTGCGGGCTCGTGATCTGGCCCGGCGTGATGAGGGCGGTGGGCCGAACGGCGGCAAGTCACAGACGGTGGGGCCATTCGGGCCGTCCACCACTTCTCTGGCTGCCCGCACTGTGGCACGATCGTGGAACCTCCACTACCCCCACGATACTTTCCGACAGGAGCAATCATGTCTGGTCGTAGGTTGGGCCGGCTGTTTGGCTCACTTCTAGTCCTCGCCGCACTCGTGAGCGGCATCGGCGGTGTCAGTCTCGGCGGCAGCGCAGGGGGCGGCGCGCAGGCTGGCGACATTGTCTGGCAGAGCGTGCAGGCTGGCGACATTTTGTGGCAGAGCGTGCAGGCTGGCGACATTGTCTGGCAGGTGCGGGGTGACCACGTCAGGCCGACCGCGCAGACTGCAGACATCGTCTGGCAGTGAGCTGGGCGCCCTGGGTCCGTCATCCAATTGGGCTGTTCGGGGCGCCACGCGCCAATGGCGGAGTGCTCCGTGACGGTGTCGTGACCGCTCGGCGTCATTCCGAAGGAGCGCCATGATCGGTCGCGGTCAACCCCGGCGCAGGTCGTCCGAGGACGCATGGATCATCACCGCGCCTCTCGCTTTGATCGCGGTTACCTGCGCCACCATCACGGGGTTGGTCGCGAAGGAGCCATTCGGCGACTGGCCGGAGGCAGCTCTTCTTCTCGTCCTGATGATCGTGGCGGGGTTGCCGCTGCTCAGCCTGGTTGTTCGGCGGCAGACGATCGGTGTCACGCTCACCGAGCTGCCAATGGTCCTCGCGCTCTACTTTCTGCCGCCGCTGACAGTGGTGGTCATCTACACGTTGAGTTCGCTCATCACTCACACTCGGCAGCGGTTTTCGGCGCCCAAAGTGTGGTTCAACGTGGCGCGGGCCGCTGCGGGGACGTCACTGGCCGTCTTGGTCCTCCAGGCATTCCCGCCCATCAAGGGGGTGGGGCCAAGCACTTGGGTCAGCATCTTCGCCGCCGTAAGCATGGTGATCCTGATCAGTTACGCCAGCGTGGCCGCGGTGCACACGCTGCTGCACGGCTGGCAGACCGGGCGCGGGACATTGCGTACCGCCACGCCGGCGGTGCTCACCGCGGCGATCAACGTGTCGGTTGGCCTGATCGTGCTGATCATGGTCCGGAGCACGTGGTGGTCGCTGCTCCTGCTCGCCGCCCTCGGCGCCGGCCTTGTCCTGGTCTATCGGGCCTACGCCCAGTTCTTCCGTCAGCACCGCACCCTCACCGACCTGTACGACCTGACCCGCGCGGTGGTCGAGAGCGGGCACAGCGGCAGGCTGGCGGACGCGCTGCTCGGCCGGGTCCGCGCTCTGATGCAGGTGGAGTACGCGACGCTGTGGCTCCCGGCCCAGGGGCGGCACCCCGAGACCTTGTTGACTGCCCGGGTGGACGACCCCGGTCTGCTCGACCTGGCGCTCACCCCGCCGACGATCCGGGAGCGGGTCCGCGACACCCGGCGCACGATTGCCGTCGGCCGCGGTGTGACCACCGACGGAGAGTTCCGCGCCGATCTGGCCGAACGGCGGATCAAGGACGTGGTAGTGGTGCCGCTGCGGTCTGGTCAGGTCGTCATCGGCACCCTCGAGGTGGCCAATCGCCTCGGTGATGGCAACAACTTCACGCCCGCGGACATCGCCGTCTTCGAGACGGTGGCCGCGCACGCCGCGGTGGCCCTGGAGAATTCTCGGCTGGTCGATCGGTTGCGACACGACGCGTACCACGACGCCCTGACCAAGCTGCCCAATCGGCGGCGGATCACCGGCGCACTGGAGGAGTCGGTCAAGATCCGCACCGACGGCGAGGTGGTGGCCTTGCTGCTCTTCGACGTCGACGGGTTGCGGCAGGTCAACGAGTCGCTCGGCCACGCGGCGGGTGACAAGGTCCTCGCCGAGGTCGCCAACCGGTTGCGGGCCAGCGCGCCGTCGTCGGCCCTGGTCGGCCGGGCCGGTGGGGACGAGTTCCTGGTGACGCTGCGGTTGGAGAGCGCCGACGCGGCACTGGAGCTGGCCGGCCAGTTGCGCGACCAGATCCGCGACGAGATGGTCTTCGACGCGCTCACCCTCGACGTGAACACCGCCGTCGGGGTGGCCGTACATCCGGATCATGGCAGCGACGCGGCGACCCTGCTGCTCCGGGTCGACCTCGCCGCCACGGCCGCCAAGTCGGTGCCGGGCAGCGTGCAGCTGTTCAACCCTGCGCTGGAGTCCCGATCGCTGCGCCGGCTGGGTCTCGCCGGCGATCTGCGCCGAGCACTGGACCATGACGAGCTGGAGGTCTACTTCCAGCCCAAGGTCACTCTGCGGGACCGCCATCTGGTCGGTGTCGAGTGCCTGGCCCGGTGGGAGCACCCGACGCACGGCACCGTGGCCCCCGAAGACTTCGTGGCGGTGGCCGAACACACCGGCCAGTTGAGCCGGCTCACCGAGGTGGTGCTCCGCGAGGGGCTGCGCCGTAGCCGGGACTGGGCACTGGCCGAACAGCCGCTGTCCATCGCGGTCAACCTCTCGGCCCGTACGCTCACCGACCAGCATTTCCCGGACCGGGTGCAGGAGCTGTTGACGGAGTACGGGGTGCCGGCGCAACGCCTCACCCTGGAGATCACCGAGGCGGGGGTGCTGGACGGCACCGACCGGCCCATTCCGACCCTGCGCCGACTGCGCGACCTCGGCGTCCGGCTGTCGGTGGACGACTTCGGCACCGGCGACTCGTCCCTGGCCCATCTCCGTCGGCTGCCGGTGCACGAGGTGAAGGTGGACCGCTCCTTCGTGCAGGGCATGGCGACCGACCCGGGTGACCTGGCGATCGTCAACGCGGTGGTGACCCTGTCCCAGCAGTTCGGCCTGGCCGTGGTCGCCGAGGGTGTGGAGAGTGAGCTGACCCTGGAGCTCCTCCAGGACATCGGCTGCGAGATCGGTCAGGGCTTCCTGTTCAGCCGACCGCTGCCGTACGAGCGTCTGGCCGCCTGGTTCGGCGCCCAGGCCGACCCGGAAACGATCTCCGGCGGGGAGCTCCCACGCCTTCGTGTCGTGCCCTGAGCTGGGCGCGGACGATCACCGGGGATCCGATTTCACCTGTCGAGCCGGGCCGTGTACTCTTACTTCTGCGCGCCTCCAGGGGAGATCGCGCAGGCCCCCTTAGCTCAGTCGGCAGAGCGTCTCCATGGTAAGGAGAAGGTCTACGGTTCGATTCCGTAAGGGGGCTCGAGGGTTCAGCTGGACCCACCGCGGCGGTGTAGCTCAGATGGCAGAGCAAGCGGCTCATAATCGCTGTGTCGCCGGTTCAAGTCCGGCCACCGCTACTCTCGTCTTCCGGGCACGGTCCCGGTTGTCGTGGGGATGGGCGCCACTGGCGCCCACTTTGCATGTCCGCGCAGTCAGCGACTAGGCTGACGCGTCGTAGTTGTTTCCGTTAGCGAGGAAGGCACTCCGCCGTGGCGAAGGCTACCGATGTCCGGCCGAAGATCACTTTGGCGTGTGTGGAGTGCAAGGAGCGCAACTACATCACGCGCAAGAACCGTCGTAACGACCCCGACCGCATCGAGCTGAAGAAGTTCTGCCCGCGCGACGGTCGGCACACGGTCCACCGCGAGACCCGCTGACCTGCGGCCGGCCCCACGCCGGCCATTGTTGAAGCTTTCCCGATCGCCGATCTGACCGGGCCGGCGCGGCTCCGCCGCCGCCGACCGAGCAGATCGGCGATTGTGTTCTCCGTGTAGGTTCGCGGCATGTCTCTGGACCCTTCCTTCGTCGGCCGGACCTATCCGCCGACCGCCCCCTACCAGGTGGGCCGAGAAAAGATCCGTGAGTTCGCCACCGCCATCGGCGCCACCGACCCGGCCCACCACGACCCGGAGGCGGCCCGGGCGCTGGGCCACCCGGACGTGGTCGCCCCGCCGACCTTTCCGGTGGTCGTCACGATGGCCGCGAGCCGTCAGATCGTCGAGGACCCGGCGCTCGGCGTCGACTACAGCCGCGTGGTGCACGGCGACCAGCGGTTCGCGTACACCCGGCCGGTGGTCGCCGGCGACGAGCTGGTGTGCGCGAGCACCATCGAGGACGTCACCACCCGGGGCGGGCACGGCTTCCTGACCACCCGCACCGACGTGAGCACGGTTGCCGGCGAGCCGGTGGTCGCCGTCTGGTCCAAGATCGTCGTACGTGGGGAGGCGTGAGATGGAGCTGCCAGCCAAGACGTTCCAGGTGACCCGCGCGGACCTGGTCCGCTACGCCGGCGCCTCGGGCGACTTCAACCCGATCCACTGGAGCGACCGGTTCGCCACCAAGGTGGGTCTGCCCGGGGTGATCGCGCACGGCATGTTCACGATGGCGCTGGTCGGCCGGGCCGTCACCGAGTGGGCCGGGTCGCCCGACGCGGTGGTCGACTACGGCGTCCGGTTCACCCGGCCGGTCGTGGTCCCCGACGACGACCAGGGGACCGAGATCGAGGTCACCGCGGTGGTCCGTGAGGTGACCGAGGACGGCCTGACCCGGCTCGACGTGACCGCCACATGCCTGGGTGAAAAGGTGCTCTCGCAGGCGCGGGCCACCATCCGGACGGCACGCTGAATCTTCCCGCCACGCGAGGCGGGGAGACCGGTTGGGAAAGTCGGGCGGCTACCCGTACACTGGTCCGCCGTGGGGCAAGTGACCCCTGCTCGGCCGTCTGTGGCCGCGTGGGGCGAGAGTTGCCGCACAGGGGTGTAGCTCAATTGGCAGAGCAGCGGTCTCCAAAACCGCAGGCTGCAGGTTCAAGTCCTGTCACCCCTGCGCCTCAGGCCTGACCGTTCCCGTGGGTCGCGCCGCCGAGATGGCGGCGTCCGGCCCGTGGTGGTGGCATTGGCGGGGTGGTTCCGAGGCATCGGGCCCCCCGGTTGATCCACCGGCCGCGGCCCGTCGCGGGACGGTTGGTCCGGCCGGCGTGACAGCGCCGCGCACGCCGTCCGGCGTGCGACCCGAGATTCCGCGACGGAGGGCGAAGTGGCCGACAACAAGCGGCGCGGCGAGGACGCCGGCGACGATCGTCTGGACGACGAGGTCGTCGACGACGTAGCCGACGACGACGCCACCAGCGCGGACGAGCCGGTCTCCCGGGGAGGCACCGCGACGCGGTCCCGCGCCCGGGCGGAGTCGGCGGACAGCCGGCCGACCACCCGGTCGGAGACCGGTCGGGTGGGCGTGTTCGGCCGCATCGCCCGGTTTTTCCGCGAGGTAGTGGCCGAGCTGCGTAAGGTCATCTGGCCGACGCGCAAGGAGTTGCTGACATACACCGCCGTGGTGGTGGCGTTCGTCGCAGTGATGCTGACGATCGTGGGTGTGCTGGACTACGGCTTCGCCAAGGTCGTGCTGTTTGTCTTCGGCAACTCGAGCTGACCGGCTGCCTCCAGAGCCGATAGTGACGGAAGTGAGCGAGCGTGCCTGAGTACGACGAGACCGCCGGACCGGTGGACGAGCAGTCCACGGTCGCGACGGCGGCTGGTGACGAGTCGGTTGAGGCCGCCAGCGAGCCGGAGTTCCCAACCACCGAGCCCGCCCCGGACGAGGAATACGACCCGGTCGCCGAGCTGCGGCAGAAGCTGCGCTACGCGCCGGGTGACTGGTACGTGGTGCACTCCTACGCCGGCTACGAGAACAAGGTCAAGACCAACCTCGAGACCCGGATCACGAGCCTCGACATGGAGGACTTCATCTACCAGGTCGAGGTGCCGACCCGGGAAGAGGTCGAGGTCAAGAACGGCAAGCGTTCGCAGATCCAGGCCAAGGTCTTCCCGGGCTACATCCTGGTTCGGATGGAGCTGACCGCCGAGTCCTACTCCTGTGTCCGTAACACCCCGGGCGTGACCGGCTTCGTCGGCGCGACCGACCGGGCCGACCGGCCCGCGCCGCTCTCCCTCGACGAGGTGCTGAAGTGGCTGGCGCCGGCGATCGAGACCGAGCAGAAGAAGGCGAAGCCCGAGATCAAGGTCCTCGACTTCGAGGTGGGCGACTCGGTCACCGTCACCGACGGCGCGTTCGCGTCGCTGCCGGCCACGATCAGCGAGATCAACGCCGACCAGCAGAAGCTCAAGGTGCTGGTGTCGATCTTCGGCCGGGAGACCCCGGTGGAGCTCAACTTCAACCAGGTCGCCAAGATCTGACCGGTCGTCGGCGGCGGGCCCGGCCCGCCGCTGACGTCGGCGTACGCCCTCCCGCTCGACCTCGGCGGACGAGTGGGCTGCGGCCTGCGCTACTCTTGAACGTCGCCGCTGTCGCACCGCGCTGACCGTGCGCGCCCCGAGGGCGGTGTCAGCCGCATTTTCCCAGCTCCAAGCCCCAGGAAGTGACATGCCTCCGAAGAAGAAGCTCGTCAAGACGTTCACGCTTCAGCTGCCGGCGGGCCAGGCCACGCCGGCGCCGCCGGTCGGCCCCGCGCTCGGCCAGCACGGCGTGAACATCATGGAGTTCTGCAAGTCCTACAACGCGCAGACCGAATCCCAGCGGGGCGACATCGTCCCCGCCGAGATCAGCGTGTACGAGGACCGGTCCTTCACCTTCGTGCTGAAGACCCCGCCCGCTGCCCGGCTGCTGATCAAGGCCGCCGGTGTGCAGAAGGGCTCGGGCGTTCCGCAGAGCGAGAAGGTCGGCTCGGTCAGCCGCGCCCAGCTGCGTGAGATCGCCGAGAAGAAGATGGCCGACCTCAACGCCAACGACCTGGACCAGGCCGAGAAGATCATCGCCGGCACCGCCCGGTCGATGGGCATCACCGTCAACGACTGACCTCGGCCTAGGCCGACCACCGTGGGAGGGCCCGCGCCGAGCGGCCCGCCAGAGACCACAGGAGTAATCAGCAATGCAGCGCAGCAAGAGCTACCGCAAGGCCGCCGATGTCATCGACCGGTCCAAGCTCTACACCCCCTCCGAGGCTGTGAAGCTGGCCAAGGAAACCACCAACGTCAAGTTCGACGCCACGGTCGAGGTCGCCATGCGCCTCGGCGTCGACCCCCGCAAGGCGGACCAGATGGTCCGCGGCACGGTCAACCTGCCGCACGGCACCGGTAAGACCGCCCGCGTGATCGTCTTCGCTGCCGGCGCGAAGGCCGATGAGGCCACCGCGGCGGGTGCGGACGAGGTGGGCACCGACGAGCTGGTCGCCCGGATCCAGGGCGGTTGGCTCGACTTCGACGCGGCGATCGCCACGCCGGACCAGATGGCCAAGATCGGCCGGATCGCGCGGATCCTGGGCCCGCGCGGTCTCATGCCGAACCCGAAGACCGGCACGGTGACCATGGACGTCACCAAGGCGGTGCAGGACATCAAGGGCGGCAAGATCACCTTCCGGGTGGACAAGCACTCCAACCTGCACCTGATCATTGGCAAGGCCTCCTTCTCGGAGAGCCAGCTGGTGGACAACTACGCCGCGGTGCTCGACGAGGTGCTGCGCGCCAAGCCGTCCGCCGCGAAGGGCAAGTACCTCCGCAAGGTCATCCTGACCACCACGATGGGCCCGGGTGTCCCGGTCGACCCCAACCTGGTGAAGAACCTGCGCGAGGACTCGGCCGAGGCCTGAGCCGAGCCGACACTTCGCTCCACCGGGGCGCCGCCACCACCGTGGCGGCGCCCCGGCGCGTCTGAGGTGTGACAGGCTCGACCGCATGCGGCTGGAGAACGTCTGGTTCCGGTACCACCGGCGTGGTCCGTGGGTGCTGCGGGGCGTGGATGTGCGGATCGGTCCGGGTGAGGTGGCGGTCGTGCTGGGCCGTAACGGGGTGGGCAAGTCGACCCTGCTCCAGGTGGCCGCCGGGGTGCTCCGGCCGGCTCGGGGCCGGGTCACCGACCGGCCTGGGCGGGTGGGCTGGGTGCCGGAGCGCTTCCCGGCCGACCAGCCCTTCACGGTGGCGCGCTACCTGACCGGGATGGCCCGGGCGGCCGGGCTGGGCCGGGCCGCGGCCGACGCGGCCGTGACGGCCTGGACCGACCGGCTGGGGCTGGTCGCGTTCCGCGCGGTCCGGCTTCCGGAGCTGTCGAAGGGCACCGCGCAGAAGGTCGGCCTCGCCCAGGCCATGCTGCGCCCGCCGGGCCTGCTGGTGCTCGACGAGCCGTGGGAGGGGCTGGACGCCACCACCCGGGCCCTGGTTCCCGAGCTGATCGACGAGGTCCTGGCCGTCGGCGGGGCGGTCCTGGTCAGCGACCACCGTGGCGAGACGGTTCGGCTGCCGGGCGCGCGCCACTGGGCGGTGGCCGACGGCACGGTGGTCGAGGAGACCCGGGCACCGGACGGGACGGTCGCGGTGATCGAGGTCGCGGTGCCGACCGCGCGGGTCGCTGGAACCGTTGCTCGGTTGCGCGCCGAGGGCCACCAGGTGCTGCGGGTACGCGCCGACGCCCGGCCCGCCCCGCCGTCGGCCCGACCGGGCGGTGACGACCCGGCACCGGACGAGCCGGTTACGGTGGACGGCGTCGGCGTGGCCGTCGATCACGCCGCGGGGGAGGCCCGATGATCGCCCTGGTCCGGCTGCGACTGGCCGGTTTCCTGCGGACCGGGCGGGCGGTCGCGCCGCTGCTCGCCGGCCTCATCGCGCTCGGCATCCTGTACGGCGGCGGCCGGGCCCAGCCGGCGGAGGCGTACGGCGTCTCCGCGGTGGTGCTGTTCCCGTTGCTCGCCTGGCAGACCAAGATCCTGCTGGACGTCGAACCGGACGTGCAGCGCCGGCTCGCCCAGGTGACGGTGGGGGTGGCCCGGGAGCGGCTGGCCGGGCTGTTCGCCGCTGTCGTGGCGGCGCTGGTCGCGGTGGCCGTCGCGCTGGCCTTCCCGTGGTTGGTGGGCGGTGTCACCGGTCCGGTCGACCCGGCGGACCGGTCGGTGCCGGTCGGTGTCGCGCTGGGGCTGTGGGCGCATCTGCTGGTCGTACCCGCCGCGGTGGCCCTCGGCGCGCTGGCCAGCCGGCCCTCCGTGGGCGGCGCCGGGTACGGCGTCGCGGTGCTGGCCCTCGGCGGCGTCGGCGCGGTCGTGCTCGGCCTGACCGGGTCGGTGGCCCCCTGGCTGGCGCCGCCGATCATGGCGGTAGCCCGGACCACGGCGGGCGACGCCGCCGCGCTCACCCTGCTCGGGCTCACCGCCTGGGCGCTGGCGTGGAGCGCCGCGGCGGTCGGCGGATACCTGTGGCGGCGGCGGGCCCGGGGTTGAGGCGCCCGGGGTCGACGCAGCGGTGGCCTGGCTCACACCGGGCGATTTGGTGCTGGTCACGGGGTCGCGTACTCTTCAAACGTCATCCGTGTTCTCATGGATGAGGAACCACCCAGAGACCGCTGGTCACCGTGCTTCGGCACGGTCGAAGGTCCCGCGACAACGGGCGACCCGCGTAGGGCGGCAAGCGTAACTCGGCAGTGAGCATGGTCCGCCGACCGTGACGATCCGCCGGCCCTCGCCCCGTGCGCCCTGCGCCGGGGCTTTTTCGTTGTCGTGCTGCCTCCGCCCCCGCTCCGGCTTCGGCCGTAACGGGGACCAGCCTCGAGTAACGAGAGAGGAGGGACATGGCGGACAAGCCGATCCGGGCCGACAAGGCCACGGCCGTCGCAGAGCTGACCGAGAACTTCCGCAACGCGGGCGCCACCGTGCTGACCGAGTACCGCGGTCTGACGGTCTCCCAGCTCACCCAGCTGCGGCGCTCGCTCGGCGCCGACACCAGCTACACGGTCGCGAAGAACACGCTGGCGAAGCGTGCTGCGACGGACGCGGGCATCAACGGCCTCGACGAGCTGTTCACCGGTCCTACCGCGCTGACTTTCGTTTCGGGCGACGTCGTCGAGGCGGCGAAGGGGCTTCGCGACTTCGCGAAGGCCAACCCGAAGCTCGTCATCAAGGGCGGTGTCTTCGAGGGCAAGGCCATCACCGCGGCCGAGGTCACGAAGCTCGCCGACCTGGAGTCCCGCGAGGTGCTGCTGGCCAAGCTGGCCGGCGCGATGAAGGGCAACCTGAGCAAGGCCGCGGCCCTGTTCCAGGCCCCGCTGTCGAAGACCGCCCGTCTGGCGGCTGCCCTGCAGGACAAGCGCGAGAAGGAGGGCGCCGAGGCGGCCTGACGGCCTCCCGGCGCACCAGTTTTTACTTAACAGATCCAGGAAAGGACGCCAGACATGGCGAAGCTCAGCACCGACGAGCTGCTCGACGCGTTCAAGGAGATGACGCTGATCGAGCTCTCCGAGTTCGTGAAGCAGTTCGAGACGACCTTCGAGGTCACCGCCGCGGCCCCGGTCGCCGTGGCCGCCGCGGGTGGGGCTCCGGCCGCCGCCGAGGCCGAGCCGGAGAAGGACGAGTTCGACGTCGTCCTCGAGGCTGACGGTGGCAAGAAGATCCAGGTCATCAAGGTCGTGCGTGAGCTGACCGGCCTGGGCCTCAAGGAGGCCAAGGACGCGGTCGAGTCCGCGCCGAAGGCCATCCTGGAGAAGGTCAACAAGGAGACCGCCGAGAAGGCGAAGGCCAAGCTCGAGGGCGAGGGCGCCAAGGTCACCCTCAAGTGACCTGACGTTCCACCTGCGCGTGCCCGGCTCGGCGAGCGGGGACACGATCGCGTCGCGACGGGCGGCGATCCGACACGGATCGCCGCCCGCCGTGTTGGTGAACCCGGCGACAGCCGTCCTGAGCTGGGCGCCGACGCCCTCTCCGGAGGACCCGAACGAGTGCGGCGGGTCGCCCTGCGGTGGGAAAGACGGCGCGACCCGGATTCCGGCCCTTGACGCGGCCCCGGGCTGCCAGGCACGCTGACACCAGCAAGACACCGCGCTTGCGACGGCCACGACGTGGGTAATGAAAGCGGCGGCACCATCGGCCGCAGCAACCCGAGCGGCCCAGCGGGAGCGTTGCGTTCCGAGCGGCCCGGCAGACCCCGGTTCACGGGGGCCGAGGCACGTTCCGCAACGACCTGCGGGGTGGGCTGGACAGCGGTTAGCCTCTCGGCTACACTGCTAGTTTGCGCTGCCTTCCGACTTGACCCCTGCTCGGAAATGTCCGTTTACGGATATTTCTGGTGGGGTCATTGGAGTGCACGCGTACCAGCCGTTCTGCAGCACCGGTCCTCGGAAGGACGCATCTTGGCAGCTTCCCGCCCTGCGAAGACCAGTCGTACGTCGAGCGCATTCGCTCCCCGCCGAGTTTCATTCGGCAGGATCACCGAACACCTCGAGGTCCCCAACCTCCTCGCCATCCAGAACGAGTCCTTCGACTGGCTCGTCGGCAACGAGGGTTGGCAGGGCCGGTCGGCGGACGACCCGCACGCACGCTCGGGTCTCGCGGAGATCCTTGAAGAGATCAGTCCCATTGAGGACTTCTCTGGCACCATGTCACTCTCCTTCTCGGCACCGCGCTTCGACGAGGTCAAGGCCTCGATCGAGGAGTGCAAGGAAAAGGACCTGACCTACTGCGCTCCGCTCTTCGTGACCGCGGAGTTCACCAACAACACCACTGGCGAGATCAAGAGCCAGACGGTGTTCATGGGTGACTTCCCGATGATGACGCCCAAGGGCACCTTCGTCATCAACGGCACCGAGCGCGTCGTGGTCAGCCAGCTCGTCCGGTCCCCGGGCGTGTACTTCGACAAGCAGCCGGACAAGACCTCCGACCGCGACCTCTCCAGCGTCAAGGTCATCCCGAGTCGGGGTGCCTGGCTGGAGTTCGACATCGACAAGCGCGACACGGTCGGCGTACGCATCGACCGCAAGCGTCGGCAGGCCGTCACGGTCCTGCTCAAGGCCATCGGATGGTCGGCCGAGCGGATCCGTGAGCGGTTCGGCTGGTCCGAGCTGATGATGACCACGCTCGAGAAGGACCACATCGCCGGCCAGGACGAGGCCCTGCTCGACATCTACCGCAAGCTGCGCCCTGGCGAGCCGCCGACGCGCGAGAACGCCCAGACCCTGCTCGACAACCTCTTCTTCAACCCGAAGAGGTACGACGTCGCCAAGGTCGGGCGCTACAAGTTCAACAAGAAGCTCGAAGTCGACGTGCCGATCACCACCGGCACGCTGACCGAGGACGACATCGTCGCCACCGTGGAGTACCTCTGCCGGCTGCACGCCGGTGAGGAGGGCTACGAGGCCGACGACATCGACCACTTCGGCAACCGGCGCCTGCGCACCGTGGGTGAGCTGATCCAGAACCAGGTTCGGGTCGGCCTCTCCCGGATGGAGCGGGTCGTCCGCGAGCGGATGACCACGCAGGACGTCGAGGCGATCACCCCGCAGACCCTGATCAACATCCGCCCGGTGGTGGCGGCGATCAAGGAGTTCTTCGGGACGTCGCAGCTGTCCCAGTTCATGGACCAGACCAACCCGCTGGCGGGCCTGACCCACCGGCGCCGGCTGAGCGCGCTCGGCCCGGGTGGTCTGTCCCGGGAGCGGGCCGGCTTCGAGGTCCGCGACGTGCACCCGTCCCACTACGGCCGGATGTGCCCGATCGAGACGCCGGAAGGCCCGAACATCGGCCTGATCGGCGCGCTGTCCACCTTCGCCCGGGTCAACCCGTTCGGCTTCATCGAGACGCCGTACCGGAAGGTCGTCGAGGGTCGGGTCACCGACCAGATCGACTACCTGACCGCGGACGAGGAGGACCGGTTCGTCAAGGCCCAGGCCAACGCGCCGCTGAAGGCTGACGGCACGTTCGCCGAGGACCGGGTCCTGTGTCGTCGTAAGGGTGGCGAGACCGAGGACGTCGTCCCCGGTGCCGTCGACTACATGGACGTGTCGCCGCGGCAGATGGTCTCGGTCGCGACCGCCATGATCCCGTTCCTCGAGCACGACGACGCCAACCGGGCACTGATGGGCGCGAACATGCAGCGCCAGGCGGTGCCGCTGGTCAAGGCCGAGGCGCCGCTGGTGGGTACGGGCATGGAGTACCGGGCCGCGGTCGACGCTGGCGACGTGGTTGTCGCCGAGGTCGGCGGTGTGATCGAGGATCTCTGCGCCGACTACGTCACCATCCACCAGGACGACGGCCACCGCCGGACGTACCTGCTGCACAAGTTCCGCCGCTCCAACGCCGGCTCCTGCGTCAACCAGAAGCCGGTCGTCTTCGAGGGCGACCGCGTCGAGGCCGGTCAGGTCATCGCCGACGGTCCCTGCACCGACGAGGGCGAGATGGCGCTCGGGCGCAACCTGCTCGTGGCGTTCATGTGCTGGGAGGGTCACAACTACGAGGACGCGATCATCCTGTCGCAGCGCCTCGTGCAGCAGGACGTGCTCACCTCGATCCACATCGAGGAGCACGAGGTCGACGCCCGGGACACCAAGCTCGGCCCGGAGGAGATCACCCGCGACATCCCGAACGTCAGCGAGGAAATGCTCGCCGACCTAGACGAGCGCGGCATCATCCGGATCGGTGCCGAGGTCGTCCCCGGCGACATCCTGGTCGGCAAGGTCACGCCGAAGGGCGAGACCGAGCTGACCCCGGAGGAGCGGCTGCTCCGCGCGATCTTCGGTGAGAAGGCGCGCGAGGTTCGGGACACCTCGCTGAAGGTGCCGCACGGCGAGACCGGCACGGTCATCGGTGTGCGTACCTTCTCCCGCGAGGACGGCGACGAGCTGCCTCCGGGTGTCAACGAGCTGGTCCGGGTCTACGTCGCCCAGAAGCGGAAGATCCAGGACGGCGACAAGCTCGCCGGCCGGCACGGTAACAAGGGCGTCATCTCCAAGATCCTGCCGATCGAGGACATGCCGTTCCTTGAGGACGGCACCCCCGTCGACATCGTGCTCAACCCGCTGGGTGTGCCGAGCCGGATGAACATCGGCCAGGTGCTCGAAACCCACCTCGGCTGGGTCGCCAAGACCGGCTGGAAGGTCGAGGGCGACGACGCGTCCTGGAAGAAGCAGCTGCGCTCGATCGGCGCCGACGAGTCCGAGGGGGACACCAACGTGGCCACCCCGGTCTTCGACGGTGCCCGCGAGGAGGAGATCGCCGGTCTGCTCTCGTCGACCCTGCCCAACCGGGACGGCAACCAGCTGGTCGGCGCCAGCGGCAAGGCGCAGCTGTTCGACGGCCGCTCCGGCGAGCCGCTGCCGGACCCGATCGCGGTCGGCTACATCTACATCCTGAAGCTCAACCACCTGGTCGACGACAAGATCCACGCACGGTCGACCGGCCCGTACTCGATGATCACGCAGCAGCCGCTGGGTGGTAAGGCGCAGTTCGGTGGTCAGCGCTTCGGTGAGATGGAGTGCTGGGCGATGCAGGCGTACGGCGCCGCGTACGCCCTGCAGGAGCTGCTCACGATCAAGTCCGACGACGTGCTCGGCCGGGTGAAGGTCTACGAGGCCATCGTCAAGGGCGAGAACATCCCGGAGCCGGGCATCCCGGAGTCCTTCAAGGTGCTGCTCAAGGAGCTGCAGTCGCTGTGCCTCAACGTTGAGGTGCTGTCCAGCGACGGCGTGGCCCTGGAGATGCGCGAGACCGACGACGAGGTGTTCCGGGCCGCCGAGGAGCTGGGGATCGACCTGTCCCGGCGCGAGCCGAGCTCGGTCGAAGAGGTCTGAGGTGAGCGGTCGGGGGCCGGCTTGCCGGCCCCCGACCTCGCCCGAGTATTAGCAGTACAGACGACGACATAGGGGACATAGTGCTCGACGTCAACTTCTTCGACGAGCTGCGCATTGGTCTCGCCACCGCCGACGACATCCGTCAGTGGTCGCACGGCGAGGTCAAGAAGCCTGAGACGATCAACTACCGCACCCTGAAGCCGGAGAAGGACGGGCTCTTCTGCGAGAAGATCTTCGGTCCGCAGCGGGACTGGGAGTGCTACTGCGGTAAGTACAAGCGCGTCCGGTTCAAGGGCATCATCTGTGAGCGCTGCGGCGTCGAGGTGACCCGTTCCAAGGTCCGTCGTGAGCGGATGGGGCACATCGAGCTCGCCGCTCCGGTGACCCACATCTGGTACTTCAAGGGCGTGCCGAGCCGGCTGGGCTACCTGCTGGACCTCGCCCCCAAGGACCTCGAGAAGATCATCTACTTCGCCTCGTACGTCGTGACGAGCGTGGACGCGGAGTCGCGTCACCGTGACCTCTCGACGATCGAGAACGAGATCCTGGCCGAGAAGCGGCAGTCCGAGAACAGCCGCGACTCGGAGATCGAGAAGCGGGCCGCCAAGCTCGAGGCCGACCTGGCCGAGCTGGAGGCCGAGGGTGCCAAGGCGGACGTCCGGCGCAAGGTCAAGGAGGGCGGAGAGCGCGAGATGCGCCAGATCCGCGACCGGGCCCAGCGCGAGATCGACCGCCTGGACGAGGTGCTGGACACCTTCCGCAAGCTGGAGCCGAAGCAGCTGGTCACCGACGAGCTGCTCTACCGCGAGCTGCGCGACCGGTTCGGTGAGTACTTCACCGGTTCCATGGGCGCCGAGGCGATCAAGGCGCTGGTCCAGAACATGGACCTCGACGCCGAGGCCGACAGCCTGCGGGAGACCATCCGGTCCGGCAAGGGCCAGCGGAAGATCCGGGCGCTCAAGCGGCTCAAGGTCGTGGCGGCGTTCCTGAACACCCGCAACTCGCCGCTCGGCATGGTGCTGGACTGCGTCCCGGTCATCCCGCCGGACCTGCGCCCGATGGTCCAGCTCGACGGTGGCCGTTTCGCCACCTCGGACCTGAACGACCTGTACCGCCGCGTGATCAACCGGAACAACCGCCTCAAGCGGCTGATCGACCTCGGCGCGCCCGAGATCATCGTCAACAACGAGAAGCGGATGCTCCAGGAGGCCGTCGACGCGCTGTTCGACAACGGCCGCCGTGGCCGGCCGGTCACCGGTCCGGGTAACCGCCCGCTCAAGTCGCTGTCCGACATGCTCAAGGGCAAGCAGGGCCGGTTCCGGCAGAACCTGCTGGGCAAGCGCGTCGACTACTCCGGCCGTTCGGTCATCGTGGTCGGCCCGAAGCTCAAGCTGCACCAGTGCGGCCTGCCCAAGCAGATGGCGCTGGAGCTGTTCAAGCCGTTCGTGATGAAGCGGCTGGTCGACCTCAACCACGCGCAGAACATCAAGTCCGCCAAGCGGATGGTCGAGCGGCAGCGCCCGGTCGTCTGGGACGTGCTGGAAGAGGTCATCGGCGAGCACCCGGTGCTGCTCAACCGGGCACCGACCCTGCACCGCCTGGGCATCCAGGCCTTCGAGCCGCAGCTGGTCGAGGGCAAGGCGATCCAGATCCACCCGCTGGTCTGCACCGCGTTCAACGCCGACTTCGACGGTGACCAGATGGCGGTGCACGTGCCGCTGTCCGCCGAGGCCCAGGCCGAGGCGCGGATCCTGATGCTGTCGTCGAACAACATCCTCAAGCCGGCCGACGGCAAGCCGGTCACCATGCCCACCCAGGACATGGTCATCGGTCTCTACCACCTCACCCACCTCACCCCCGGTGAGAAGGGCGACGGCCGGGCGTTCAGCTCGGACGCCGAGGCGCGGATGGCGTTCGACAACGGCGAGCTGCACCTGCAGGCGCCGGTGCGGATCCGGCTGCGTGACGTGATCGGGGTCGACAACGGCGCCGGCGCCGAGCCGTGGACCGCCCCGGAGGGCTGGGTCGAGGGTGAGCCGCTGACCGTGGAGACCACCCTCGGTCGGGTGCTGTTCAACGAGACGTTGCCGCAGGGCTACCGCTTCGTGAACTACGAGATCCGCAAGGGTCAGCTCTCCGCGATCGTCAACGATCTGGCCGAGCGCTTCCCCAAGGTGGCGCTGGCCGCCACCCTGGACGGGCTCAAGGAGGCCGGTTTCCACTGGGCCACCTGGTCCGGCGTGACGATCGGCATGGAGGACGTCATCGCTCCGCCGCGCAAGGCGGAGATCCTGGCGAAGTACGAGAAGGAAGCCGACCGGATCGACAAGCAGTACCAGCGTGGTCTGATGACCGCCGAGGAGCGTCGCGGCGAGCTCATCGAGATCTGGACCAAGGCGACCAACGAGGTCGCCAAGGAGATGGACACCGCGCTTCCGCAGGAGAACCCACTGTGGAAGATGATCAACTCGGGTGCCCGCGGTAACCTGCTCCAGCTCAGGCAGATCGCGGCGATCCGTGGTCTGGTGGCCAACCCGAAGGGCGAGATCATCCCGCGGCCGATCAAGGCCAGCTACCGGGAGGGTCTGTCCGTGCTGGAGTACTTCATCTCCACGCACGGTGCCCGTAAGGGTCTCGCCGACACCGCGCTGCGTACCGCCGACTCGGGTTACCTGACCCGTCGTCTGGTGGACGTCTCGCAGGACGTGATCATCCGCGAGGAGGACTGCGGCACCGACCGGGCGATCCCGATGCAGATCGGCGAGCGCCTGGAGGACGGCAGGCTGGTCGTGCACGAGCACGCCGAGACCAGCGTGCACGCCCGTACGCTGGCCGACGACATCAAGGGGCCGGACGGCACCGTCGTCGCCGAGCGGGGTCAGGACATCAACTCCATCGGGGTCGACAAGATCGTCGCCGCCGGCGTGGAGACGGTCCGGGTGCGCAGCGTGCTCACCTGCGAGTCGAAGCTGGGTGTCTGCGGTGCCTGCTACGGGCGCTCGCTGCCGACCGGCAAGACCGTGGACGTCGGCGAGGCGGTCGGCATCATCGCCGCCCAGTCGATCGGTGAGCCGGGTACGCAGCTGACGATGCGTACCTTCCACACCGGTGGTGTCGCGGGTGAGGACATCACCCAGGGTCTGCCGCGTGTCCAGGAAATCTTCGAGGCCCGGGTCCCGAAGGGTAAGGCGCCCATCGCCGACACCCCCGGCCGGATCCGGATCGAGGACGGCGAGCGCTCGCGGAAGATCATCGTGGTGCCGGACGACGGCAGCGAGGAGATCGTCTACGACAAGATCTCCAAGCGGGTTCGGCTGCGGACCCACGACGGCGGTCACGTCGAGGTCGGCGAGAAGCTCACCGAGGGCACCATCGACCCGCACGAGCTTCTGCGGATCATGGGTCCGCGGGCGGTCCAGGTCCACCTGACCAGTGAGGTCCAGGAGGTCTACCGCTCGCAGGGCGTGCTCATCCACGACAAGCACATCGAGATCATTATCCGTCAGATGCTCAAGCGGGTGACGGTCATCGACTCCGGCTCGACCGAGTTCCTGCCGGGTGTGCTCGTCGACCGGGCGCTGTTCGAGTCGGAGAACCGCCGGCTCGTCTCGGAGGGTGGCGAGCCCGCCGCCGGTCGTCCGGTGCTGATGGGTATCACCAAGGCCTCGCTGGCCACCGACTCCTGGCTCTCGGCGGCCTCCTTCCAGGAGACCACCCGGGTGCTGACCGACGCTGCGATCAACTCGCGCAGCGACTCGCTGGTCGGCCTCAAGGAGAACGTGATCATCGGCAAGCTCATCCCGGCGGGTACCGGCATCAGCAAGTACCGCAACGTCCGGGTGGAGCCGACCGAGGAGGCCAAGGCCAAGGTCTACTCGATGACCGGGTACCCGGAGACCGACTACGGCTTCGGGCCGGCCAGCGGGCAGGCTGTGCCGCTGGACGACTTCGACTTCGGGTCGTACCGCTAAGCACCAACCGCACGACGAGGCCCCCGGCGGATGCCGGGGGCCTCGTCGCGTCCGGAGCTGCCCACCCACGGACCGGGTTCGGCATGATGGAGGCATGACGACCGCACCCGAGCAGGTGTCCGTCGCGCAGCAGGGCCTGCGCCACCCGCTCGATCCCGACCCGGTCCGCTCCACCAAGGCGCGGGCGGTCTTCGCGCTGGGGCTGCTCGGCATGCTGACCGGCCTGTTCATCGGCGGGGTGGTGCCCGCGACGGTGGCACTCCACCTGGCGCGGCAGGCGCGCCGGGAGGCGTACGCCTCGGGGGGCTTTCTGACCGGTGGCGTCTGGCTGCGGCGAGGGGAGCGGCTGGCCTGGGCCGGTCTGGCGCTGGCCGCGGTCAGCATGGTGGCCGCGGTGGTGATCGGGGTGGTCCGGTTGGCCGGCGCGCCGTTCGGCCACGACTACCCCGCGAACATGGACTGAGCCGCCCGCGGCCGCGCCCGTCGGGGCGGCGGCGCCCCGGCGGTAGCCTGACGGGTGTCCGCCGTGCGGCGGTGGCGGCCCTGTGACAGGAGGACCTCGTGACGGAACCGGCGCGGCCCCCGGCGGACGATCCGGCCGGGCACCCTGGCGCGTCGGCCCCCGGCCCGGGCGGGTCCGAGCCGAGCGGCTGGGCGCGACCCGACCCGAGCGGGCAGCCGGGATCGCCCGCAGCCGCACCCGGCCCGGGTACGCCGCCCGACTGGGGCAACCCACCCCCGACCGTGCCCGGTTGGGGTGCGCCGGCCCATCCCGCGTCGGCCCCCGGTTGGGGGGCGCCGCCGCCCGGTTGGGGTGCGGCCCCGCCTGGTTCCGGTCACCCGTACCCGGTGCCGCCCGGTTGGGGGCAGCCGTCGTCCGGCCCGGCGGGCGGGCACGGTGCGCCGGGGGGATGGGGGCAGCCGATGCCGGGTCACGGCCCCGGCTGGGTCCCGACGCCGGGTCGGCCGGTGCCACCGCCGCCCACCGACGACCAGCGCCGGCCGCCGAAGCGGGTGGAGTCGGTATCGGGCACCCCGTTCGGTGTCGTCTACCTGGATGTGCCCCCGGTCACCTCGGGGCTGGCCGTCGGGGCGCTGCTGGCCGGGATCGCGTCGATCCTGGTCTCGCTGCTGGTGATCTGTTTCGGGGCGCTCGGCGCGAACGCCGGCGGGGTCTGGGCGTCCGGGGCGTTCACCGTGCTCGGCGTGCTGGCCGGGGTGGCGGCGACCGGCGCCGGCCTGCTCGGTCAGCGGCAGATCCGCCGGCCGGCCCAACCGCCGGCGGTCCGCTTCACCGGCCGGGGCCTGGCGGTCGCGGGGATCAGCTGCGGGGCGGCGGGGGCACTGCTGAGCCTGCTGGGTCTGGGCCTGGCGCTGGCGATCTCCCTGGCGTGAGGCCGGTCACCCTCCGATCGGGCGCCCGGCCTGGTTGACGCGGGTCGCGCGTCGGGTCGTCGGTGCCCGCCTCGGGGGCGACGGGTGGTTCCTCCGGAGAAGCCGGTACACTTGTGCCTGTAGGTGCCCATCGCGGGCGACGGGGCAGGACGAGATCCGGTCGGCGGGTGTGAGACGTTCGCCGGGCCATTCCGTTTTGACCTGGGCGGCTGTGGTAGGTACTCTTTCCCCTTGTGCCCGGGCGTGCCCGGGCAACTCGTGCGTGCGCTGGATCCGGAGTCCGGACGGCGGCACGACAAGCCAAAGATCCGGGGCGGGGCGACTCGCGTGCCGGTGACAGAACCCGGTACGTCCGCGCCAGCGTCCGCACCGGGACCGTGAGTTGGGCGACACGCCCGACCGCGGGTGCCGGGACCTCCGCAAGGTGGCCCTGGCCGGAATGTAGGAGAGCCGGTCATCAGGCCGGCTAACGAGCAGACGGCGCGGCCGCAACATTGCGGCCGAAGGGAGCGGAGAAACCCGGTGCCCACGATCCAGCAGCTGGTCCGAAAGGGCCGCCAGGCAAAGACGAGCAAGACCAAGACCCCGGCGCTGAAGGGTTCCCCTCAGCGGCGCGGCGTGTGCACCCGCGTGTACACCACCACCCCGAAGAAGCCGAACTCAGCGCTGCGCAAGGTCGCTCGTGTGAAGCTCAGCAGCCAGATCGAGGTGACCGCCTACATCCCGGGCGTCGGTCACAACCTGCAGGAGCACTCGATCGTGCTCGTTCGCGGCGGCCGGGTGAAGGACCTCCCCGGCGTGCGTTACAAGATCGTCCGCGGCTCGCTGGACACCCAGGGTGTCCGCAACCGCAAGCAGGCGCGCAGCCGTTACGGCGCGAAGAAGGAGAAGAGCTGACATGCCGCGTAAGGGACCCGCTCCGCGGCGGCCGCTGGTCGCTGACCCGGTGTACAACTCGCCGCTGGTCACCCAGCTGGTGAACAAGATCCTGCTCCGTGGCAAGCGTCAGCTCGCCGAATCCATCGTGTACGCGGCCCTCGAGGGCTGCCGCGAGAAGTCCGGCACCGACCCGGTCGTCACCCTCAAGCGGGCGATGGACAACGTCAAGCCGACCCTCGAGGTGCGTAGCCGTCGTGTCGGTGGCGCCACCTACCAGGTTCCGGTCGAGGTTCGCCCCACGCGGGCGACCACGCTGGGCCTGCGCTGGCTGGTCACGTACTCCCGCGCTCGGCGTGAGAAGACCATGGTCGAGCGGCTGATGAACGAGCTGCTGGACGCGAGCAACGGCCTCGGTGCCGCCGTCAAGCGGCGCGAGGACACGCACAAGATGGCCGAGTCCAACAAGGCCTTCGCGCACTACCGCTGGTAACACCCTGGTTCCGGCGCCCTCGGGCGCCGGAACCGCCACCAGTTGAGTCGAGACGACGATAAGTAGGGATTGAAGTGGCCGCCGCAGACGCGCTCGCCAACGTACGCAACATCGGCATCATGGCGCACATCGATGCCGGTAAGACCACGACCACCGAGCGGATCCTGTTCTACACCGGCATCACGTACAAGATCGGTGAGGTCCACGAGGGCGCTGCCGTCATGGACTGGATGGAGCAGGAGCAGGAGCGTGGTATCACCATCACCTCCGCTGCTACCAAGTGTGAGTGGAAGGGCCACACGATCCAGATCATCGACACGCCTGGCCACGTCGACTTCACGGTCGAGGTCGAGCGGTCGCTGCGCGTGCTGGATGGTGCGGTCGCGGTCTACGACGGTGTCGCCGGCGTGGAGCCGCAGACGGAGAACGTCTGGCGGCAGGCCGACAAGTACAACGTCCCGCGGATGTGCTTCGTCAACAAGCTCGACCGGACCGGCGCCGACTTCTTCCGCTGCGTGCAGATGATGATCGACCGGCTCAACGCCACCCCGCTGGTGCTCCAGATCCCGATCGGGCTCGAGGGCGACCACATCGGCGTCGTCGACCTGATCGGCATGCGCGCGCTCACCTGGCGTGGGGAGACCCAGAAGGGTGACGACTACGCGGTCGAGGAGATCCCGGCCGAGCTGGCCGACTCCGCGGCCGAGTGGCGCGAGAAGCTGATGGAGACCCTGGCCGACGTCGACGACACGGTGATGGAGAAGTACCTGGAAGGCGAAGAGGTCTCCGTCGAGGAGATCAAGGCCGCCATCCGGCGCGCCACCATCGGCGGCAAGGCCAACCCGGTGCTCTGCGGCTCGGCGTTCAAGAACAAGGGTGTCCAGCCGATGCTTGACGCCGTGGTCGACTTCCTGCCGTCGCCGCTGGACGTTCCGGCGATCGAGGGTACGGCCACCGACGGCGAGACCCCGCTGATTCGGAAGCCGTCCAAGTCGGAGCCGTTCTCCGGGCTGGCCTTCAAGATCCAGACAGACAAGCACCTGGGCAAGCTCACCTACGTCCGGGTCTACTCCGGCCTGCTCGAATCCGGCTCCCAGGTGGTCAACTCCACCAAGGACCGCAAGGAGCGGATCGGCAAGATCTACCAGATGCACGCCAACAAGCGGGAAGAGCGTCCGTCGGCGCAGGCCGGCGACATCATCGCGGTGCAGGGCCTCAAGCAGACCACCACCGGCGACACGCTCTCCGACCCGGCGAACCCGGTGATCCTGGAGTCGATGACCTTCCCGGAGCCGGTCATCTCGGTGGCGATCGAGCCGAAGACCAAGTCCGACCAGGAGAAGCTGGGCACGGCCATCCAGCGGCTGGCCGAGGAGGACCCGACCTTCCGCGTCCGGCAGGACGAGGAGACCGGTCAGACGGTCATCTCCGGCATGGGCGAGCTGCACCTGGACATCCTGGTCGACCGGATGCGGCGTGAGTTCAACGTCGAGGCCAATGTCGGCAAGCCGCAGGTGGCGTACCGCGAGACCATCCGCCGCAAGGTGGACAAGGTCGAGTACACCCACAAGAAGCAGACCGGTGGTTCCGGCCAGTACGCGCGGGTCATCGTGAGCATCGAGCCGCTGCCGCTGGACAACGACTCGCCGACCTACGAGTTCGCGAACGCCGTTAGCGGTGGCCGCATCCCCCGGGAGTTCATCCCGTCGGTGGACGCGGGCGCGCAGGACGCCATGCAGTACGGCATCCTTGCCGGCTTCCCGCTGGTCGGTGTGAAGCTGACCCTGCTGGACGGCCAGTACCACGAGGTCGACTCGTCGGAAATGGCATTCAAGATCGCAGGCTCGATGGTGATGAAGGACGCGGCCCGCAAGGCCGACCCGGCGTTGCTCGAGCCGATGATGGCCGTTGAGGTCACCACTCCTGAGGAGAACATGGGTGACGTCATCGGCGACCTCAACTCCCGCCGCGGCCTGATCCAGGCGATGGAGGAGCGCAGTGGCGCCCGCATCGTGAGGGCTCTGGTGCCGTTGTCGGAGATGTTCGGCTACGTCGGCGACCTGCGGTCGAAGACCCAGGGCCGGGCTAGCTACAGCATGCAGTTCGACTCCTACGCGGAGGTTCCGCAGAACGTCGCGAAGGAGATCATCGCCAAGGCAACGGGCGAGTAACGTCCCCGAGCAGCTGATTCGTGGTCGGTCGCGGGAGCGTTCACCCGCCCGCGGCCACCACGATCGGGTTGCGTGAGACCGGGCCTGTAGGCTTCATCGCCGCAGAACCCACAAAAGCTCTCCGGCCATCAGGCCGGAAAGGCTGTCGACAGAGTCCTAAGCGCCGACCGGCGCGCCGGGCGTACGAACCAAGAAGTCCACAGGAGGACACCAGTGGCGAAGGCGAAGTTCGAGCGGACTAAGCCGCACGTCAACATCGGCACCATTGGTCACATCGACCACGGTAAGACGACGCTGACGGCGGCCATCACCAAGGTCCTGCACGACCAGTACCCCGACCTGAACCCTTACACGCCGTTCGACGAGATCGACAAGGCGCCGGAGGAGAAGGCCCGCGGCATCACGATCTCGATCGCGCACGTCGAGTACCAGACCGAGGCGCGGCACTACGCGCACGTCGACTGCCCCGGCCACGCGGACTACATCAAGAACATGATCACCGGTGCCGCGCAGATGGACGGCGCGATCCTGGTGGTCGCGGCGACCGACGGCCCGATGCCGCAGACCCGCGAGCACGTGCTGCTGGCCCGTCAGGTTGGCGTTCCGTACATCGTCGTGGCGCTCAACAAGAGCGACATGGTCGACGACGAGGAGCTCCTGGAGCTCGTCGAGCTCGAGGTGCGCGAGCTGCTCTCCTCGCAGGAGTACCCGGGTGACGACCTGCCGGTCGTCCGTGTCTCGGCGTTGAAGGCCCTCGAGGGTGACCCCGAGTGGACCGGCAAGCTGCTGGACCTGATGACCGCGGTCGACACCTCGATCCCCCAGCCGGAGCGGGATGTCGACAAGCCGTTCCTGATGCCCGTCGAGGATGTGTTCACGATCACCGGTCGTGGCACCGTCGTCACCGGGCGGGTGGAGCGCGGCGTGCTGCTGCCGAACGAGGACGTTGAGCTCGTCGGCATCAGGGAGAAGAGCTTCAAGACCAAGGTCACCGCGATCGAGATGTTCCGGAAGACCCTGGACGACGCCCGCGCAGGTGAGAACGTCGGCCTGCTGCTGCGTGGCACCAAGCGCGACGAGGTCGAGCGCGGCATGGTCGTCGTGAAGCCGGGCTCGAACACCCCGCACACGGAGTTCGAGGCGACGGTCTACATCCTCTCCAAGGAGGAGGGCGGCCGGCACACCCCGTTCTTCCAGAACTACCGTCCGCAGTTCTACTTCCGCACGACGGACGTCACCGGTGTCGTCACTCTCCCCGAGGGCACCGAGATGGTCATGCCGGGTGACAACACCACCATGTCGGTGAAGCTGATCCAGCCCATCGCCATGGAGGAGAACCTCAAGTTCGCGATCCGCGAGGGTGGCCGCACCGTCGGCGCCGGGTTCGTCACCAAGATCATGAAGTGAACTAGGTAACCCCGATTAGACCCGCCGCCGGTCGTGCGGCATACTGGTCAGGTTGCGTAACGACAGTTCGTCGCCTGTGTTCGGCTCTCGCTGAACCTCCGGGTGACGGGACAGTCGAGCGTAGGGTGGTGGGGGGGGGGGGCGCCCCCCCCCCCCCCCCGGGGGGGGGGGGGGGGGGGGTGGGGGGGGGGGGGGGGGGCCCCCCGCGGGGCGCAACCCGCAGGAGGGCCCGGGGGGGGGCCCCGC